>CAZADH010000232.1:0-9985 GCA_964483805.1 uncultured bacterium
CTCACGCCACCTTCGGTCGCTTTGCCTTTGCTTCTCGAGAAATCAGCGCGCGGACGCTCCCGGGCTCATACAGTTCGATCAACTCTTCAACGATCTTGACCAACCGCGGAGGAATTCGCATCAAGCGATACTCTGCCTGTTCCTTCCGATACCGCTCGTCTTCCTGCGCCGCCTCTTCATCAGTCTGGTTATCGTAATGATCGGCGATTGCCTTGATCTCGGCTTCAGTGCAACCTTGCGGAAGATATCGTTTTCTCTTCATTTCTTGTCCCTCCTCCTGAATGCCTTGAGCGCCTTTCCGGAAAGGTCGTAGGCCGTGATGATGAGGATTTCGCCGGGAAACATGCGGTAGATCATTTCCAGGAATCGATCTCCTTCGGTCTGCCCAATGCATACTCGGGCTTTTCGTTCAGCCGGCCGGTCCTCTTGCCTATTGCGAAAAACTTCCATCGCCTCATCTTCGGTCACACCGTGCATCCAGATGTGTGGTTCGTCGGTCTCGGGGTCGATGAAATGACAACCTTCACCACTTCAATATACCGCAGGCAGAATCGGTGACGCCTGCTTCTTTCCGAAAAGTTTGCGTCCCTGATTCCATGCGTGAGCAGTCCAGTAATCCGGTGTTGCGCAAACAGAGCGGGGGCGCATGCTTCTCTCGGAAATGCATGCGTCCCCGCCTTTTTCCAGATTACGGTCTCGTGGAGCGAAATCCCATGCCGCCGCCGAAATCGTTCGGATGGCTTCCGAGAAACAACATGAACGCCCCTGCCTGGGCCCCGTCCCAATAACCACCGCCCCGAATGAATGCGCGATCCAGCGGTCCGTAATCCTGGTATATTTTTCCGACGCCTGCTGTTGAATCAAAGGGGTTTGGCCCAAGGGCTGGTATCTTGGGAAGGATCTTTGCAAGACTGATGCTCGAGTACTCATACCAACTTGACGCCTGGATTCCAGAGTAGGACGTGTTGGCGGCCTGAAACCCGTCAACCCATTGGTTCAGGTTTCCACCGATGTCCCAGATCTTTGCTCCATTTGTCAGAGTCTTCATTCGGCACTGTTCCGTTCCGACAGAAACTGAGTTTCCTGTTCCCGCATAACCGTCGGAATCGTCCATCGGAGCCACTTGAGTTGCCGCCGGGGAACTGTCTGAGTGACCACGGAACAGCATGCCGCTGCCCTTGGTTCCGCCGGTCCAGTTGGCGTTCACGTTGAGGGCGTTGTTGGCGATCGCCAACCATTGGTCCTCGCCGATCAATGACCCACCGGAATTCGTGCAGGCCGTCTTCGCGTCGTTCCAGTTGATGCTCACCCACGGCGTTGCTCCCGAGATTGAACAGGCGCGCAGAGGGCTTGCCGATTCCTGGGCCGCGACGTACTTCGCGCAGTAGAACGCAGGAACCCAGGTGCCGTCGGGCAATTGGGTGCGCGGCACCAGGACATACTTCGACGTGGCTGCGCCTTCGGTGAAGGTCACGTCGCTGCCATCCGCGCCTGCGAGGGTGAAGGAATACTGCGCGGCCGCCGTGTTCGGGTTGCCGGCCATGTCGAAGGCTTTGTTGCCGGCGAGATCAACCGACGGGTTGCCGTTGCCGGTCGGCTCGAGCGTGAACGAGTAGTGAGCGCCGTCGGTCGACGCGAAGTTGCTAAGCACGCAGTTGGTCGCAGTCAGATCGGACGCATCAAACCCTTCAACCGGTTCGGTGAAGGTCACCGAGACGGTCACCGCCGCCGCCGTCGTTCGGGTTCCGGTCGGGCCGGAGAACGAAACGCCGGGGCCCGTTACGTCGCCTGCCGGCGGGGTGGTTGAGGTTGAGCCGCGGGTGCAACGAAACCCGAAGGCGATGCCCGCGGTCCACGGGCCCGTGGTCAGACGCAAGGTGAACGCCCCCGCATTGCCGGCGTCGCTCCAGTAGCCACTGCGCACGAAGGCGCAGTCCACGCCATTGTCGTTTTCAATCCGGCCAACCCCATTGGCAGCGGCTGTGTAGATCGTCGTGGTGATACTGGTGCGGGTGATGGGGTCGCTCGTCTCGATCCAGCCTGATGTAGTATTGCCGGTATACCAGTCGCCGGCGGGCCACTGTTGGTCGACCCACTGACAGACGTTGCCGCCGATGTCCCAGATTTTCGCGCCGTTCGAGAGAGTCTTCATGCGGCTTTGCTCTTTGCCTGAGCCGACCGCATTGGCCGCCGAGTTGCCGGTACCGACGTAGCCGTCCGAATCATCGTTCGGGCTGACAAGTGCATTATTTGGGGTTCCGTCCGAATGGCCTCGGAACAGCATTCCGGTTCCCTTCGTGCCACTGGTCCAGTTGGCTCCGACGTTCAGGGCATTGTTGGCGATCGCCAACCATCGATCTTCCGTAATCAACGCGCCTCCGGCGTTGGTGCAAGCTGTCTTGGCCTCGTCCCACATGACCCACACCCACGGGGCGGCGCCGGAAACCGACATGGCTCGGGTTGCGGACTCCTGCGCGGCAACATACTTGGCGCAGTAGAAGGCGGGCACCCAGGTGTTATCGGGCAATTGGGTTCGTGGCACCAGGACATACTTCGAGGTGGCCGCGCCTTCAGAGAAAAGGACGTCCGCCCCATCCGCCCCGCTGACTTGATGCACATATTGTGTTGCGGCCGTATTGTTGTTGCCGCCTGCGTCCTGGGCCACGTTCGCCGCGACGTTGACGGTCGGATGACCGTTGCCGGTGATCGTCAGGTAGAACACGTATTCTGACGCCGACACAGTCGAAAAGTCGCTCAGAATAGCGTTGGCCACCGTGACATCGGCGGACTCAAAGCCGGTCACATTCTCGCTGAACGTTACCTTGACCCGAATCGGGGTCAGATCATTGGTGGGGTTGGCGCGCGTCGAGCTGATGGTGACGGTCGGGGGCGTCGCATCGACCACCCAGGTTTTCGTCACGTCGCTGCCCAGCGGATTGTTGGCGCCGTCTTTAATACCCGATCCCGCAGCCGTGAGGGTCAGCACGTACGTTCCATCGTTCGAGATCAGCGACGACAGGTCGATCCACCAGTTCGCACCGGTGCCGCCGACTGCGCAGGTTGTCAGTGATACTGGCGTCCCGTTGAGGGTCAGAGCGAAGTCACCGATATCGATGCCAGTGACAGACTCCGACATGGTCAGGTTCAAGATCCCCGGGAGACCGGTTCGGGGCGAAGAAACCGCGGCAAATGCCCCGGTTGGTGCGACGTTGTCATACGTCCGGGTCAACTGTGTTGCTGCTGTATTGTTGTTGCCAGCCGCATCCTGAGCCTTGTTCGCAGCGAGGTCAACCGTCACCGCCCCCTGCCCACTCGGCGTGATGTCGGCGGTCCAGACGCGGTTCGCGGTCACAACCTGGAGGTTGCCGGCGGCACCGTTGCCCACGGTCAGATCGGTCAGATCGAAACCCGAGACGTCTTTGCTGAACGTGATCGTAACAGGGATCGGCGACGTGTTCGTCGGGTTCGGCGCGGTGCTCGACAGCGCCACCGTGGGCACCACGTTGTCATACGTGCGCGTCAGTTGTGTTGCGACTGTATTGCCGTTGAGTGCCGCATCAGTGGCCGCGGCGGCGGCGACGTCGACGGTGACGGCGCCGGGAGCGGTCGGCGTGACGGTCAGGGTCCAGACGCGGTTGGGCGTCGTGTTGGTGAAGGCGCTCTTGGTGCCGTTGGCGACCGCGACGTCGTCGACGTCGAAGCCGGTTACGTCCTCGTCGAACGTGACGGTCACCGGAATCGCGGCATTGGTCGTGGCCGGCGCGGTGCTCGAGAGGGTCACGGTGGGGCTGGTCCCGACGCCGGCGCCGGTCGCGGTGCCGCTCTTGGTCGTGCCCATCGCATTGTTCTCGGAACAGCGCACGGTGCTTGCGACCGTGATGGTCACGTCGCCAGCGATCTTCATCTCGCCGGTGGTCCAGGTCAGGCGATACGTGTTGCCCGAGGTGTTCGCCACACTGTTCGGATGATCGGCCAGCGTGCCCTTGCCGGGGCCCGACAGCGTGTAGTTCGCCGCGGTCGTGACATCACTTGTCTTCATCGGTTCGTCGAAGGTGACATCGACGTTGCGACCATCGACCACCGCCACCGCGGTCACCTGCGGCATCTGCGTGTGCATGTCGATCACGTCGCCGATACCATCGCCATCGACGTCGGTCTGGCTGGGGTTGGCCACAAAAGGCGCGTTATCGGAGATATCGGGCACGCCGTCGCCATCCGAGTCGAGTCCCCACGTCACCGAATTGTCGGTGCTGGTCGAAGGTGCGTTTGCATTGTCGGCCGTGTCGGCGACCTTGCCGGCGCCGACCTGGCACACCACGGTGCCGTCGCTGCTCATGCCGCTTGCCGCAACCTCGAACGTCGTGCCGTTGTTCGGGGCGACCTCGGTCACCTCAGCCGTCGTCGGGTTCGCGGTGCCGCTCAGCGTCACCTTGGTCTGGCCGAAACCGGTGACCGGTTCGCTGAACACCACGGTGAAGGCGATCGGACTGGCCACGGTCGGGTCGGCCTGGCCTGGCTTCTGATTCACGGTCACCGTCGGAGCGACCGTGTCATACGTCGTATTCATCGACCCGGCCGCATTCGCCGTGCCGGCCGCATCGTGGGCGACGCCTGCGGCGACCGTCACAGACACGGCCCCCTGCCCTGTCGGCGTGATATTGAAAGTGTAAACCCGCGCGTTCGTCGCGGCGAAACCCGACAGCGCGCCGTTGGTCACGGTGACGTCAGCCGCCACAAAGTCGGCCACGTCTTTGCCGAAAGTCACGGTCACCGGGATCGGCGACAACTTCGTCGGGTTGCTCGCCGTGGTCGCGACGGTTACGGTCAGCGCGTTGGTATCGACCGTCAGTTCGTTGGTTGTCGCATCGTTGCCGAGGTTGCCCGCCGCGTCGGTCGCGGCAACGGTGATGTCGTAGGTGCCGTTGGTCAGCGCATCGTTGACCGCAGTGGTCCAGGTGGTGCCGGTCACGGTCGCCGTGTAGGTGTGGCCGTTCACGGTGGCCGTCACCGCGGCGCCCGCCTCGACCGTGCCGGTGAGTGTCGGGGTCGTGCTATTGGTGGTAAGTGCCGCGCAGGTCACGGTGGGCGCGACGTTGTCGAAGATGACGGCGAGCGGTGTCGCCGCAGTGTTGCCGGTGCCGGCCACGTCGTGCGCGGCGTTGGCCGCGAGTTCGACCTTGGCCTCCCCCTGACCGGGGTTGGTGATATTGCAGGTGTATTGACGCGTGTCGATCGCCGCGAAGTCGGCCTTCGTGCCGTTGGTGACCGTGATGTCGTCGATGGTGAAGTCGGCGACGGCCTTGGTGAAGACGATCTTCACCGGAATCGGCGCCGTGCGGGTGGGATTGGGCGCGGTCGTCGTCATCGTGACCGCGAGCGCATCGGTGTCGATGATCAACGCATGGACGCCCGCGTTCGTGCCGACATTGCCGGCGCGGTCGGTGGCGGTAGCCGCGACATCGTGCGTGCCCGCGGGAATCGGGTCACCGCTCGGAATCACGGCGGTCCAGGTGGTGCCGGACACGGTGGCGGTGTATTGCTTGCTGCCGACGGTGATGACCACGGCGGCGTTCGCGTCATCCACGGTGCCGGTGAGGGTCGGTGTGGTGGTATTGGTCGTGAGCGCGCTCACGGTGACGACCGGCGCGGTCGTGTCGATGGTCCAGGTGAAGGTCGTGCCGGCCGACTCGGCCTGCCAGGTGCCGAGCGCGTTCTTGCCCAGCACCATCAGCGTGTGGACTCCCTCCGTGAGGTCCGTGAGCGAAATCGGCGTGGTCACGGCGGTCTCGGCGCCCCATGCGCCGTTGTCGAGTTTGTATTTATAGGCAACGACGCCGGTGCCGCCGACGGTGATCGCGGCGGTGGTCGCCTTGGTTGGGCTGGCGGGCGTGCCGCTCAACACGGCGACGCGGGTCGCGGTGTCGACCGTCAGTTCGTTGCTGGTTGCGTCGCGGCCGACGTTGCCGGCCGGGTCGGTGGCGGCGATCTGCACATCGTATTGACCGTCGGTGAGCGCGTCGGCGTCAGGAATCGTGACGGTCCAGGTGGTGCCGCTGAGCGTCGCGGTGTAGGTTTTCGCGTTCACCGTGACCCGCACCGTGGCGGTCGGATCATCGATCGTGCCCGTCAGCGTCGGCGTCGTGTCGTTGGTGGTGAGCGCCGCGACGGTGACGACCGGCGCCGTGGTGTCGGCCGGCGGCGGCGGGGGCGGCGGCGGTGTGACCACGGCGGCCGGCGCGACGGTGGTGAAGGTCCAGGTGTCGGGGGCCGCGAGGGCGTTGCCGCCCCGGTCGAGCACCGTGGTCGCCACGGTGACGCGCACCAGCGCGCCGGCGGGGAGCCCCGCCGTGGCCGCAAAGGTCAGGGTCTTGCCATCGCCGCCAAGCGTGACCTGCCCGCCGATGCGGGTGGCGCCGCTGGCCACGGTCACGGTGTCGGTGTTGACCGAGGCCGCAAACAGTGGCTCGCTGAACGTGACCAAGACCGGGCTGTCGGTGGCGACGCGTTCGGCTCCCGGCGCGGGCGCGCGCGTGACCACGGTGGGCGGTTCGACATCGCGCTGCGCCGGCCGGTCGATGCCGACCAGCATCGGCAGCGCCATGGTCGCCGAGGCGCCGCGCGTGTCGGTGACATGCACAGTGATCGTGGCAAGCCCGTCGAACGCCATCGCGAGCCACGTCGCCTTGGTCGGGTCGGCGGCATCAACGGTAAGGGTGCCGCCCTCGGCGACCCACGCGAACACGAGTTTGCCGGCATCGTCGGCGTCGGGGTCGGTGCCGCGTGCCTGCAACTGCACGGTGGCGCCCGGATCGACGCGGTTGGCCGCGCGGTTGGCGACCGTCGCGGCGGTGAGGGCCAGTTGAACGGTCGGCGGATGGTTCACGCCGGCGGTGGTGCTCGCCTGCCCGACCGACACGTCGACCGCGACCGGTGCCACACCGGAAACGAATGGCAGGGCCGCGACGGTCAGCGTCTCAGAAGGCAATACAACGTCAATATCTGCTGTGGTGAATCCGGCCGGGAGCGGCGGTGTGGTGAAGGTGCCACCGGCGCCGGTGAAGAAGGTCTCGCCCCACAACCGCACCGGCGTGTTTGGGGGCAACGGCTGGCCGGCCGCATCGCGCAGCACGCCGGTGACGATATTGGTGGCGGGCAGGAGCGTGACGTCGGGGGCCACGACCTGCTCGGCCGCGTCGTTGACGACAACGTTGTCGGTGCGCATCTTCATGACCACGCCGCTCGTCGGTTGCGTGTAACTGGCCACGACCGCGTGGTTGCCGGGCGGCACCTGGTCGAAGCGGTAGCTGCCACTCGCGTCGGTAAATACATGAGGTACCGTCGGCAGGTCGGCCAACCACACTTCCGCGCCGGCAATCGGTAGCGTGCCGCTCACCTGGGCTGCGCGCGTGCCCGACGCGGCGGTCGCGTCATCCGCAATCACGGGACTGTTGCCGCTCCGGGCCGTTGCACTGCGCACGCTTGGCGCGGTCGAGTCGGCGAGAATGCGTCCGGTCAGGGCCCGCGGCGCGCCGGCAAGCACGGCCGGTTGCGACGGGTCGTAGTCGCTGCCCATGCGGCAGCCCACCACGTTCGTGAACGCAGCGGCGAGCACCGCGACGACAGCGGCGATGGCGAACAGGTGCGGGGTGACGACCGACCGGATGGCACGTGACATGAGATGACCTCCCGACGTTTTTCGGCGAATTGCCGGCAGGCTAGCGGAAGTCACCCCTGTTTGTCTGTCGGGGGAAACCCTGAGGCCGATTCAGGGAAATCCCGGAGACTTTTGTTGCGGAAGGTCATGGTTGAGGGAACGAGGCCGTCAGAGAGGTGCGTCGGGCCAGAAAAAAACTCGAGGGTCCCAGATTGGGGTGGGGCGAAAGCCGCTTCGGTGGCCGATGAGGACCGAGATCCGAAACGGAAACGGTCGACGACCCGGAGTTAAGTCAACCGTCCCTGAAATCGAGTTAAGTCGTACGCGACCGAAATGGGCGAGAGGCGACGGCGAGTCGGGCGAGTTCGCGCTGCGTGCTCACACCGAGCGTCTCGCAGAGGCGCGCGCAGTGCGTCTCGACGGTCTTGCGGCTGAGTGACAGCTTGGTGGCGATCTCGGTGACCGAGTAGCCCTCGCCCAGGAGGCCAAAGACCTGCCGAGGGCGGGGCGGCAAGCCATTGATGACGGTCGGGTCCAACTCGAGATTCTCGACGTTGCCCGTTGCCGGAGTCGCCGTGTCGGTCTTGAACTGTGCTGCCACGCTGGGTGACAATCCTCGGGCGGCAGCCGGAGACAAGGTGCGCTCCCCACGCAGGGCGGCTGCAATGGTCTCGAGCAATACGCCCGTGGGTTCACTCTTGCACACGAACCCGGTCGCGCCGGCCGCGAGTGCGCGCTCAACGTAGGGGGCGTCGTCATGCATCGTGTAGGCGACCAGTGGCAACTTCGGCCAACGTTGGTGCAGGTCGTGCAGCAACTGAATTCCGTCGTACCCCCGCAGATTCAGATCGACCAGAACGACTTCGGGGCGGCCGCGTTCGATGCCCGAGAACGCTGCATCGGGATCACCTGCGTCGCCGCAAATCTCGAACCCGCGCTGCGAAAGCAATTGCATCAAGCCAATGCGCATTACGGCATGGTCATCGACGTAAAACACGCGGGTTGGCTGAGGGGGCGTGTTGTCGGTTGTCGTCATGTCAAGATCCTGTTGTCTGTGGAGTTGCTGCGTATTCTAATAGGGCATTCGATTCTTCTCGAGGCTAAGGATACGCCGCGCACGATTCGGAAGCAAGACCCACATCCGCTATGTACTGTGGACCGCTGAAAACCTTTTGCTATAAGTGTTTGCGAGCGTCGTGATTCGATATCGAGGCCGACGCGATTCAGGGAAAACCTGAAACCGGTTCAGGGAATACCCCTAATTGATTAAGGGAAACCCCTGATCTCGGTTCAGGGAACGCCCGCCAGAAAACTTGGGTCGCGGTGCTACCGCGTCGCGCGGCGCGGCGCCGGCCCGGGTGCAATTGGCGGTACCGGAATGCGTGCGCATACCCGTGTGCCGCCCTGTTTGCGGCGGCTGATGCTGAACGAACCCCCGAGGAGCCGGCAACGGGTCTCCATGCTCATGAGCCCCAGGCCGCGGCCCGGTTGCTCGGCGCGGCAGCCCGCAGCGTCGCTGGCGACAAAATCGGCGCCGTCGTTCTCGACCGTGAGGATCATCCGGTGGGCCCGCCGGGTGAGCGCCACGCACACCGATCGCGGCCGCCCGTGGCGCACGGCATTGGTGAGCGCCTCCTGAACCAGTCGGTACAGGTGGATGGCGGCATCCTGGGTTGGCGGGCGCAGGTCCGGCAATACGTTATATTGACAGTCGACGCGGTGGTGCGCGGCGGTGTTGGCCAGCAAGGTCCGCACCTGCTCTGAAAACGTATACGGGTTGAGGTCGAGCGCACAGGCATCATGCGACAGCCGCCGCAATGCATCGCGGGTGCGTTCCAGTTCGTCGCTGATGGCCGTGAATCGCTCGGGCTTGGGGAGCGTGCCGCTCGCCGCCTCCAAGGCAAGCGCTTCGTGCATCATTTTGACACCATTGATGCGTTGGCTGATGTCATCATGGAGGTCGCGGCCGAGCCGGCTGCGCTCGCGCTCGGCGGCCCGCACCAGTTCGGCTTCGAGCCCGCGCCGGCGGGTGACCTCTCGCCGCAGGGCGGTGTTGGTCTGGCGCAGTTCGCGCGTGCGCTTCTGCACTCGCCGCTCGAGCTCATCGTTGGCCGTGCGGAGTTCTTCTTCGAGGCGCTTGCGTTGCGAAATGTCGTGGCCGAAGCCGACCATGTAGGTGTAGTTGCCGGCGGCGTCGGGCACGACCGTGAACGTGTCGTTGACCCAGACGTAGTGGCCGTCGACGTGGCGCATGCGTATCTCGACGTAGCACGTGACTTTCTTGCCGGGGTTCGCGGCAAACTGGCGGTCGCGCTCGGCCCAGATCCCGGG
>CAZADH010000233.1:0-9889 GCA_964483805.1 uncultured bacterium
GACCACGAGGTGCCCGCGCCGGTGGCGTCGGCCGGCGAGACCGTCGGGACCATCGGGACCGTCGGAGCCGGGGAGATTCGTTGGGTGTTTTCCTGGGCTTTCCTGTTGGTCAACGTGCCGGTCGTTCTGGCGATTGGCGGATATCTGGCGGCGTTGGCGCGGTTGTTCTTCTTGTCTGATAGCAATTTTGTGTTCTTGCGCGGCGATCTGGTGCGCGCCAATGCGGTGACGGTGACTGCCATACGGAATATTTACCTTCATCCGTGGGTGCTGTTTGGGTGGGCGGTGGCACTGAACGCCCTCTATCTCTGGCCGGCAACGCGTCCGGTCCTGGCGACCTGCCGTCGCGTGACATTGGTCGCCCTCGCGGTTCCGGGGGTCCTGCTGTTCGGGGCCGGTCTGCGCCTGGCGCTGTGGCTTGTTGGCTGGGCGTGATATCATGGCGGTGGTGACCATCTCGAGTGGAGGTGTCTGACGTGGGTGTCCAACCGGTCGTTCATGGTGGTGCTGCACCGAACTATCCCGGGGTCGAGTCGATCCGGCGGTTTCGCCGCTGGTTGGGGTTGCTTGGTCGGGTCACGGTTACCTTGCCCTTTTGCCTGGCCTTGCTCTTGGTGGCGCCCCGATCGGCAAGTGCCCAAGCGACGCCGACGAGAGAACCTGCCCAGGTCACCGGGCAACTCAGTGCGCCGGTGCAGTCCGGAACCGTCGCCGGCAACGAGCGGCCGTGTCGGGGCGAAGAGGTTGCCCCGACGATACCGCCACCCTGCGGCGGTGATATGCCGGCGCCGAGTGCACCGCCCAGCACGGGCAACCGGATCAAGCAGGTGCAACCACTGACCAGTCCGCCGCCTCCGTGCAAGGGTGAGTCCGAACCGCCGCCGTGTGCCGGGGGCATCTCGGCGCCGCCGGAGCCAACCCCCCCGTTGCCGCAGCCGTGTGCGGGCGTGATGATGCCGGATCCGACGACGCCGCCCATTGATTTGTCGACGCCGGTGGTGGCCAGCGGCGAAGTCCTGTTGACCGAGTTCGCGCGGTTGGCCCCCGATCGCCTCGGGCGACCGATCACCGTACGTGGAATCCTGGGGGCGGCCAAAAAGGCCGGTGTCGGTGGACCGCATACAGTGTATTACGTTTTCCTCAACGAACCGCTCGACGCGCGTGGCCTGTCTTTTGGTTGTCGGTTGCAGGGTCCCGTCGACCCGGCGCTGCTCAATACGCCGGTCATCGTCGAGGGAACACTGGTCAACCTCGGCAGCATCGAGAACCTCGATCGCCTCTCACCGGCGCCCTACGGCGTCGAGGTGCGCGCGGTGCGCGCCGGCCCCACCGCACCAGTGCCGGGACCGTCCCCCCGCTGAACCGCCCGCCTCACGATGCCGCCGGCACCGAGCGGGGCGTGGCGTGGCGCGGCAGGGTGGCGATCTGCGGGCCGAGCGCATGCAAACTCGCGCGCAGAGCGGCGGTGCCGAGCAGGCACAGCGTGCCGCAAATGCACAGGGTCAGCGGCGCCCCCAGGTGGTGGGCCACCGAACCGGCCAGCAGGCTGCCGATGGGAGCCGTGCCCATGAAACTCATCATGTAGAGGCTCATGACGCGGCCCCGTTTGTCGTCATCGACGAAGGCCTGCAACAGGGTGTTGCTCGAGGCCCACCCCAATACCATCATCGCGCCGCCGATCACCAACAGGACGATCGACAACGGCAGCAGCCGTGACCAGGCGAAGACGACGAACACCGCGCCGAAGACCGTGAAACAACGGGGAATCAAGCGTTCGAGACCGTGCAAATCGCGGCGACTGGCCATGTAGAGCGCCCCGGCGAGCGCCCCGGCCCCGACGGCGCCCATCATCCAGCCCAACGTGCTCGGTCCGCCGGCAAAGATCTCTTTGGCAAAAACAGGAAGCAACACAACGTAGGGCGTTCCTGCCAGGCTGATCAGCGATAACTCGGCCAGGATCGTTCGTATTGACGATGTATTCCACGCATACGCATACCCCTCGCGGATGCCGTCGAGCACGTCGCCCCCTTTGCGCCGTCCCGGTCCGGTGGCATCGATGACGGTGAGGGCGATGACGATCGGCACGAAACTGCACGTATTGAGCAAGAAGCAGAGCCCTTCTCCGAGTTGATCGATGAGGATGCCGCCGATGGCCGGTCCGAGCAGGCGGGCAAGGTTGAACACCGTCGAGTTGAGCGCGATGGCGTTGCCCAGATCGCGTTTGCGACTGATCAATTGCACTGCGAATGCGTGTCTCCCGGGCATATCGAAGGCATTGATCAGCCCTTGCAATACGCACAGCGACAAGAGCAACGGCAGGTTGATGTGGTGGGTGAGGGTCAGACCGGCAAGAATGGCCGCATGAATCAGGGCCATCACCTGCGTGGTCAGGAGGGCGCGGCGCAACTGCCAGCGGTCGAGATAGACGCCGGCAATGGGCATCATGAGGAACGCCGAGAACTGGGAGGCGAACTCACTCAAACCGAGGTAGAAGGCCGAGTCGGTGAGCCGGTAGACCAGCCAACTGGTGCCTATCCGCTGCATCCAGGTGCCGATCAGCGAGACGCTCTGGCCCATGAAGAACAGCCGATAGTTGCGTGAACGCAAGGCTCGGAAGGTGATGGCAAGACGCCGCAGTTTCATGTGTGGTCAAGGTAGCAGATTCTCGCCACGATTGCAGTATTCGCCGGGTGGCTGCGGTAGAATAGACGAATCATGGCGTCGGCAACGGGAGCGGAGGCGGCTGGGGGGCGGTGGCTCTCACTCTGCTTCCTGTTCGTCGGTTTGCCGCTGATCGTGGCGGCACATCTGGTCGCCGCCACCTGGGTGGGGGACCTCGAGCGTCAGCATCGGGACCGCCTCGCCAGTCTCGAGCGGATCCTGCACATCGCCGAGGCGCAGTGTGACACTGCCGAAGCGCTCGAACGGGTGCTTGGGCGCGAAACCGATCGGGCATTGCGGCAACCGGTGGCCCGCCCCGCCATTCTCGCGCAGTTGCGCGAACGCTTCCCGCGGGCGCTCGAAATCGTGGCACTGGATGGGGAGGGACTGGTCCAGGCCACGTGCTCGGACGGCCGGCCGTCGCGGGTCTTGTGGCACCGGTTTTTCACCGCTTTCCGGCAATTGCACGCGGGTGACGGGGCATTGTGGCAGGCGGGAAGCAAGACGTGGTCTGCGTTGCTGGGACCGCTGGTGGGCGTCGAGTCTCCCGCCGGGGACCTGACGGCCCGGCTGCTGGCGGCCGGCCGCAATCCACAACGGGCTGACGTGTATCTGTCGAAGGTCGCGTCATCCGGCATGATCGTGGTCTTCGTCCACCGCCAGCCGGAGTTCGGGACGCTGGGTATCTGCGACTGGGTCCGGCGGTCCGGGCCCCTCTTGGGCGATCTGCGATTCGTGGCCTGCGATCGCAGTCGGCCCGGGGCGCTGGCGGTGTCGCACCCCGAGGAATGGGCCCGCGACGGTGTGGCGACGGAGGCGATCCGGGTTCGCGCCTGGTTCTTCAATAATCCAGGTTTTTCGGTGGTCTGCAAAGAACGGTTGTGGGCCCATGCCGAGCCCCAAGGCCTCGTGCATCTCCTGGTCTGGTGTCCGGCACCGCCAGAGGCGTTGCCGGCAGCCCGACGCGGTGCGCTGGTCGGGGTCGTCACCGGGTTGTTCGCCCTCGCTCTCTTCGTCGTTCGCCGCTTGCAGGCATCGGGCTGGCTTGGCCGCGCCTCGCTGCGGCTCAAACTTTCGGGGCAGTTGTTGTTCGCGGTTGGGGTACCGTTGTTGTTGCTGGCTTTGTTGGCCGGGCAGGTGGCCTGGGGTTACCGGGAGCAGCGCGAGTTGCAGCTCCATGTTGCGCATGAACGGGCACTGCGGACGATCGACGCCGGGTTTCGCATGGCGCCTGTCCAATTGCAGGTGCGGATTCGCGATGCGCTCAAGCGACCACCGCATCCGGGAGAGTCGCGGGTGGCGGCGGCCCGGCGGCGGTTGCTGCGATTGCGGACGAACCTGGGTGCCGAGGTCGAGATCATCGACACCCACGGGAGCATGCTGCTTCGGGTCGATCCGGTGTTGGTCTCGGTTCTCGACACCACGCGCTTCGTTCTCGTTGACAGTCTGCGGGCGGCAGGCGTCGCTGAAGCCAATCAGCACAGCGAGGGCGTGACGGGTGTATCACGTCGTATTGCTGGTCGCAGTTTCGGTAACTTGCAGGAGTATCCGCTGCCGAATGGGCGGCGCACGGTCATGCTCGAGCAGTTGCCCGGAGACCGTGTGGGTGCGCCGCTACTGGCGGCCATCGGCTGGAAACCGGCGCGTCTGGCGGAACTGTTTCTCCGGCAGGGTTTGTCCGGGTGGCAACGTCAGTTTGGCGGTGCCGTGCTGACGGCGTGGCATCGCACCGATCCGCGCCAGCGTGTCCCCCGTCGGTCGCGGCTCGCGTCTGCATTTGCTCCCCTTTCCCGTTCGTTGACGACGCCGGGTGTGTGGGCCATGGGGCGGGACCCCGGGCCCGATCAGACATGGATCGTGACCGGCATGCGGGGTCTGCGCCTCGATGATTACGTGTTGATGGCCGCGTCGTCGGATCGCGAGATCACCCAGGAGATTGCCGCGGTTCGCGTAGCGGTCGGCCTGTTGTCTTTGGTGGCCGTCGCGATCAGCGTTCTTGTCGGTGGTGTGCTCGCACGCCAGTTCCTGCGGCCGTTGGCGGCACTCACCCATGGCGTCGATGCGCTCGAACGGCGCGATTTTTCGGTGCGTGTCGAGGTGTTGTCGCATGACGAGTTGGGCCGGTTGGCCGTGGCTTTCAATGCCGCCGTGGCCGGGCTGGGCGATCTCGATGTGGCGCGGGCGTTGCAGGAAGCTCTCTTGCCCGCCGCGGTGTTGCGGACCGACCGCGTCGAGGTGTTCGGGCGCTGTCGGCCCGCGGCCCAGGTGGGCGGCGATTTCTTCGATTATCGGATGACGCCGGGTGGCGACGTGGCCATTGCTTTCGGTGACGTGTCCGGACATGGCATGGCACCTTCGCTGGTGGTGGCGATGGCCAAGGCGGTGTTCTGTCATCCGCACTCGCCGCTCACCGAGCCCGCTGCGCTGCTGGCCCGGATGAACCAGGTGTTTGCCGACGGGATCCGGCATCGGATGATGATGACCTTCGTGGCGGCAGTGATCGACCGATCGGCGCGATCCCTCGTGTTGAGCAAGGCCGGGCAGTGTGGGCCGCTATTGGTGCGTGCTGGTGTAGGCACCGAGCTGCGCGGGATGCCCGGCAAACCCCTGGGGGCCGGACGACCGAAGCCATACGAAGTATTGACGGTGCCGCTGCAGCCGGGCGACCAACTCGTGTTTTATTCAGACGGCATGGTCGAGGCCGAGGACGAACGGGGCCGGCCTCTCGATTACGACTGGGTGGCTCGGGAGGTCCCCCCGGCATTGGGCGATGACGTGCAGCTCAGCGAGAGCGCGATTCGCCGCCGTCACGATGCGGCGGTGGCGGCGGGGCCGCAGGCCGATGACATCAGCATCGTCGTGGCCAGGATCAGCGCATGAGTCACGCCCCTCCTGTCTGGCCAACGGGTCTCGGTCCGGTGGCGTCGCGCGAAACCCGCTCTTGGGTTGGGCGCTGGGCAATGGCGTTGCGATGGGCGGCATTCTGTCTGGTGTTCTATGCGCTGCCGGCGGGTGTCCTGCTCGTGGCTTTGTATCTCGAGGTTGACCGTGCCGGGCGGCGGGAGGCCGAGGAGCGGTTCCGGCGGCTCGAGCAGCGCCTTGGCCGGATGGCGTCGTCGGCGGAGGTGGGGCACTGGTTGGAGCAGTATCTCTACCCCGCGCTGGCCAACGCGGGGCAGTATCCCGAGTTGCAGCGAAACACTCGTCTTCGCCTGCGGCGCGCGTTGCCGGCCGGAACGCAGATCGTGACCTTGTCCGGCGCCGGCGAACTAGTGGCCACCATGAGCGATCTATCGATCTCCCGCGACGATGCGTGCACGATCTGGACCATGATTGCTGCGGTCAACGGGCACCAACCGAAACCGGACGGACTGCGGCTGGATAGCGATGGACCAGGGTTTGCTTGTGTGCGCCGTGCGCTTGGCCTCCCCTTGCTCAACGAGTTGCATTATGGCGAACTGATCGTTGGGGGGCGTGACCCGCGACGGTCGTGGTTGTACATCGGTCGACCCGGGGAGCATGGCCTGATGCTGGTGATCCTGCCGGACTTGCAGGCGCACGGTTTGCACGGGTTGGTTCACCAGATCAAGCAGTACGAGCGGCGCTCCGCGCGGGTTCGCTTTGTCACCTACGATGTGCGTCTGCCCCAACCGATCGGCAACCTGCCGGCGGCCGCGGCGCCGCTGATGGAACGTGCAGTGGCCGAGTTGTCGATGTCCGCCAATGCCCGCGTCCAGCTCGGTGGCTGGCAGTGGGTTTCGACGTGGGTGGCGCCAACGCGTCTTCTCATCGGCGTTGGTCCGTCGCCGGCCCCGGTTGGCGAGGATTGGCGGTGGACCTGGGGCATCGCGTTGGCATCCCTGTTGGTCGGCGTCGCCTCGGCGCTGACCTGGCAGCTCTGGAGCACGCCCCGTTTTCAGGGGATGTCGCTGCGGATTCGGCTGCTGTTGCTGTTCTTCTACACGGCCGGTCTGCCGCTGAGCCTGTTGTTTGTCGCCGCGCGCGAACAGGCGGCGGTGCGGATCGAAGCGGCAGAGCGGCGTGAGGTCGACCGATTGGCGGATCTGCTGCAGTTCATCGACCGCGGTTTTCATTGTTTCGTCGGCCGCCGCGAGGCGACGCTGGTTCGCGCCCTGTCCCGGGTCCGGCCCGGCCAAGACGTGCGCATCCGCGTTCGTGCATGTCTGCGGTGGCTGCGGGACCGGTATCGGGCCTCGACCGAGTTGTCGGGTGAAACGGGACGCCTGACCGACGACGATCCGGTGAACACCAGCCCGTTGGCAAAGTTCCTGCGATTGCCGGCGCTGCATGCGATGGCCTCGTCGAATGCCAGCGTGGCCCGGTATCTCGAAAGCACGCGGGAGTCCCTGGCGGAATCGATGCTCTCGACCAATCCCATCTTCCAGTCTCTCGATCGCACGATGCGAACGATGGTGGGACGGTTTGCGCTGGTCAGATTCACCGGCCTGTCGCAGGTTCTGACCATGGCGATCCCAGATGCTGACGGAGTAGCCCGGCATTCGGCAATCGTCTACTGGCCGCAAGATTGGATGGTCGCTCAGTATCTCGATCGATTGCTGCCCGCTTTGGAGCGCCGCTTCCCGGAACTCACCATCGCCGCTCGCCTCGACACCGACAAGGCGTTCTTCACGGGGCCGCGGAGAAGATTGACCGAAGTGCGGTATCCCACGGCGATCTTCAATCTGCGTCTCGATACCCCGGGCGAGGTCAAGGTCTTGCGCATCCGGTCGGGGGCGTATCGGGGGTTGATTGTCGGCATGCATGGCGCCGTGCTGAATCGGCATCAGCTCATGGTGCGGTCGGGCGATGAATTGTTGCTGCACGGCGTTCGGGCGGATGCGCGTGCATTGTTATGGTGGGGCGTGCTGGTGGTCTTGATGGTGGTTGTGCCCGGTCTGTTTGTAGTGCCGGCGCTGCTGGCGCCCATCGATCATCTGCAGGCCGGTATCGACGCCATTGCCGAACGGCGGTTCCGCACCCAGCTCCCCGTGCTGAGCGGAGACGAGTTCGGCGCCCTGACCGAGGCGTTCAATGTGATGCTGGCCGGCCTCGCCGATCTCGACCTCGCCGCGACGATTCAGCACAGCCTGATGCCCAGGGATGCGGTTGCAGCCGGACCCGTGGCCGTGTGTGGCAGCGTGACGTCGGCGACCGAGGTTGGCGGTGACTACCTCGATTACCTCCGGTTGTCGGATGGCAGGTGGTTGGTGGTCGTCGGCGATGTGTCCGGGCATGGCGCGGCCGCGGGCATGGTCATGGCCATGGCCAAGGCGGTAGTGGTTCATGCCGACACGCCGCGGCACGACCCGGCGGAGTTGTTGATGACGCTCAATCGCGTGCTGGGTGCGACCGTGGCGGGCCGGCGCATGATGACCTGTTGCGTTGGCATCATCGACGCCGACGGTCGTCGGGTGCAGGTGGCCAACGCCGGGCACTGGCCACCGCTGCTGGTGCGCGGGGGAGCGGTTGTTGATGGCGCGGCCGGCGGGTTGCCCGTGGGCGTTGCGGCGGCGGGGCGGTGGCGGACGCACGTCATGCCCCTCGACCCCGGGGATCGGCTGTTCTTCTTCACCGATGGCTTGATCGAGTCGCCCCTGTTTGGGACCGGGACCCCCATCGGGGAAGAGCGATTGCGGCAGGATCTGCCGGGATTGCTGGCTGCTGCCGACCCGCAATTCTGTCAATACAATGTATTTTCGTGGTATCGACGCCTTGCCGGTATGGGAGCCCCGCCGGACGATGTGACGACGGCCGTCGTGGTCATCGGTGATGGCACACTGAACCCCGGGGGCTTGACTTGACAGCCCGGCGGTTGCGATTGCGTTGATGCGACGGGTTCGGGTATCTCTGGAGACACAGCAAGACGAGCACCACGACAACAAGGGGACGAACGAAATGGCAACAGTTACATGTGCCGGGTGCGGCGGCAGCATCGAGGTGCCGGAGCGGCACGCCCAGCCGTTCATCAAGTGCCCGGGGTGCGGGCGTTGGGAAAAGGTCCCGGCGCGGGCGGTCCGCGAGGGTGTCCGGGGCGCAGGAGCCGGGGCGAATGCCGGTGCGAAAGCCGGGGCGTCGCCGGCCGTCCCGGGCGGACTGGCCGCCATCATCGAGCGGTATCATCACTCCCGGAGTCTTGCTGCGATCGAAGAGTGCATCGAGACCGCGCGCATGGGTGGATTGTCCACCGACCCGGTGCGACATCAGGTCATGCTGCAGGCGTTGCGTTACACCCTATGGCACAAGCGGGGCGCTGATTACGGGCGGCTCATCATGGGTTGCGTCATGGGCGAACGTGAGATCATCGAGCGCAAGGCCTTCTTCCTGCGCCTGGCAACGATGCTTGCCCGCCATGTCACCCTCGTGCCCAAGGTGGCGGCGATCACCGAGGTGGGCTATCTGGCCGAAGACATGATCGACGGGGGCGAGACCGAGTTGGTCGCGGCGGGCAGGCGTCTGCAGGCCGCCATCGACCATGCCGGCAAGGAAGGGGTGGTCGGGCGGGTATGCATGCCGCCGCTGGCCTCGTTTTCGCCCGAGCAACTGCAGTTGTTTGTCGATTCACCCAAGACCCTGATCGCGCAGGCACTCGAGCCGAACTGGGAATACGACAGCAATAAAACGTATGCGACCGCCGTTGCCGGCGAAATGCTCGAGGTGGCCCGCGAAGACGTGTCCGACGCAGCGTTGCTGCTCCTCCCGGCTGGCGAAACCTATGAGCGCTATTTCTGCAACTTCGCGTTGGTGACCGCCAACCTGCTGGCAGCCGCCGGCCATCTCGAGTGGGTGCCGCTGATCGGGGCGGCTTTTGCGGGGCTGTGTGGTGATATGCACGCGGTATTGCAACGCCGCTGCGCAGAATTGACCGGTTCCTTGGGCGTGGACGGGTCCTCAGGGGCCGCGGAGGTCCCGGGTGTTGCGGGTGGTGCTCTGCCGGCCGAACTCGAATTGGGCAGCATTTCGCAGGTCTGGCGCCGCGAGGGGGTCGATGCGGCGTTGCCGCTGGCGCGGGCACGACTGCGGTTGACGCCGGATGATTATGCGATTCACGGGATGTTGAGCCAGTTGCATGCGGCGAAAATGCAGTTGCGGCCGGCCCTGGCCTGCATTGTCCGGGCGTTTCAGTTCGTGCCCGACAACGCGTTGGTATTGCACCACCTGGCCCTGACCTTCCAGTTGGGCTACTTTGCCGAGCAGGTCGATCTGTGCA
>CAZADH010000234.1:0-9882 GCA_964483805.1 uncultured bacterium
CCTGGCGCGTGGAACGCTTCGAAGACGGTGACTTCATAGCCAAGCAGAGCCAGATCGCCCGCCACGGTGAGCCCCGACGGCCCGGCACCGACCACGGCCACTTTGCGGCCATTGCTCGGAGCCTGCGTTGCCGGGGCCTCGCCCTGTTGGGCCTCGTAATCGGCGAGAAAACGTTCGATGGCGCCGATCGCGATCGGTTGTTTCTTTGCTTGCAGCACGCAGGCCCCCTCGCACTGAACTTCTTGGGGGCAAACGCGACCACAGACGGCGGGCAGGGCATTCTTGCGCTTGATGACGGCGATGGCCTCGGCGAAGCGACCGGCGGCCACTTCTTTGAGGAAACCCGGGATGTCGATTTCAACAGGACAACCCGGAACGCAGCGTGGTTTCTTGCATTGCAGGCAACGCTTGGCCTCTTTGACCGCTTCGTCGGCCGTCAGACCGAGGGTGACCTCTTGGAAGTTGCGGCGGCGCTCTTCTGCCGCCTGTTCGGGCATTACGACGCGGGTTGCTTTGGCGTCAGGCATTGGCAGTTTTCCTCGTTGTGTTGTCGTTTGTATTCTTGCCAGGACTCTTTTTCGAAGCGGGCGAAGCGCTGCTGGCGGTTCATCAGTTCGTCGAAATCGACATGGTGCCCATCGAAATCGGGGCCGTCGACGCAGGTGAACTTGACCTGGCCATCGATATTGACCCGGCAGGCGCCGCACATGCCGGTGCCGTCGAGCATGACGGTGTTGAGACTGACCATCGTCTTTACGTTGTATGGACGTGTCAGGTCGCACACCGCACGCATCATGACCATCGGGCCGATGGCAAACACCAGGCCGATCTCGGTCTTCTGTTCGAGCCATTCGCGCAACGGATCGATGACCAGGCCCTTGCGCCCCTTCGATCCGTCGTTGGTGCAGATGACCAGTTCATCGCAGACCGAACGCATTTCGTTCTCCATGATGAGCAGGCGTTCTTCGCGGGCGCCGATGATGCCGGTGATGCGGTTGCCGGCGGCTCGGAAGGCGCGGGCGATCGGCAGCATGGGAGCGACGCCGACGCCGCCACCGACGCAGACGACATGGCCGACCTTCTCGATGTGCGTTGGCATGCCGAGGGGGCCGACGACATCGGCGAGGCCGACGGCCACGTCGACGCGGCACAGCTCATCGGTGGATTTGCCGACGACCTGTACGTAGAGATCGATGGTGCCGCGCTCCGGGTCGTGGTTGGCGATGGTCAAGGGGATCCGCTCACCATGTTCGGCGACGCGGACAATGACGAACTGTCCGGCGACGGCCTTTTTGGCGATGCGCGGGGCCTCGACGATGAAATGAAAGACGGTTTGCGACAACTGGTTCTTGGTGATGATGCGATACATCAGAATGCTCCGTTGAGGTCAGTTCGGGTTGGGATTCGCCCGGACCAGCAGTTCGCGGGCCCGCAACGTGTTCTCGAGCAACATGGCAATGGTCATGGGGCCGGTGCCGCCCGGCACCGGAGTGATGAACGATGCCCTGCGCTCGGCGGCGGCGAATTCGATGTCGCCGACCAGTCGGTAGCCCTGCGGTGAGTGGGGGTCGGGAACCTGATTGATGCCGACATCGACGACCACGGCTCCTGGTTTGATCCAGTCGCCGCGGATCAGATCGGGCTTGCCGATGGCGGCGACCACGATGTCGGCCTGGGCCACCTCGGCCGGCAGATCATGGGTGCGGGAGTGGGCCAGGATGACCGTGGCGTGCTGCTGAAGGAGCAGTTGCGCCATCGGTTTGCCGACAATGTTGCTGCGACCGATGACCAGCGCCCGTTTGCCGGTGAGACTGACCTGGTGGTGCGCCAGCAGGGCCATGACCCCGAGCGGCGTGCACGGCACGAACTCGGGCAGGCCGGTGGCAAGACGTCCTACGTTGTATGGATGAAACCCGTCGACGTCCTTGGCCGGGTCGATCGACTCGATGACCGTCTGACTGTCGATGTGTGACGGCAACGGCAGTTGCACGAGGATGCCGTGGATCATCGGGTCGTCGTTGAGCGCACCGATCTGGCGGATCAGCTCGGCCTGGGTGACGTCGGCACGCAACTCGACCTCGAGCGAAAGAAACCCGACCTGGTCGCAGGCGCGCTTCTTGTTGCGCACGTAGACATGCGACGCCGGATCGTCACCGACGAGAATAACGGCCAAGCCTGGCACCACCGCGTTGCCGTCGCGTAGAGCGTCGACCTGTTTCTTGATCGTGGCGCGGCGGGCTGCCGCGAGTTGGCGGCCGTCGAGCAGTTCAGCCATTTTCTGACTCCCAGCGGAATAATGAGATGACCGCGGATTATACCAACCGGTGCGCGGCCTTGGCAACTCGGGGCATAGGCACGACGCTGGGGCTGTGCACCGGTTGGGCAGTGCCCTGCGCAACTTCAGCACGGACTGTCCAATTGTTGTGCATAGCAAAATCTCCTCTTCGCTCCGGGCCTGCGCTTGTCGATGATGCTGCTGTGGATGCGGCGATCGGCGAACGTGTGGAACGTTCGCGTGAACCCTGGCACGTATTTTGCAGTGCACAATTCGACAAAGGGGTCGACCGATGTTTGGGTCCTCCGGGAGGTAAGATTATGACTCATGACAGCATCAATTCCTGGATGAACCTCGCGTGTCTACTCTGGTGGGACCCGCAACCGAAGAAACGTGCCTGCGACAGCGCCGGCAACATCGATTGGCAGGCATTCGATCGGCTCTATTGCTGAGCCGTTGCGTCGAGGGTGTTCCCTGGCCGGGGTCGGTGAAAGCCGATCCCGGCTTGACTTTGGGCGTGAACCCGGGTCCAATGGTCGGGCGCCGTCGTGATGAGCGATGCTGGCAATCTCATGCAGGAGTTCATGCGGTTAAACACTATGAATACGATCAAGCCTGAAGACACCAAGGTAGCTGAGCTGGGCGAACGCAGATTTCATTCGCCCCTGCAGTTGTCGACCCAGGACGGGGATCTGCTGGCCAATTATGTAGCCGAAGAGGAGCGGGTCCTCATCGATATCAGCTTGTGTCACGTGCGCGAAGCGCTGGCGGCCGGGCGCGAACCCCCGTCGCTCGAGCGGGCCGGGCCCCGGCAGATGATCTTCCACGAACCGAAAAAGACCAAGGCCGGTATCGTCACGTGTGGTGGCTTGTGCCCAGGCATCAACGATGTTATTCGTGGCCTGGTTATGGAACTGCTGTACCGCTATGGCATCAAGTCGGTGTACGGGTTTCGCTATGGCTACCTCGGAATGGTGAAAAAGTCGGGCGTGCAGCCACTGATTCTGGATCCCGAGGTGGTCGAGAGCATTCACGAAAAGGGCGGCACGATTCTGGGGAGTTCACGTGGCCCGCAAGATGCGGGTGAGATGGTCGACCGTCTGATGGAGTTCGGGGTCAACATCGTCTTCTGTATCGGGGGCGACGGTACCCTGCGCGGCGCTCTCGATATCAGCAACGAGGTGATCAAGCGTGGGGTGCCGATTTCGGTGATCGGCGTTCCGAAGACGATCGACAATGACATCAGTTTTATCGAGAAGACGTTTGGCTTCGAGACCGCGTTTTCGATGGCGGTCAATGTTCTGCGCGGTGCGCACGTCGAGGCCAAGGGAGCACTCAACGGTGTCGGTCTCGTTAAATTGATGGGTCGGGAATCGGGGTACATCGCCGCCAATGCGGCGCTCGCTTCCGGCGAGGTCAACTTCTGTCTGATCCCCGAGGTGCCTTTTGATCTCGAGGGTCCGAACGGGTTCTATTCACACCTGGCCGAGCGGTTGCAGCGGCGCGGACACGCGCTGGTCGTGGTGGCCGAGGGTGCGGGACAGCGGTTCGTCGAGGGATCCGGGACCGACGCGTCGGGCAACGCGAAGTTGGGCGACATCGGTGTGTTTTTACGGGACGACATGAAGCGGTGGCTCAAGCAGACCGGTGTCGATGCGACGGTGCGGTACATCGATCCGAGCTACATCGTGCGCAGTGCGCCGGCAAATCCCGCCGACAGTATCTACTGCAATCAGTTGGCCCAGGCGGCGGTACACGCCGGAATGGCCGGTAAGACCGGCATGATGGTCGGGTTGTTGAACAACCAGTTTATCCATGTGCCGATCGGCCTGGCGGTACAGAAACGCAAGAAGATCGACCCGGAAAGCGATCTGTGGTTGAGCGTGCTCGAGCAGACCGGCCAGCCCGGTTTGATGGTGAACGCCACCGGTTGATACAGGTTTCGTACATTTTGCTCGGGCAGACGCTTGACAATAGCCTGACTATACGCTAGGATGATCGGACAACTCAACGCGTTTCGGCGAATTTCGTGGAGGTACGGAAAATGGCTCTGGTATCAATGAAAAGCCTGCTCGAGGCTGGTGTCCATTTTGGTCATCAGACCCGGCGGTGGAACCCGAAGATGGCCCGGTAGATCTTCACCAGGCGCTTTGGCATCTACATTATTGACCTGCAGAAGACCACCAAGCTGCTCGACGAAGCCTGTGACTTCGTCAAGAGCGTGGTTCGCGAAGGCAAGCCAATCCTGATGGTTTCGACCAAGCGTCAAGCTCAAGACATCATCAAGGCTGAGGCCGAGCGCTGCGGTATGTATTTCGTGAATTACCGCTGGTTGGGTGGCATGCTGACGAATTTCAGCACCATCTCGACCCGCATTCAGCGCCTCCACACGCTGAACGACATCATCGATTCGGGCAAGATCGAACAGTATCCCAAAAAAGAAGCGGCCCGCATGAAGAAAGAGCGCGAGAAGCTCGATCGGGCTCTGGGCGGCATCAAAAAGATGAAGGCGCTTCCGGGTGCCGTGTTCATCGTCGATCCGCGCAAAGAAGCGATTGCCGTGGCCGAAGCCCGCAAGATGGGCATTCCGTTGGTCGCCGTGGTTGATACCAACTGCGATCCGGACCAGATCGACTACGTCATCCCGGGCAACGACGACGCCATCCGCGCCGTGAAGTTGCTGTCGGGTTTGATTGCTGACTCCGTGCTCGAAGCTCTGGAAGGCAAGCCCTTCGGTGAAGTTCAGTCCGAAGTCGCCGACCAGACGGCCATGGCCAAGGCGGCTGACGCTGCGACGGGCGCCGAGAAGGTTGTGGCCGAGAAGGCCGCCGTTGCCGGCGAAGAGACTCCCGATAAGATGGTGATCCAGTAATCTTCGCAGGTTGCGAAGACTGCTGACATTGCCTTTTTGCCGACGCGCTGACGAAAACCACGCATCCGATTCAGGTGGCGGAACCGCAGGTGGCAACGAACTTGCCGCATGGTTGGTTCCGCCACATTCATCTTTACTAGATCTCTGGAGGCACCATGGAAATCACCGCTGGAATGGTTAAAGATTTGCGAGAGAAGACCGGGGCCGGCATGCTCAAATGCAAAGAAGCACTGGCCGAGTGTCAAGGCGACCTCGAGAAGGCCGTCGAATACCTGCGCAAAAAAGGCCTGGCATCGGCCGACAAGAAGGCCGATCGCGCCACCTCCCAAGGCACGATCATGGCCGCAGTCAGCGATGATGGGCGCACGGGCGTGATCGTCGAGATCAACTGCGAGACCGATTTTGTCGCCAAGAACGAAGAGTTCCAGGCATTCGCGAAGAATGTGGCCATGGCCGCGCTCAAGATCGACAAGCCAACGGTCGAAGCGCTTGCGCCGATCAAACTGGCCAGCGGTCACTCGATCGATGACACGCGCAAGAGCCTGATCGCCAAAATCGGCGAGAACATGGCCATCAGCCGCGTGGCGCGCATTGCGGTGCCGGCGGGGCAGCATGGCATCGTCGATCCGTATCTGCACGTGGTCGAGGGCGCCGCCAAGCTGGGCGTGCTGTTGGTGGCCACCTGCGAGAACGCGACCGGGGCAAAGCACGACGATCTCAAGAGCTTCGCGCACGATGCGGCGATGCAGGTTGCCGCAATGAAGGCGCGGTTCGTGGCGCGCAACGACGTGAGCAAAGATGTGATTGCCAAAGAGCAAGAGATCGTGCTCGCGCAGTTGAAGAACGATCCGAAGAATGCCAGCAAACCCGAGAACATCTTGCAGAAGATCGTCGAGGGCCGCATGGGCAAGTTCTTCGCCGAATGGTGTCTGCTCGAGCAGACCTACGTCAAAGACGACAGCAAGACCATTCAGCAACTCGCCGACGAGTTGGGCAAGAAGCTGGGCGGCAATGTCACCGTGGCCCAGTTCCTGCGCTGGCCGGTGGGCGAAGTGACCGAGAAGAAGCCCGAGGCCTGACGTTGCGACGGGGTTCGCCCCGTGTTGAAACCCCGTGGTGCGTCCCGATAATGGGGCGTAGCCACGGGGTTTTGTCATCCGGCGGCATTGGCCAGCGAACCACAGGGGAACCCGGATGAACCCAGGTTGGATCCGGGTTGGCCACCGTTCCGATGGATGGCGTGCCGACGCCGCGGCGGGCACGCCCCGTAGGGGCGCACTGCCGTGCGCCCCCGTTGTGGAAATATGACGGTAATATTACGTTGTCGACCGTTGATGGCGGTTGGCGAGGAGGAACAGAGATGGCGAAGAGTGCGAAGATGAAGACGACGAAGGCGGCCGGCCAGGTCGTGGGTGCGGCAAGGAAGGCCGGCGGTGGCGCGCGCCGGGGCAAGCCACGTTTTTCGCGGCCCTTGTTGAAACTGAGCGGTGAGGTGTTGGGTGGGGCAGCCGGTTACGGCTTTGACCGCCAGGTGTTGACCGATCTGGCGGAGCGCATCCGCGAGATGACGACGCACGGGATCACCCCGGCCCTGGTGCTGGGTGGCGGCAATATCTTCCGGGGCGGGCGCAACCAGTTGCCGGCGCTGCGGCGGCATCGCGGTGACGCGATTGGCATGCTGGCCACGGTGATGAATTCCGTGTGTGTGGCAGAGCACCTGATTGCGGCCGGCGTGCCGGCCGAGGTGTACTCTGCGCTCGAGATGCCGAAGGTGTGTCCGACGTTCGATCTCGATCGGGCCAGGCGCGATCTGGAGAACGGCACGGTGGTCATCTTTGCGGCCGGTCTGGGGGAGCCCTTCCTGACGACCGACACGGTGTCGGCCCTGCGGGCGATCGAGGTGGGGTGCGACGTGTTGATCAAGGCGACCAAGGTCGATGGTGTCTACGACAGCGATCCGGCCAAAAACCCGAAGGCAAAGCGGTTCACCGAGATCACCTATGCCGAGGTGCTCGAGCGGAGCCTGGGCGTGATGGATCTGTCGGCGATCGCCTTGTGCCGCGAAAACCGCATGCCGCTGTTGGTCTGTAGCCTGATCGAACGAGATGCGGTCCTGCACGCGTGTCTGGGTAAGCCGATCGGGACGCGGGTTTTCGAAAAATAGGCACTGGCGTTGGGCGGTGGCGCACGCCGGTCGCGGTGATGACGGCAATGTCATATCGTGTATTGCTCACCCTGGCTGCCCGTCGGTGTTCGCTCGGTATTGCATTGGCGACCCGGTTGGGGATATGATCGTATGCCCGGATCCGGGCACTATTCTGGCATCATCATGAGGAGACGTCGATGACCCCGAACGATATTCTGAAGCAGCTCGAAGGCAAGATGAACCAGACGGTCGAGGCCCTCAAAAAGGAGTTCTCGACGATGCGTACTTCGCGGGCGACTCCGTCGCTGCTCGATCGCATCATGGTCAACTACTACGGCACCGACACGCCGCTGCAGCACGTGGCCTCGGTTTCGGCTCCCGATGCCAAATCGCTGGTGATTCAACCCTGGGAAAAGAACGTGCTTCCCGAGATCGAGAAGGCGATCCAGAAGTCGGATCTCGGTCTGAATCCGATGAACGACGGCACGCTGATCCGCCTACCGATTCCGCCCCTGACCGAAGAGCGTCGCAACGACCTGATCAAGGTCGCGAAGAAGAAGACCGAAGAGTTCCGGGTGGCGGTGCGCAACCTGCGCCGTGACGGCAACGACCAGATCAAGGCGATCGAGAAGAAGAGCGAGATCAGCCAGGACGAGTCGAAAAAGGCCCAGGAGCGCGTGCAGAAACTGACCGACGACACCATCAAGAAACTCGACAAGGTGTTGGCCGACAAAGAACTCGAGATCGCCGGCAAATAGGCGACCAATCGGAGTCAGCCAATCATGTACCGAATCACCGATGAGTGCGTGGGTTGCGGCGCCTGCCTGGGTGTCTGCCCCACGAACGCGATCAACGACGGGGAGCCTTTCGTGATCGACTCGCGGTGTGTCAACTGCGGTCAGTGTGCCGAGGTGTGTCCGGTCGAGGCGATCGTTCCCGGTGAAGCCGGCGAAGAGCAACGCCGGTGAGCGAGCGCGCCCCGTTTACCGCCGAGGAACAGGCGCTGGTCGATCGGGCCATGGCCGGCCGGGTGCCGCAGCACATCGGCATCATCATGGACGGCAACGGTCGGTGGGCCAAGGAGCGGGGGTTCTCGCGCATTCGCGGCCATCAGATCGGGGCCCGCAACGTCCAGACGATCGTGCGCCTGGCCTCCGACATCGGCGTGCGTGTATTGACGTTGTATGCGTTTTCAGTCGAAAATTGGGCGCGGCCCTCGCTCGAAGTCAGCGCCTTGATGCGGTTGATCCGGGCCTACATCGTGCGTGAGCGCAACCGTCTGCATGCCGAGAATGTGCGTTTCCGCCTGGTCGGCCGGCGTGAGGGGTTGGCCCCGGCGATCCTGGCCGAGGCCGAGGCCAACCACGAGTTGATGAAGCACAACACCGGTCTGACCCTGTGTCTGGCCATCAACTACGGGGGACGGGCCGAGATCGTCGATGCGGTGAAAGCCCTGATCGGCAAAGGCGTGTCTGCGGCGCAAATCGACGAGAAGGCGATCAGCAATCATTTGTATTGCCCCGACCTTCCCGAGGCTGACCTGATCATCCGCACCAGTGGCGAGATGCGGGTGTCGAATTTCCTGATTTGGCAGGGGGCATACGCCGAACTGGTGATCACCCCGACGCTGTGGCCCGATTTCACCCGGGCCCGCTTTCTCGAGGCCGTGTGTGAGTATCAGGGCCGCGAACGACGGTTCGGCAAGACCTCGGCACAGCTCCAGAAGGCCGGCGGGAAGGCCTGATGTTGTCGCGCGTGTTGGTGGCGGCAATTGGCGTGCCGCTGGTCTACGCGCTGTGCGTCGGTCATGAACTGTCGCGTCTGGCGCTGTTGGTGTTGGTGTCGGTTTTGGGCCAGATCGAGTTCGATGCGATGGCCCGCGGCGAAGTCGTGGTGCGGGCCGACGGCACCAGCGACCGGGTGATCGTCGAACCCGGGGCGATTTCGGCGGTGGCGGTCGTGCTCGGGGTCGTCATCCTGGGGGCGGCCCAGTTTGCCGGCGAGCGCGGGCTCCTGCTGGCCATGGGTGCGATCCCGGCCGTGTTGGGGGTGCGCGAGGTTTTGGCGGGTTTGCAGGGCTCGAGTTACCGACGCTACTTTCGCGACAGTGTAAATCTCATGTATTTACCATTCTGTCTGGCTTTCTGGGTCTTGCTCGCCCGGGCGGCCACGATGGCGGGCAGCAACGGGGGCCAGATTCTCTTTGCGTTGCTGGCCTCGGTTTGGGCGCTCGACAGCGGCGCCTATTTTGTTGGCATGGCCTTGCGCGGTCCGGCCCTCGCCCCCGCCATCAGTCCCAAGAAAACGATCTCCGGCAGTGTTGGCGGCATTGTCTCCTGTGGGTTGGCCATCACCGCCCTCGTGCGGCTCGGTTGGCTGCCGTTCGCTGGTGCCGAGATGGTGATCCTGGCGGTGTTGCTGGGCACGCTCGGCCAGTTGGCCGACCTGTTCGAATCGTTGTTGAAACGACGTTTTGGCATCAAAGACTCGGGCACGTTGCTGGCCGGGCATGGCGGCATGCTCGATCGCCTCGACAGTCTGGTCTTGGTGGCGCCATTCTGCTATGCTTTCTGGCTGTGGCATGTGGCG
>CAZADH010000235.1:0-8450 GCA_964483805.1 uncultured bacterium
GCGCCGCCAGGTCGTCGATGAGTAGCCCTGGCGGGTCCAGCCGGCGCGGGTGGCGTCGATATTGAACAGGATGTTGCCGGTTTCATTGGGAGCGAGAATGTCGGTGGCGGCGTTGATATTGCCCGGGGTATAGGACGTTCCCAGGTGAGGGAACCGCGTGCAGTCTGCGACGTATTGAGTCAGTGCGGTCTTGATGTTCGACATCTGGGACTCGGTCGCGGTGCGCCGCCCCTGTTCGGTGATGTTGTTGACCATGGGTCCGGCCACGGACGCGAGGACGGCAATGACGATGATGACCACCATGATTTCCATCAGGGTGAAAGCCTGACGGCATCGGCAGGAGAACACGCATTTCCTCCAGACCAGTGCTCTGACTGTTGGTGTGACGAAGGCCCATGCGGCCCGGGCCGGTAGGACGACCTTCGCCCACAGTATAGAACGAGGCGATTGAGGGCGTCAATTCTCGGAGATTTGGCAACCACTCCGGGTGGCAGTGTCAGGAGACGGTGACGAAAAAAGCGGCACCGAGAAAGCTCGATGCCGCCCATTACCTGCGCGCCCAAGAGGATTCGAACCTCTGGCCTACAGCTCCGGAGGCTGTCGCTCTATCCAGCTGAGCTATGGGCGCAGGCGCAAACTGACAATAACACGTTCAATGCCGCAATGCAAGCCGATTTGCGCGATTGCGGCCAACGCTGCCGACGAAACTTCAGGCGGGGTCGGCCAACAGGCGTTTGACCGCGGCCAGCAGTTCCTCGCGGTCGAACGGTTTGGCGAGGACCTCGTGGGCACCGAGCTGTTTGGCGAGGGGCAGGTAGCTTCCGGGCCCGACGCGGCCTCCGCCAGAGATGGCAAGAATCTTGGCCGACATCTTGCCCTTGCGCAACTGCATGATCGTCTCGAGGCCCTCTTGTTCGGGCATGATGATATCGAGAATGATGAGATCGTAGGTCGACGTTTGCATCTTGGCCATGCCGGCCCGGCCGTCACCGGCATCATCGACGGTGTACTGCTCGCGCTCGAGCACCTGGCGGATCATCCCGCGGACCTGGGCGTCATCATCAACGACAAGAATTCGTGGCATGTGTCATGACTCCTTTCGGGCTTCTGCTGTGGCGGCAAGCGCGAGTTCGCAGGCGCCAGCCAGATCGCGCAAGGCTACGGGTTTGGCAACAATCTGACGAATGTTGTTGGGCATTGGTTCATCGGTGTCGACGGATTGGCCGTATCCGGTGGTCAGGACCACAGGTAACTGGGGGCGCAGCCCAGCGATAGCCTCGGCAAGTTGTCGTCCGTTCATGTTCGGCATGGTCAGGTCGGTGATGACGAGATCGACCCCGGCGGGATCGCGTTTAACCTGGGCCAGCGCGTCGCCGCCGTTGTTGCAGGCGGTGGTTCGATAGCCGAGGGCCTCGAGCATCTCGCGCAACAGGCGCAGGACCTGGACTTCGTCGTCGACCACGACAATGTGGCCACGGCGCACGCCGAGGCTGGCCGGAGCGGCCTCGGTGGCGGCGGCGACCTCGATGTGGCGGGGCAGAAAGATGTTGAACGTCGATCCAGTTCCGGGGGTGCTCGTCACCGATATCGTTCCGCGGAAAGCACTGACGATGCCGTGTACCATCGGTAACCCAAGACCACTGCCTTCACCCACCGGCTTGGTTGTGAAATACGGTTCAAAAAGGCGGTCAACCGTGGCCTGGTCCATGCCTTCCCCCGTATCGGTTATCGACAGGCACACGTAGTCGCCGACATGGAGCTCGGGACTGGTCGCGACCTGGTGCACGTCGAGGGTGACGTTGGCCAGAGTGACCGTCAGTTTGCCGTCGCGGCCGCGCATCGCGTACTCGGCATTGTTGCCGAGGTTGAGGATGATCTGGTGGATCTGCACTGGGTCGGCCATGACGACGTGACTGTTTGGATCGAGCCGGGTTTCGACGGCAATCGTGGCCGGAAACGACGCCCGCAGCAACTTAACGGCATCTTCGACAACGCCGTTGAGCTTGAGGGGCTGAGGGTCACCGGCCGTTTGCTTCGAAAAAGCGAGAATGCGCTTGATGAGGTCGCGGGCCCTACGGGCGGCGATGAGAATCTCGCCGACTTGGGCATACGACCGGCTGTCGCTGGGCAAATCGAGCTGCACGAGATCGGCATAACCGAGAATTGCGGCGAGAATGTTGTTGAAGTCGTGGGCAATGCCGCCGGCAAGAGTGCCAAGTGCTTCGAGTTTCTGGGCGCGCCGCAGTTTGCGTTCGAGCGAGACCACGTGAGTGGCGTCCTCGATGACGCCGAGAATCGCGCGTGGATGACCTGCTGAATCCCGGATGGCTGCGGTGTGCAGAGTGATCTCGATTTCGCTGCCGTCTTTGCGCCGCCGCAGCAACGGAACGCTTCGCAGTCCAGATCCCTCGATCGCGCCCCGGTGGTTCGCGAGAAAGCTCTCGGTTTCGTGGGCGCCGATATACGGGACGAAACGGCCGACGACCTCGGCTGCCGTCCAGCCAAAAATCCGCTCGGCAGCCGGATTCCAGGTCAGCACCGTGCCCTCGAGGTCGAGGGTGATGACGGCCAGTGGCGTGGCGCGAATGATCGCGTCGACGGTCTCGAGGCTCTCGGACAGCTTCGCGCGCACCCGGCGGGCTTCAATCGCGGTGGCGACACCGGCGGCGATCTCGTTGAGGACCGCGACCGCCGGGACGGCAAACGCACGGGCGTCGTCGTCGACGATGACCAGGGCGCCGACCGGCTTGCCGCCGGTCGAAAGGGGCAGTCCCAGCACCGCGGGAGTCCCACGGCCGAGAATCGGTCGGGCCTGTTCGACGGCGACTGAGGCCAGTTCGTGGCCGAGCAGGTCGGTGAGCTGAGGACGGGGATCGGTCGCAGAAATGCGCGAACAGTCGCCGACGACGAGCTTGTCATTTTCGTCGAGCAGTGCCAACCAGGCGCCCCGGTAACCTCCGCCATCGCGAATGGCCCGGCAGCTTGCCGGGAGCCCCGTGCCCGAACCGGTCGCATCGAGCATGGCACGATTGCACGAGATCAGCGCCAACAAAGCCCGATCGCGGGCGTCGAGATCGCCTGACCCCGAGCCGACCGGGGGCAAGGTCAATACTTCGTATTTACTTCGCGCATCCCGGGTCATTTCGCTTTGGGCTTCTTGAGGTTGGCGATGTCTTCCGGCTTCATTTCAGGTGAAAACCGGGTCGACCGGTTGCGGCCCCCGCCCTTCGAGTAGTAAAGCGCGGTATCGGCGCGAACGATCAGCTCGGTCTTGTCGCGGGCATAGGCAGGGAAACTGCAGATGCCCAGGCTGACCGTGATCGGCACCCGCTGCCCATTGATGCGGAAGTCGTGGTTCTCGATGGCCGTCCGAATGCGTTCGCAGGGGATGAACGCGCCTTCGATGTCTTTTTCGGGGAGGATGACGCAGAACTCCTCGCCCCCGTAGCGGGCGACCACGTCGATTTCGCGCACGCTCTTCTCGATGAGCTTCGCCACCGCTTTGAGAACACGATCGCCTTCGGCGTGGCCGTAGGTGTCGTTGAACTTCTTGAAGTGATCGACATCGAGAATGATCATGGCAACGGTGCCGTCGTACCGCCCTGCACGCTGAATCTCTTCATCGAGGCGCTGTTGGAAGTAGCGGTGATTGTACACCTTTGTCATTTCGTCGGTGACCGCGTACGAATAGAGGCGCGCATTCTCGATGGCGATGGCCGCCTGATTGGCCAGGTTCATGAACAACTGAAAGCTCGCCTGGGTGAACGAATGCGGTTCGGTGCGGCTGACGTTGATGACCCCGAGCAGTTTGTCTTTGGCCCGCAAGGGCACGCAGATCATGGTGCCCCCCGAGACCCGGTCGCGCTTGAGCGTGGCGAATAGCGGGTCGGCGGCGACATCTTCGACGAACAGCGGTTTGCCGGATTCGATGACGTAGCCGGCGATCGGTTCGCCGAGCCCGACCCGGGTCTTCTGGATGACTTCGTCGGTCAGGCCCATCGCGACCCCGATGGTCAGGGTTTTCTCGTTGTCGTCGAGGAGCATCAGCGACCCCTTGTCGGCGCGCATCACCTTGACCACGGTCTCGAGAATGGTGTGTTGCAACTGGTTGCGGTCGAGAATCGAACTGATGGCCTTGCCCACTTCAAACAAAGTTTGTAGGTGTTCCATGCGCAGGTCGAGGTCGGCCTTGGTTTTTTGCAGGTTGATGCGCATCTCATTGAAGGTCCGGGTCAACTCGCCGATCTCGTCGTGGGTGGTCGGCAGCACCTGGTGGGAGAAGTCGCCGGACCCGATGAACCGCGCTCCGGCAATCAGGTTCTGCAACGGGCGCACGAACGAACTGGCGATCAGGAGCGCGAACACCATGGCCACCGCGGCGGTGATCACCAGCAGGGCGAGAATGCGTGTCTTGAGTTCGTTGGCGGCCGCAAAGGCCACCTCTTCAGGAATCTGCAGGACGATGGTCCAGTTCGGGGCCTGGTAGAAGTTGAACTTCTTGAGCGAGACCGCGGTGAGCAGTTGGTTGACGCCCTTGATATCGCGGACGATGGCCACGTCTTCGTCTTGCGGGTCGAGTCGGTTCACGCCGACCGATTCGACGTCGGGACTCGATTTGGCGATGACGGCGCCCTTTTCATCGAGCACGAGGCATTGCGAGGTGCTGCCGCGCTTGAGGGCGTCGCGCAACAGATCGCGGATGTAGGTGAGGTCGACTTCGGAGATCAGGATGCCGCCGATGCCCTGTTCGGGCGTGACGATCAGCGATTCGAGCGTAATGGTCGGGCGGTCTTCGGCATCGACGGTGATGTCGGACAACGCGCCCTGGTAGCTGCGTTTGACGGCGCCGCTCCAGAGCCAGCCCGGGGGCAGGCGGGTCTTGGGGTCGGTGGCAGCGACGATCTCGTTCTTGTTGTTGACCAGATACATGACCCGGAAGATCGGGAAGTTCGCCAACAATGAACGGAAGAAATCGCCGGCGACCCGGGTCTCCATGGCCCGAATCGACGACAGTTCAGTGATCGATTTGAGCAGGCGACGGGTGTACTCGAGGTTCTCGTAGATGCCGTGGGCCAATACGTTCGACAGCTCGACGTGGCTCCGTTTCACTTCGGTTGAGATGACCTGTTTCTGGATCTGAAACGATTGGATGCCCAGCACCGCGACCGGAAGCAGGGTGGCGATCAGGAAATAGAGGATCAGCTTGACGCGGATCGAGAACAGGGCGCGTGCTTTGGCAGTCGGGCCGACGGGGCCTGGCGTACCAGTGTCGGGCGTGGAGGCGGGTGTTGGCGTGGCTGGGACCGTCGGGGTGATTGCGTCAATGGCCATGGTTACGACCGGTTCAGCCTTTCTTCATGGCGTTGCTGATGTTTTCTTCGATCAGCGGATAATCGGCATCGAGTTCGCGGACCTTGGTGAACTCCTCGAGCGCACGTTCGCGTTCGCCCAGGTCGAGAAACAGGTTGCCGAGGTAAAAGCGGGCTTCGTTGTTGTCGGGTTGGTCTTGCAGGAGACCGAGCAATTCGGTGATGGCCTCGTCGCGCCGGTCGAGGCCGGCAAGCACCTGTCCGCGCAAAAAACGGGCCTGGCCATGGCTCGGCACCGCGGCGAGCACCTGCTCGATCAGTGTCAGGGCCGCCTGATTGCCGCCCGTGAGCGACAGTTGCAGAGCTTCGCCGAGCTTGGTTTCGACCTGTTCGCCATCGTTGAAACGCAGTTGTTTGGCGATGCCTGAAATGTCTTGCTTGTTGGCTTGGGCGAGAAACTCTTCTTCGACACAGCGGGCGATTTCGCGGTTGACCAGTTCGGTGTAGGTCGAGTCGAGTTCGCGCAGTTTGGCCAGGTGAAACTTGGCCTTGGCAAAATTGCCGGCGTCGCGATAGAGGATGCCGAGGTTCTGGTGGGCCTGGACGTGATCGGGCCTGAGTTTGAGGATCTTTTCGAGGATAGTGACCGCATCTTTGGGGCGCCCCAACTGGGTCATGGCGACGGCAATGTTGAAGTTGGCGTCGATGTCGTCGGGAGCCAGGCGGACGACGGCTTCCCAGGAGCGAATGGCCTCGGCGATCTTGCCGTTCTTCATGAAGATCAACCCGAGGTTGAAGTGGGCATTGAGGTAGTTCGGTGCGACGTTGAGAACCTCGCGATACGCTTGAATGGCCATGATCAGGTTGTTCATTTTGTGGTAGAACGTGCCCTTCGTGTAGTAGTAGTCAGGGTTGTTGGGCACCTTCTCGATGGCCTTCTGGATGTGCTCCAACGCCTTCGCATGCTGTCCCTGTTCGAAAAAGTCGAGACTGGCTTCGAAGTAGCGTTGAGCGTAGGTCTGATTCTGCTGGTTCATGCGCGCCTCGCACCTGGAGTCAGAGTCCTCAGTATAGACAATTCCGGTTGTAGTTTCAATGAAGGTGCGCGGTGCGTTGCGGCACGCGGCCGATCCATGTAGCATGCGGCCATGCTGCGCAAAATCTCGTGGGTCCTCCTCGTGGTGGCGGCGATCGCGGTCTTGGCCGGTCCGGTTCAGGCCGAGCCCCCGTGGGTCTGCCGAACCGTCTTCGGGGTGCCGGGCCTGGGGGCGGGACAGTTCATGCACCCCGAGGCGTTCGACTTCTCTCCTGATGGCACACGATTGGCGGTGTGCGATACCGACAACCACCGCGTGGTGATTCTGGCCGTGGCGAGCGGTCCGTGGACGGTGGATCGGGTCCTGGGCGGGCCGGAGCGGTCCGTCGGTCGAATCCGGCATCACGAAGGCATCAGCATGGACAAGCTGTGTCGGCCGCAGGGCGTGGCGTGGGTCGACGCGAACACCCTGCTTATCGCCGACACCGACAACCATCGGGTCAAGGCCCAGCGTCTCGACGGCGAAGTTCTGTGGGTACTGGGGCGCGAAGGCTGGAAGACCGGGTATTTCTCGTATCCGATGGGCATCGCCCGGGATGCGCAAGGCAACATCTACGTGGCCGAGCCGCGCGCCAACTACCTGCGCAGCGTGGCCCTCGACGTTGGCCAGAGGCAGAGGGTGCAGGGCAACCGCATTCAGGTGTTCGACCCGGAGGGACGGGCTAAGTCAAGATTTGTTGGTAACATGCACCGGATGAGCGGGCGCGATTATCGGCAGGTGAAAGATCCGACACGCATCTACATCGACCATGAAGGCGAGGTGTGGTTCTCCGATACCAGCAACCACCGGGTGTTGCGTTTTGGCGCCGACCAACAATGGAAGGCGCAGTATCAACGGTGGCCCGACCTGGTGATGAACCGCCCTTGCGGGGTGCACGGCAACGAGAAATACGTGGCGATTGCCGACACCGGCAATTCGCGGGTGATTCTGCTCGACCGGCAGGGCAAGGTGCTTGGGGTCATCGGCCGACACGGCATACGCCCGGGTGAATTCGCGCAACCGAAAGACGTCCGTTTCGGCCCGGACGGCCGGCTCTACGTGCTCGATACGATGAACTGTCGCATCATGGCGTTCGCGCCGTTCGGGGCACCGCCGCGACCGGTGGCCTTGCCCCTGCCGGAAGGGGGCAGTCCGGCGGAGGGTGCAGGGGACGCAGCCGACGGCGCCTCGGTGTCTGCTTCGCTTGGCCTCGCGTCGGCGACGGATGCGGCGGCGCCGCTGGCGGCGGATGCCCTGGCTTCGGCCTCGGCGCCGGTCGACGGTGTTGATCCGGAGCTGTCGGCGCTCGAACCCACGGCGCCGGCGGCCGCCAGCGCTGCGGCACCTGTTGCCGCCGGAGCGGCGGTCACCACCAACCCCTGAGTGCGGGCGTGCCTGCGGCGCTCAGTGGTGCGGGTTGCGCTGCACCAGGCGCACTGCCCGCTTAACGGCTTCCTTGGCGCGGTCGCAATTGCGGGCATCGGAAAGGAAGGTCGCGGGCGACGTAAATGCATTGTATTGCCCTGAGACCCAGTAGGCCGGCGGCAGGCTATTGAGCGCGATGGCGACGACGTCGAGGACACATTCGGTGCAGTCGCACATCTCGCCGGTCTCGAGCAGGGCGCCAACCTCGCCCAGCACCAGATCGGTGTACATGTTCTTCATGCGGGACCAATCGTAGTTGGCAAACGGGGGTTGCGTGACGTTGATTTCGATCATTGTTGAGCCTCGAGCGGTGGCAGTTGCGGTTGCGCAAACGAAAGGTCATGCACGACCATCTGCAGGTGGCGATTGCCGTTGAAGACATTGGCCTCGACCGAGAACACCACGTCGGCAGCCGGTGGCAGCGGCTCGCCTGGCGGCAGCCGGTCACCGAGATTGAAGCCGATGCCGGCAATGAAGGCGCCGTCCGGGCGCTTGAAGCGAAAACGCAGGTGGGCGCCGCGATCGCCGACCCGACGCAGCTCGGCGAGCAGCATGTTGCGCACGATGAACATCGGCGCGGGGTTGGCGATGCCGAACGGGGCGAACCGACCGAGCATTTCCAGCAGGTGATCGTTGATCT
>CAZADH010000235.1:8460-9829 GCA_964483805.1 uncultured bacterium
CCCTCCAGCCGGCACAGGGCGTCGATCAACACCTCGGCATCGAGGCGGCGCACGTCGGTGAGCATTTCCCAGGGGATCAGTTTCTCGGTGACGGTGCGCAGGCGCTCACGCAGGCGCGGCAGGTTCTCGGGCAGCAGGGTCAAGCCGGCGGCGTTGATGTGACCGCCGTATTTGATCAGCAGGTCTTCGCACGCGTGGAGAACTTCAACAAGATTGATATCATTGAAGCTGCGGGCCGAGCCAAGCAGGTGGTTGTCGTCTTGCACGAGCACGATGACCGGGCGGGTGAACTCCTGCACCAGGCGTGTGGCGACGATACCCGTCACCCCCTGATTGGGAATCGGCACATGCACCAGCAGCAGGCGGTCGCGGGCCGGGTCGCACTGGGCGAGGACCTGCGGGTGGATCTGCTCGTAGCACACCCCGACGAGCCGCTTGCGTTCCTGGTTGAGATCATACAATTCACGTGAAAGTGACTCGGCCAACGGGGGATGGTCGGTGGTCAACAGGTCGATCGCGAGTTCGGCGGTCTTGAGGCGACCGGAGGCATTGAGGATCGGTGCGATGTTCCAGCTTACCTCTTTTTCGGTGATCGGGCGCTGGTTCCAGCCGAGGCGGGCAAACAACTCGAGCAGGCCAAGGCGCTTGGTCCGGCCGATGAAGGGCAGGCCAAGCTTGGCCAGGGTGCGGTTTTCGGCACGCAGCGGCACCATGTCGGCGATGGTTCCCAGTGTCAATACATCGAGTGCACGTTGCCACAATTGCTTCACGCCGGCATCGCCGGCCTCGATGATCTTGAGATAGAGGTGGGCGAGCCGCTCGGCGCCGTGTATCGATGACGGAATGGCAAACTCGACGGCCAGTTCGGCCTTGTCGGCCGGCAGGCTCGGGTCGAGGTCGACCACCAGCGGGGCCACGTAGGTGACTTTGCGGGCGTTGGCCAGATCGGGAAGCAGTTCGCGGATCTCGGCATCTTCTTTCGCGTTGAAGAAGACGATGTGCCCGTTCTCGATCAGGGGTGGGGTCAGTTTGACCGGGGCGAAGCCGCGGCGCGGGCAGAACTGGCGGATGTCGAGTTCGGCATCGGACAGATCGACGACGATGAGCGGTTCGACGAGGCGCGGCGAGCGGGCCAGCGCCAGGGCCAGCGAGACCTTGAGGGAGACGCCGACGCCGGCAAGCGGTTCGGTGGGCCCCGGGCCGCCCGGCATTTTCGGGTTGACGATGGCCACGGCCTCGGGCAGGACGGTCGGGGGTTCGTGGTGGTCGGTGACGATGATCTCGATGCCCAGTTCGCGGGCCAGGGCGACCTCGGCCACATTGCTGATGCCGCAGTCGACGGTGACGAGCAGTTTGACGCCGTCGCGAC
>CAZADH010000236.1:0-2891 GCA_964483805.1 uncultured bacterium
GACACCGACAACCAGTTGCCGGCCCTGACCATCTGGATGCTGGGCGGCCTCGACGGCCTGACCCAGGAAACGCTGTGCACCACGGCGCCAATCGCCGGCGTCTGCCTGCTGCTGTTGTTGGCGCAGTCGTACCGGCTGAACCTGCTGGCGATGGGCGATCGCGAAGCACGCCTGCTCGGCGTCGACGTCGCCCACACCAAGCCGGTGCTGCTGTTCATCGCCACCCTGATGGTCGCGACCTGCGTGGCCAAAACCGGGGTGATCGGCTGGATCGGCCTGGTCGTGCCGCATCTGTGCCGCGCCATGCTCGGCGCCGACAACCGCTATGTATTGCCGTTGTCAATACTCCTGGGCGCGCTGTTTCTTCTGGGCGCCGACGATCTTTCCCGCGTCATCATTCGCGGCGAACTGCCCGTCGGCGTGGTCACGGCGATCATCGGTTGCCCGGTGTTCGGGGTGCTGCTATGGCGGCAGCGCACCCTCGACTGGCAATGACGACGAGTTCCCTGGTGTGCGAGCGTGTCGGATTTTCGTATCCGGGACGGGGCCGGCCGATCATGACCGATGTCGGGTTTGCCGTCGAGCGCGGGCACATCCTCGCCCTGCTTGGGCCCAACGGGTCGGGCAAGTCGACGTTGATCAGCCTGCTGGTCGGCCTGCAGACCCCGGCAGCCGGTTCCGTTTACGTGAACGGCCGACCGACCACGGCGCTGCGCCCCCCTGAACTTGCACGCATGGTCGCGTGTGTGCCTCAGGACCATCATCCGTGCTTTCGCTTCACGGTGCGCGAGATGCTGATCTTCGGCCGCAGTCCGCATCTGGGTTGGTTGGGCCTCACGGCGAGCGACGACCAAGCGCGCCTCGAACGTATTGCTGATTTATTGCAACTCACGGCTTTGCTCGACCGTGCCTACACAGAACTGAGCGGCGGCGAAATCAAGCGGGTCTTATTGGCGCGGGCACTGCTGCAGGATGTCCCGATGCTGATTCTCGATGAGCCCGACGCGCACCTCGACCTGCCCAACCAACACCGGTTTCTCGCGGTCGCGCGCGACTGGGTGGCGGCCGGCGCGCGCCTGGCGGTGTTCTCGACGCACAATCCCGACCTCGCGCTGCGGTTCTCGACGCACTGCCTCCTGATGCCGGGCGACGGCAAGCCGCTGGTCTACGGACCCACCCACGCCGTGCTGACCAAGACCAATCTCGAGGCGCTCTACGGACTGGCCGTCGAAGAACTCACCTCGCCCTCGGGCTCCCGCATTTTGTGGATCGGGGACAGACCCTAGGGACAGACCCCCTCCTCTGATCGTCTTGCCCGGGCCGGGAAACCGGGGTATGGTAGCGGTATGAACGATGCCGAGTTTGCCCCGGGGTTTCGCCTCTCGCGCACCGACGCGCTCGTGGTGCTGCTCGGCCTTGCCGGCGGGATCGCCGGAGCCAGCGTCGAGTGGTGGATCGGCGCCGCCGTCGCGCTGCCCGTGGGCAATTTCTTCTTGTTCTGCAACGTGTTTCGCATCGAGCGCATGCTCGAACTCATCTGGGCGGTGCTCTACGTGACCCTCGCCGCCGGCTCGCTCAACTGGGGCATGCCCTCGTGGCCGGTGACGATCGGCATCGCGTCGCTGGTCACTCTGATCGTTGTCGGCGTTGGTCTGCGCCGCCCCTCGTATCACGGGGTCGGCTGGCAGCGCATCAACCCGGGTTTGCCGCAGTGGTGGGCCGCACACCAGGCAGGCGCGGCGGCAAAATCAACCGCGTAACCGCAGCTCGTCAACGGCGGCGGCGCGCCCGCCCGAGCAGCAACCGTGGGTTCTCGAGCAATACAACGTCAAGCATGTCGGCCGGCAACCCTGACCCCAACGCGACGCGCTGCGCAAAGTCGACCGTCAGCAAATCGCCGGGCTCATGGCTGTCGCTATCGATGACGAAGCGCACTCCGGCAGCACGGCCAACTGCCTGCACGTGCCCGTTGCACAGCGAGTGGCCGCGGCGGGCGGTCAGTTCGACGAAGACCTCGTGACGCGCCGCGAGCAGCGCATCTTCTGCCGACAGTTGCCCCGGGTGCGCGAGCAGGTCGACATCGGAACTGGTCACCGCCGCATGGTTCGTCCCCGGTTCGACCGGTTCGACCGGGGTCTCGCCATGCACGACGACGATTTCGGCACCGGCGGCCCGCGCCTCCCGCGCCGCCTCGGCAATCGCCGCCGCCGGCACATGGGTAAGTTCGACGCCGGCCAACACCTCGATGGGCCAGTGTTTGCGGGCGAGTGCCGCTTCCTGCAACAAGACCGCGATCACCTCGCGCAGGTTGCCCAGGCTGGCATGGTCGGTCAGCGCCATCGCCGTGTAGCCCCGAGCGAGCGCGCGCCGCACCATTTCGATGGGCAGGAGCACGCCGTCACTCAACGTCGTGTGCGTATGAAAGTCATACAGATCGGTCATGGGCTACCTGCTTTCCCTGGCGAAGTCCTGAATACACGTTACATACTACGTATTTATGACACAAAGCACGGTCGAACCCAGCCCCCATTGCCCCGACACGCCACTGGCACCAGCACCGCAGCGGCTGCACGCAGGACAACGAGGCCGTGGCTGGCACACCACGAGCCGAGCGGGTGGTCTCACCCGGAGCCGAAGACCGCGCCCCCGTCGTTTCCACGGCGCAGCGCACGAACGACACGTATCAAGCCAACACGAGCGGCAACTCGAAGGTGAAGGTCGAACCGACGCCGACCTTGCTCTCGACCCAGATCCTGCCGTGGTGGGCCTCGATGATCTTCTTGACGATGAGCAGGCCAAGACCGGTGCTCTTCTCACCGCCGGTCGGGCGCACGCTGGTCTTGCCGAACTCGCGAAACAGGCGCCCCAGCTCGGTTTCGGGGATGCCCTGG
>CAZADH010000236.1:2901-9819 GCA_964483805.1 uncultured bacterium
CGACGCGCACGGCGTTGCCCTCGCGCGCAACCTTGATCGACACGGCCTTGCCGGCATGTGAGAACTTCACGGCGTTGCCGATGAGGTTGTCGATAACCTGGGCGATGCGCCGCGGATCGAGCGGCACCGGCGGCACCGCCTCGCCGGCCTCGAGATGCACGCCAATGCCCTTGCGCTCGGCGATCGGCCGGTTGTTCATGATGGCCTCACGCAGGAAGGCGAGCAAATCGGTGGGCACCGGGTTCACGTCGAGCTTGCCGGCCTCGATCGCGCTGACGTCGAGCAAATCGTTGATGAGCGCGAACATGCGGTCACCGATGCTGTTGAGCCGCTCGTAGATATTGCGCCGTTGTGCGATCACTGCCTGTGGGAAGCAGACTTCGTCGGCCTGCCCACCCGCCAGCGTGACCACGTCACGCTCCTCGACCGACAGCAACTCGACGTATGACTTCACCAACGCCAGCGGACTGCGCAGGTCGTGCGCCGCGATCCCGAGGAACCGGTTCTTCAACTCGTTCAACTCGCGCAATCGTTCGAACGACCGGGCCTTGTCGAGAACGATGGCGAGGTGCCCGGCGAGGCGCTGGAAGATCTCGACATGCGCATCGCGATAGGCGCCAACCTCGCGACTCGAGAAGAAGAGAAACCCGATCGGCCGCCCCTCGGCCAACAACGGACAGGTGAGACTCGCCGCCATGCCTTCTTTAACGACCAGCGACGTCGAGTGCGACTTCGGGTGTTCGCGCAGATAGCCGGGCAGATCGTTGAGAATGCGCGGTTGCCCGGTATCGATGATCGTCTGCAGGCTGCTGCCGGTCATGCTGCCGCGATAGTCGGCGCCCAGCAGCACCGTCGGCAGGTCGGACCGCGCCCACACCGACCGCACCACGCGACCTTCATCCTCGAGCAACGAGACGCCGATGCGGTCATACGGGATATGACGTTTGAACCCGACGTACACACGAGCGAGCACATCGGTCAGCGTGGTGCCGACGTTAACCACCGTCGCCAACGAGGCGAGATCGGCCTCGAGCGCTTCGCGCGCGGCCAGCGCGACCGCCAGATCGGCCAGAGCCCGATGCACCTTGGCCGCCGCGCCGCTGCGGGTCGGCGACGACGGCAACTGGCGCGTGCCATCGCGCAAGGTCGCGATGGTTGTCAATACATCGTCAAGCCAAAGCTCACCACCAGCCGCGCGGTCGTTACCCGGCCGCGCCTTGCTCGATCCGGTCTTTGCCGCGGTCGTTGGCGGTTTTCGCGCTGCCATGCGTTACCTCCTCGTGCCGTCTACGATCAGCGGGATTTGTCGGTCAGAGCCTGTTCGGCCTCACGACGGTTCTCGAAGATGTACGGTGCAACACCGCGCCGGGTCAGCGACTCCCCGAGCTTGAGCCGCAGGAAGGCACTGGTGGTGTAACGCGTCACCGTCGTGTAGAAGCGGTCGCACAGCCGTTTGACCATCGCCGCGTACTCGTCGACCAGGTCGGGTGCGATCGAGAAGTTGTCGTAATTGACCACCGTCGGCACTTTGCGTTTGAGCGGCGTGAGCACGCTGGCCACCGCGTTTTCGATCTCGCCGATCTCGGGCAGTGACCGCAATGAGTAGCCTTCGAAGTTGACGAAGAAACGGTCGTTGGCGATATCGAACTTGAACCGCGCCGACAGCGGAATCGACAGGAGATCGGCCCGCAGCCCCATCGGACCGTCGGCGAAGATGCGCGCGTCCATGAGCCGGGGGTTCTTCTTGATGATCGGCTTGAACTCCATGAGCGCGAGCACATCGCGTTCGAGGTCGATGCCCGGCGCGATCTCGAGCAGTTCGAGACCGTCGGGCGTGAGCTGGAACACCGCCCGCTCGGTGATGTAGAGCACCGGCGTGTTGTTCTTGGCCGCGTAGCGGCCGCTGAAAGTCACATGCTCGACCTTCTCGAGGAACTTCTTGACCTTGCCTTCTTTAATGATGCGCAACTTGCCCGCCTCGACGGCAATCTCGAGGCTGCCGGCCGTGAAGGTGCCGACAAACACCACTTTGCGCGCATTCTGACTGATATTGATGAAGCCACCGGCACCGGCCAGCTTGGGCCCGAACTTGCTGACATTGAGGTTGCCCTCGCGGTCGGTCTGCGCCAACCCGAGGAACGCCAGATCAAGACCACCCCCATCGTAGAAATCGAACTGGTAGGGCTGATCGAGAATCGCATCGGTGTTCGAGGCGGCCCCGAAGTTGAGACCACCCGCGGGAAGACCGCCGATCACGCCGGGCTCGGCCGTCAGCGTGATGAACTCGAGGACCTTCTCTTCATTGGCCACGTTGGCCACGCCTTCGGGCATGCCGATGCCCAGGTTCACGACGCTGTTGACCTCGAGTTCGAACGCCGCGCGCCGCGCGATGATCTTGCGCTCGCTCATCTCCATTTCGCCGATCGACTGCATCGGCACCCGGATCTCGCCGGCAAACGCGGCGTTGTAGGGCGTCGCGAAGGTCTGCCAGTGGTTCTCGGGGCGCGAAACGACGACACAGTCGACGAGAATGCCCGGAATCTTCACCTGCCGCGGCGGCAACGAACCCCGCTCGGCAATGCGCTCGACCTGCACGATCACGAAACCACGCGAGTTCTTGGCCGCCATGGCAATCGCGATCGCCTCGAGGGTGAGCGCTTCTTTCTCCATGGTGATGTTGCCGTCGGTGTCGGCGGTCGTCCCGCGCAGAATGGCGACATTGATCGGAAACGTCTTGTAGGCCAGGTAGTCGCGCCCATCGAACTGCACCAGTTCGACGATATCTTCGGTGGTTGAATTATTGATCTTGCCGCCGCCGTTGCGGGGATCGACGAACGTACCCAGACCGACGCTGGTGATCGTGCGCGGTTTGTGGGCGGCGATGTCGCGATACATATGCGATATGACACCCTGCGGCAGGTTGTAGGCGGCAATCTTGTTGTTGACCGCGAGCTTCTGCAGCTTGGGCACCAGGCCCCAGTGACCACCGATCACCTTTTTGACCAGGCCTTCGTGGCCCAGATGGTTGAGGCCACGCTCGGCGCCGTCGCCCTGCCCGGCCGCATAAACGAGGGTCAGGTTCTTCGGGCCACCCGTCGCGAGAAAATCCTGCTCGAGTTGGAGGGCGATCTCCTCGGGGAACCCGATGCCGACAAAACCGCCGGTCGCCACGGTATCACCGTCGCGAATCAACCGCACGGCCTCGGCCGCGGATACGACCTTGCCTTTTTTGATGCGGGTGACAGTTTCGGGACTGAGCATGGGATGCTGCGCTTCGGGTTTCGGCATTGCCTGTTCGGACATGTGTGGATCCTCGCTCTGTTGGGATGGAAGCGGGTTCGTCGAACCCGCCGCCGGCGGACCACCCGGCCCGGTCAGTATACCACTCTCGCGTCCGTTTGCGCGCTCGCCAATCGTGTATGATGCCCTCTATGGATGACTGCCTGCCTGCCCCTCAACGTGGCGCCCCAGCCACGGTGCTCGTCGTCGATGACGACCTCGTCTCGCGCGAACTGCTCGCCAACGCACTGGTGACCATGGGCTACGCGGCCCGGACCGCCGACAATGGTCTGTGCGCCCTCGAGCTCTTGCGGCCGGGTGGCATCGATCTGGTTCTGCTCGATGTCAACATGCCGGGTCTCGACGGCATCGCCACCCTGACAGCAATACGCAAGCAATATACTCCTCTCGAACTGCCGGTGATCATGGTCACGAGTCTGGGAGCCAGCACCGACGTCGTGCAAGCGCTCTCGGCGGGCGCACGAGACTTCGTCACCACACCGGCGACGATGGCCAGCCTTGCCGCCCGGCTCCGCACACAGATTGCCCTGCGCGCCGCCCACCTCGAATTGCGCCGGCGCGACGAAAAGATGCTGGCCGAGTTTGCCATTGCCAAGACGGTGCATGCGTCGATGCTGCCCGGCAAGCTTCCGGCCTCTGCCCGCTTCACCTGCGCCGTCACCTACCGACCGATGACGCAGATCGGCGGCGATTTCTACGACGTGATTCCCCAGCGAGAGCCGCACCGACAGGGACTCATTTTTGCCGATCTGTGCGGCCATGGGGTCGCCGGCGCCCTGTTGACCTCGATTTTCAAGGTGCAGGTGCACGAATGTCTGGCCCACCACGATGATGCCGTGGAAGGTTGGCACCGCCTCGATCAGAGGGTGGCGGCCGAGTTTCCTGAAGGTCGTTTTGCCACGGCAATCTACTTCATCCTCGATCACACTACCGGCACGGTCCAATGGTTGTGCTCGGCACCAGAACCTGTCGTGCTCATTGGCGCCAACGGGACGATTCGCGAGCTGACCCATGGGGGTTCCCCCCTCGGCTTCGCGGCATCTGCCGGTTTGGTGCCACCGCGGCCTGTTCTGCAGCAGGAAACCCCGGCCCCGGGCGACATGCTGTTCGCCTTCACCGACGGTTTGACCGATGCCGCCGATGCGCAGGGCCGGCGGCTGACGACCCACGATCTCCTGCAGTGGCTGCGCGACGCCCAAACCAGTCCGAACGAACGCCCCGCAACCGCTGCCGCCTTGCTCGATGCCGTCACGCAGCGGATGACGTGCTTCGTCGGCGACGCCGATCCCGCCGACGACATCTCGCTACTGGCCATTCGCTGCTCGTGAGGGTTTGGGCAGGCGCGACACCGACGGGGGTTTCGTGTATCATGCGGCCGATATCGATCCGGTGGGTTCCCGACTTTTCCGACACCCAACGGCGCAGCAAAGCGCCTGAGCAGGTGTTCGCACAACCATCAACCAGGAGAAGACCCCGTGACCGTCGACCATGCAAGCACCGTACTAACACCGTGTTGCCACACTTTCGGCTACTGGCACGCCGTGCCGCATGGCCGCCTGTTCACCAACGGAACCGCCTGGCGCGACGCCCTGGCGCGGGTCAACGACCCCTTGTGGGTTGTGCGCACCCACGGCCAGGGACTCGAGTTGGCCGCCGGCGGACAGTTGACGGCAGCCCCCGAGGCATCGGCGACCGACAACCGTGAAGCCATCGGCCTCGTCTCGGCCTGCCCGCCGACACGGCTGGGCGATCCCGGATTCACGCGCGCGCACGGGCTGCAGTACCCGTTGTTCATGGGATCGATGGCCAACGGCATCAGTTCGGTGGCCGCAGCCGAGGCGCTGGCCCGCGCGGGGATGCTCGGGTTCTACGGCGCGGCCGGCCAGGCGCTGGCGGTGGTCGAGCAGTCGATCGACGAACTGTCGCGCCGACTCGACACCCTGCCGTTTGGCTGCAACCTGATCCACAGCCCGAACGAGGCCGACCTCGAGGCGGCGATCGTCGATCTGTATTTACGTCGTAATGTTCACCTCATCGAGGCCTCGGCGTATCTCAACCTGACGTTGCCGGTGGTGCGCTACCGCGTGGCCGGGATTCATCGCGATGCCGCGGGTCGGATCGTCACCCCCAACCGGATCATCGCCAAGGTGTCCCGCGTCGAGGTGGCGACCCGTTTCTTCTCACCACCGCCCGACAAGATGCTGGCGGAACTGGTGGCGTCGCGCGCGATCACGGCCGAGCAGGCCGCTCTCGCGGCCCAGATCCCGATGGCCGAAGACGTCACTGCCGAGGCCGACTCGGGTGGCCACACCGACAACCGTCCGCTCGTCGCCCTGGTACCGACGTTGGTCGCATTGCGCGACCGCATGCAGGCGCAGTTCCGCTATGCGGTCCCGCCTCGGGTCGGCTGCGGCGGCGGCATCGCCACGCCGGCCTCGGCGGCGGCGGCATTCGCGCTGGGCGCGGCGTATCTGGTGATCGGTTCGGTCGCCCAATCCTGCCGCGAATCGGGCACTTCGCCGGTGGTGCGGCAGATGCTGGTCGAGGCACAACAGGCCGACACCGCGATGGCCCCGGCCGCCGACATGTTCGAGATGGGGGTCACCGTGCAGGTGCTCAAGCGCGGCACCATGTTCGCCATGCGGGCCGCCAAGCTCTACGAGGTCTACCGGTCATGCGACAGCCTCGAGGCGATCCCGGCAGCCACCCGCGCCACGCTCGAGAAACAGTTCTTCCAGGCGCCGCTCGAAGAGATCTGGCGCCAGACCCGCGAGTTCTTCACCCGCCGCGGCCCGCACCAGGTGGCGCGGGCCGAGCGTGAGCCGAAGCATCGTATGGCTCTTGTATTTCGCTGGTATCTCGGCCAGGCGTCACGCTGGGCGATCAATGCCGTGCCGGAACGCAAGGTCGATTACCAGGTCTGGTGCGGTCCGGCAATGGGCGCGTTCAACGAGTGGGTCAAGGGATCGTGTCTCGAGGCAGCCCCGCAACGCGACATCGTCTCCGTGGCCATGAACCTGCTCTGGGGCGCTGCCGTGCAGTTGCGCATCACCAGTCTGCGCACGCAGGGCATCGACCTGCCCGCCGAGGCCGCCGTCATCGCGCCGCGACCGTTGCCCGAGATCACCGCCCTTCTCGCCCCCGGCGTCGCCTGAATGCGCAGACGCACGAAACGGTTGCCATTCGTCGGGTTTTGCACGACCCTGTAAGCATAGGTACCGGGGTTCTCCTGAATTACGGATTGTGGGGGTAGTGACATGGTCTCGACGGCACGGTGCCACTGGGTGGCAGTCTGCGTCCTGATACTGTGCAGCCTGTGTATCGGCTGCGGGGGCGGGGGTGGCGGGGGTGGCGGCGGCACGGTGAGTTCCGGTGCGAATCCGACCGCGCCCGTGACCAGCGCGACCACCGGGGACGTGCGTGGTTCGCTGTCTGAAAACGGCGTGCCGATCGGCAACGCCGCGGTGTATCTGGCCCGTCCCGACGCCACCCTGGCCATCGGTCTGCAACAGATGGCCGCGTTGCGCGCTGGCGTCCGCGGCGCCGTGCTCTATGACAACACCTTCGGCGATTTCCGCACCATGACGGCAGCCGACGGCTCGTTCGTCTTCACCGGTG
>CAZADH010000237.1:0-9443 GCA_964483805.1 uncultured bacterium
GGCTAATCCCGCAGCCGGTATCGCTGACCTGCAATACGGCGTATGCACCTGGCGCGAGGCCGGCAAACCGCGCGGCATCGGCGTCGTCGAAAACGGCGGTGCGTGTCGCGATCGTGATCCGACCGACGCCGGCAATCGCGTCACGTGCATTGACACAGAGATTTGCGAGAATCTGGTCGATCTGAACCGGGTCGATCTTTACGGGCACCAGGCTGCCCCCGGGAAGCCATTGCAGGTCGGTTTCCTCGTTGATCAGACGGCGCAGCATCTCGAGGGTTGCCCCAACGGTCTCGTTGAGGTCGATCACCCTGGGCATCACCATCTGCTTGCGCGCGAACGCCAGCAACTGCCGGGTCAGCGCCGCCGAGCGGTCGGCGGCTTTGCGGATCTCGAGCAGACACTTGTGCAGTTTCGTGTCGGGTTGGGCGTGTCCCATCGCCAACTCGACGCGGCCGATGATCACGCCGAGCATGTTGTTGAAGTCGTGCGCGACGCCGCCGGCCAGGCGCCCCACCGACTCCATTTTCTGCGCCTGGAGCAACTGGTCTTGCAGTTGCTTCGCCTTGTCTTCGTTGCGTTTGCGCTCCTCGATTTCCCTGGTAAGCGCTTCGTTGGCGCGCGTCAATTCTTCGGTGCGCGCGCGGACACTGTCTTCGAGTCGCTCGGTCAGATCGCGCAGGCGCAGGTGCATCTGGATGCGCGCCAGGATCTCTTCGGCCATGTAGGGCTTGGTGATGTAATCGACGCCGCCTGCGGCGAAACCTTTGACCTTGTCGGTCGCGTCATTCATCGCCGAGACGAAAATCACCGGGATGCGGCGGCCGGGCGATGCCGAGGCAAGACGCCGGCAGACCTCGAAACCGTCGAGGTCGGGCATCTTCACGTCGAGCAGGATCAGGTCGGGCGCCTTGGTGGCCACCGATCGCAAAGCCAGGGTGCCGGTGGCTGCCGGTCGGACCCGATAACCGTACCCGGTCAGAATGCTGGCCAACAGTTGCAGGCTGGCCGGGTTGTCGTCGACGACGAGAATCTCTTGTTGATCGGGATTGGGCAATCGCTCAGACATGGTGGTGATCCTCTGACGAGTCGTTTTCTTGCGGCGAACCGGTGTTCTCGAGAAGGTTGAGCAGGCGGTCGAAGCTCAGATTCTGCGCGAGTTTCCCCAGCGCGTCGCCAAGCGCAGGGTGGTCGTTGCCAATCTGCCGGATCAGCTCTTGCGTGCGCGCCACATCGAGTTCGACGACGGCCTGTTGCAGTGCTCGCCGCGTCTCGGCGTCGAGAGCGGCGAGTTGCGCGGGGGCGATCTCGACGTCGTCGCTGGTGCGCCTGGGGTCAGGCGATGCGTAGACGAACTCGAGGCCGAGGTGGCGGGCCATGGCGTCGAAGATCTCGGCCTCCCGATACGGTTTGCGAATCAGGTCGTCGCAACCGGCGGCGAGAATCTCGTTGCGTTCTTCCTCGAGGGCGTGCGCGGTAAGCGCGACGATCTTGGTCTTGGCGCCCATCGGCATCGCCCTGATGCAACGGGTGGCTGCCAGTCCGTCCATCACCGGCATGCGGATATCCATCCAGATCAAGTGCGGATGCCACTCTTCGCACACCGCTACGGCTTCGCGACCGTTGACCGCCTCACGAATCTCGATCGCCAGCGGGTCGAGCACGGTCCGCAACAACAGCATATTTTCGCGTTGGTCTTCGGCGATGAGAACGCGACAGATGGGTTGGCCGGCGGCGAGCCCGACGACCCGACGCTCGGCCGGCACCGTGTCGGTGGTGGGGGCCTCGACCGCCAACAGGGGAATCTCGAAGTGAAAGGTGGAACCGCGCCCCGGTGCACTGGTGACGCCGATCGTGCCGCCAAGTAATACAACGTATTCTTTGCTGATGGCGAGGCCGAGGCCGGTGCCGCGCTCGGCCGGGGGCCGGTCGCCGACCTGGACGAACGGCACGAACAGTCTGGCGACGTCGTCGGCCGCAATGCCGGGACCGGTGTCGGTCACCTCGAAGCGCAGTCGGGGCGCGTCGTTTGCACTGCCCGAAACTGCGTTTCGGGCCGCCTGCCCGGAATCGTTGGTGATGACCGCCGCACGCAGCGTTACCATCCCGTTCGTCGTGAACTTGACGGCGTTGCCGACGAGGTTGATCAGAACCTGGCGTAGTTTGCTGCCGTCGATGCGAATCCGTCGGGGAAGATCGGGACCCTGCTCGACGCGAAACTCGAGCCCTTTGTCGGCGACACGTACCGACATCATCGATTGCAGCTCGCGAAAGACCTGGTGGAGGTCGGTTTCGCCGGGTTCGAGGGTGACCCGACCCGCTTCGATTTTCGAGATGTCGAGCACGTTGTTGATCAGGTTCAGCAGGTGTTCGCCGCTGCGGTGGATGATGCCCGAGAACTCGCGTTGTTTCGGGGTGACATTGTCGGCTTTTTGCAATACATCGGAGAATCCCAGGATGGCGTTGAGAGGCGTGCGCAGCTCATGACTCATGTTGGCGAGAAACACGCTCTTTGCGCGGCTGGCCGCTTCGGCCACCTCTTTGGCCTCGAGCGCGCGCCGGCGGGCCTGGTGCATGGCTCCGGCCATTGCCGAGATCATCGTGCAACTGCAGCAGAAAACCGACATGGCCATCCACTCGACCGTCGACATGGTGCCTTGTTGAATCCAGTAGTAGCACAGCAACGCCGACATCAGGGTCGCGCTCAGGCCCGCCCAGAAGCCGCCGACGATGGCCACGAGCATGACGGCCGGGTAGTAGGTCAGATAGGCGATGCCGCGCCCCAGTTGCGCGAAGAACACCGCGCGCACCACCGAGGCCGCGGCCACAATGGCCACGGCGGCCCCGAATCGCAACCAGAGATTGCCGATCAAGCAGACGCAGGTCGGATCAATCCTCGCCGGGCATCCATTTCTCGACCTTGTAACCGGTCGGCGTGACGCGAAGAATGGCGCGGTCGCCGGGCAGCTTGGCTTCGCCGGTCTGGGCGATGTATGCCTGCAATACCCCGGGTTCCTGCAGTTTTTCGAAATACAGAACCCAGACCGCCTGCGCCTCGGGCGCCGGTTCCTTGTCGGTCCAGTTGAACTCGGTCGGCACCGGCTGGTTGCCGATCAACAGGCCGCCCTTCGCCTTCTCGAAGTGGTCTTTCACCCACCGCATGACCCGGAACGTCACGGGCGCGACATCCGATTGCATGGCCGGGCTGACGATCTCGATCGCCTTGTCGCCGTCGATGTCGCCGACGATCTGCATATCCTCGACGCCGGCATCACCGATCTGGAAGGTCATCTCGGGTTTCTTGTCCTCCCAGACCACCTTCTTGTCGGGGCCAATGACGACCACGTGAAACTCGGTGGCCTCGCCCTCTTTCGGCTTGTGGTTGGCTGCGGCTTTGAGCACGACCTCGTACTGTTTGCCGTCGCCGAACAGATCGACGGTGGCGCGAACCTTGTGTCCGAGCACTTCCATTTCGGCCGTGGGATCAGCGGGCTTCGCGGCCGACCCGGTTCCCGAACCCGATGCGGCACCGGAACCCGACCCGGTCACCGCGGCCACGCCGGCCGCCGTGGACTGCGCATCGGCAGGCGAAGCGGCAAAACCGACAAGAGCGATCAGCGCAAACATCAACATGGTCTTGGAACACGTCATTGCTTGACTCCTGTTCACGACACTGACTTTCGCACAGCTCCGGCCGGGCTTCTCAGCCGCGCCCGCGCACAATAAAGCTAGCACCAACCGACCCTGCGGGCAAGTTTGCCCGAAGCGCGGCTGTGCGCTGGTTTACCGCGATTTCGAGGCTCGCGGGTGTCGTCTATTTGAGACGGCCGAGCGGCATGATGAACAGCGGAACCTCTTCATCCTTCAAGCCCAGTCCTTTGCGGATCTCGTCTTCCTTCTGGCTGAACACGAGGCAGGTACTCAGTTTGAGCGCCGCGGCGGCGAGATAGACGTTTTGCGCGATGCAGCCGGCGGTGGTGTAGGCGGTGGCGATCTTGTGTTCGCGCGGTTGGTCGCCCGTGTAGAGCGACAGGCGCGCGGTCAGCATCAAGACGTGAGAGGCCGAGCCGATGTACGGTTGGATGCCGACCTTGGCGACCAGATTCTCGGCGTTGATCGGCGTCAGTTCGCTCTTCTTGGCGTCGAAGAGGAAGGTCCCGGCCTGGCCGGTGACGTACGTATTGATGAAATAGAACCCGCGGGGTGTCGGCGCCGTGCGCTTGCCGTTCTCGCGGTTCACGCCGTTGGCGGCCCACAGGACCTTGGCCAGTTCGGCCGGCGTGACCTCGCCGGGGCCGTATTCGCGGTCGGTCTTGCGGGCTTTCAGCGCTGCGGCGAGGTCGAGGCCGAAGCTGTCGGGAGCCGCCGGCAGAGCAATTGCCGCCGGGGCGGATGCCGGTGATGCCGCGGCATCGGCTGCCGGTGCCGAGGTACCGACGAGGGCGAGGGCCAAGACGAAGATGAACCGCAAGAAGGTCTGCATTGGATGTCCTCCAGATCGTGGTATCGAGCGCGAACCAGGCGCGCCGGCCCCATGGTAACATGGTTGACGTTTCCGCCGGGCGCGGCTAGCATCATGCCGGTGGCGAGCGGCAGCCACCACGGGGAGAGCGGGCGATGAAACTGGGCGGGCACGAGAGCATTGTGGTCTTGACCGGGGCGGGCATCTCGAAGGAGTCGGGCATCGAGACCTTTCGCGATGGCGCTGGGGGTACGTGGGCGAAACACCGTATTGAAGATGTATGCACGCCGCAGGCACTGGCCCGCAATCGCGAGCTGGTGCTGGGGTTCTACAATGCGCGTCGGCGTGAGTTGCAGAACGGCGTCATCGCTCCCAACGCCGCCCACCTTGCGCTCGCCCGGCTCGAGAAGGCCTGGCCGGGGCCGTTCATGTTGGTGACCCAGAATGTCGACGACCTGCACGAGCGTGCCGGGTCGACGAAGCTCACGCACATGCACGGCGCGATGCTCGAGGCCCGCTGCGAGCAGTGCGCGGCGGTGCAGCGCCAGACCGGCGACATAACGGTGGCCGACGCGTGTCCGGCCTGTGGGGCCGTCGGGCGCATGCGTCCACACATTGTATTCTTCGAAGAGATGCCGTTCGCGATGGACGAGATCATGCGTGCGCTCGACAAGTGCACTTTGTTCATCTCGATCGGCACGTCCGGCAATGTTTATCCGGCGGCCGGGTTCGTCGAACGGGTGCAGCGACAGGCCTATCATGGCTGGCGTTCGGGCCCACCGCGCGACGACAGCGATCGGCCCGGGCAGACCCGCCGCGAAGTGCATACCGTCGAACTGAATCTCGAACCGTCGCTCGGTGCCTCGAAGTTCGCCGAGTGTATCTACGGGCCGGCGACCCAGGTCGTGCCGGCGTATGTTGCGCGTCTGCTGGCTGAGGCCGGCCTGGTCGCGCCAGGAGGACCCCATGACTGAATCCGTTTTGTCCAGATTCTTGCGCTATGTGAAGATCGACACCGAGTCGGCCGAGGGCGTCGACGCGATTCCGAGCACGCCCAAGCAGTTCGACCTCGCCCGCCTGTTGGTCGACGAAATGAAGGCGATCGGCATCGCCGACGCGCGCGTCGACGAGCATTGCTACGTCTACGGAACCGTTCCGGCCAGCCTGCCCCCGGAAGAGGCGGCAAAGGTGCCGGTGCTGGGCTTGATCGCCCACCTCGACACTTCACCGTCGATGAGCGGCCGCAACGTCAAACCGATTGTGCATACGAAATATGGCGGTGGCGACCTGCCGCTTTCAGGCGTACCCGGCAAGATGCTGCTGGCCGCCGAGAATCCGCGCCTGGCCCACGAGATCGGCAACGACATCGTGACCTCCGACGGCACGACGCTGTTGGGCGCCGACGACAAGGCCGGCATCGCGGCGATCATGACCGTGGCTGCCGAGCTCATTGCCGCGGGGGCCCGGGTACCGCACGGAGCGATCAAGATTGGCTTCACCCCCGACGAAGAGGTCGGCCGCGGTGCCGAGAAGTTCGATGTGGCCGGGTTTGGGGCGAAATACGCCTACACCGTCGACGGTGAGGAACCGGGCGAGGTCAACGCCGAGACGTTCAACGCGGCTTCGGTGACGGCGATCTTTCGCGGTCGCAACGTCCACCCCGGTTTTGCCAAGGGGATCATGGTCAACAGCCTGTATGCGGCGAGCCGCTTCATTTCGTTGTTCCCGCCCGATGCGCGTCCGGAAACGACCGAGAAACGGGAGGGCTACCTGCACCCGCACGAACTGAAGGGCGCCGAGGAAGAGACCACGCTCAAGATTCTGTTGCGCGACTTCGAACACGATCAGCTCGAGGTGAAGCGCCACACTCTCGAGTCGATGCGCGAGCAGGTGCAGCACGAGTTTCCCGGGGTCAGCATCGAGCTGCAATACAAAGAGAGCTACCGCAACATGGGCGAGATCATCGCCAAGCACCCGCAGGTCATGACCGGCGCCGAAGAAGCGATGCAACGCGCCGGCATTCCTGTGGTCAGGAAGGCGATCCGTGGCGGCACCGATGGCGCCCGGCTGTCATTCATGGGCCTGCCCTGTGCCAACCTGTTTGCCGGCACCGAGAACGCCCACAGCGCCAGCGAATGGGTCTCGGTCGCCTCGCTCGAGAAATCGGTGCGTGTGCTCACCCATCTCGTGCAGATCTGGGCCGAGAAGGGTGGGGCGTGATAACGAGAAAGGGCAAATGCGCGCCGGTCGGCCTGAAGAGTGCGAAGCCCGTTCCGAGGCGTAACGAGAGCGTTCGAGGATCTTCTCTCGGTATGCGGCTCAGGGTGAAACCGGTTCAGAATACCAGTAATCTTGGGTGTCGGCTTGGCCGGTGATGAGGGGGCCGTTCGGCCCCGAGCCACCCAGCAGCCAGAGCCGGTTGTTGAAAACCACGCAATGGTGGCCGCCGCGGGCTTCAAAGGGGCCGCGGCGGGAATTGCATGTCCAGTGGCTGCCGTCGCCACTGTACCAGGTGTCGTTGAGCACCTCGGTCTTGTCGCTGCCTTGCACGTTCAAGAAAAAGAGCGGGTCGCGCAGGACCGTCTCGAGAAGGCCGCGTCGCCGGCGCCCCCCGGTCAACCACAACCGGCCGGCGAAAACCGTGCAGGCGCCGTCGCCCTGGAACCCACGCGGAAAACATGGGTCGACGCGCGCCCAGCGGATGCCGTCAGGTGAATGCCAGATGCTCGGTTCGTCGGATTGGTTGATGATCCAGAGTTCGCCTTTGAACACGAGAAGGGTCTGATCGAAGCAGGTGTAGAACGGTGTCTGCATGGGCAACTTCTGCCAGGTGGCGCCATCGCTGGAGTTCATGACCCAGGCATCGCACGACGTGTCGCCGATCATCCACAATTTGTCGGCGAAACTGACGGCCGCTTTGCCGTCATGCGCGGGAAACCCGCCGTTGGCGGTGATTTGGCGCCAGTTCTTGCCGTCGGCAGAGCACCACACATCCGGGACGCCATACCCCGGTCCGCCCCCGATGCCCCACAAAAGCCCCTTGTGGGGCAGCCAGTGTGCAAACACTTTGCGATCCGCAGTGGCAAACGGAGGCTTTGCCGACAGGTGTTGCCACCGGACGCCGTCGTCGGACGCCCAGACGCCGTTGAGGTCATTGACGAACAGCCGATCATGCAAAACCGTCACCCGCATGTCGTATGAAGAAAAGAACTGGTTGCGGGTCGGGGCCTTGACCCACGCGATCAGGGGAACGGTGCGCTTTGTAAAGTAAACGTAAATACAAAGGCCAAGACAGACGCAGGCCGCAACGAGCATGCCCCCCTTCGCTCTGGCGGTCATCACCCCAGGAACTCAGTTGGGCATACTCAGGCGAACCCCGTAGGCCGCACCCGAACCGGCGGTGCCGGCGAGTTTGATCCAGCCCAGTGCCTCGCTCCAGACAAAACCGGAGAGGGCGCCGGTGGTCAGATCGATCGCCGCATTGCCGTGGGTGGCGCCGAAATTGAGCCAGCCGGCGTTCTCGCTCCAGGCGTAACCCGAGAGCACGCCGGTGGCGCTGATATTGACACCGTATTGCGCGCCGGACCCCGCGGTGCCGGCGAGCTTGATCCAGCCGATGTTTTCGCCCCAGGCATAACCGCTCAGACTGCCGCTGGCGCCGAGGATGGCGGTGGCGCTGCCGTTGGCGTCGCCGAAGTTGATCCAGGCGGCGTTTTCGCTGAAGGCAAACTTGTTCGCGGCGGCCACCCCGGCATTGATGGCGGCGAAGGCGGCGGTGACGGTGGCGTTGGCGGTGACGTTGGTGTCGGTGCGGGGATTGTCGGTACGCGCATCGCTCCAGTTGACGAAGCGATAACCGGCGGTCGGCACCGCGGTGACGGCCGTGCCGCCCGTCCCATGCTCGAGGACCTGCGTCGCCGTGCCGGTCAGCGACCCGTTGGGACCGGCGAGGTAGCTTACGGTGTATTGCACCAGCGTCCACTTCGCGTAGAGCGTGATGTCGGTGGTGACCGGGTCGGTGGTGAAGGTCCAGGCCGTGGTCAGGTTGGCCTCCCGGAACCACCCTGCGAATACGTAGTTGGCGCGGGTGGGTGGCGTCGGTGCGGTGGCCGTGGCGTTGAACTCGACCGTCTGGGTGGCGACGGTCGAACCACCCAGAACGGCAAACGACACCTTCTGGGCGTTGATCACCCACTTGGCATACAGTGTCAACATGGCATCGACCTTGTCGGTGTCGAACTGCCATGGGGTTGCGAAGGTGGTGTCGCGATACCAACCCGCGAAGGTGTAGCCGGTCCGGGTCGGTGCGCTGGGCGCGGTGAGCAGCGCTCCGGAGGCCACGGTCTGCGAGGCGATCGCGGTGCCGCCAAGCGCATCGAACAATACTGTGTATGACGCGGCGGCCACGCCGGTTCCGGTCCCCGTGCCGGTTGACGTTGCGGTGCCGGTGCCACTCGCCGTCCCGGTGCCGGTCGTTGTGGCCGTTCCGGTTGCCGTTGGTGTTCCTGTCGTCGTGGCGGTGTCAGTCGACGTCGAAGTGCCGGTCGCGGTCGCGGTTGCCGTTTCTGTCGAGGTCACCGTGCCGGTCCCCGTTGCGGTTCCCGTCAATGTTTGCGTGCCGGTCGCTGTGCCGGTGCCGGTGTTGGTCGCAGCGGACGTTCCCGTTCCGGTGCCCGTCGCAGTGCCCGTCGCGGAGGCCGTACCCGTCGAGGTCTGTGTGCCGGTTCCGCTACCGGTGGCGGTTTCGCCAGGAGCGGCAACCTGCAGCGGGAGGGCGATCTGGCAGAAACCCCGTTCGGGGGCGCTGACCCGCACGGTCACCGTGGCCTGACCAACGCTGGCCGGCGCGATCCAGGTGGCGGTATCGCTGTTGCCGGGAGCGGGAGAAAACGCGCCGCGGCCGGCATCCCACAGGTAGGTCAGGCTGGCGGTCGTGGCGACGTTGAGCGGTTGGGCCTTGATGAGCACGCGGTCGCCCGGATGG
>CAZADH010000237.1:9453-9816 GCA_964483805.1 uncultured bacterium
GACCGGGTTGGTCGTCGATATCGCGACATCGTTCTTCGTTGCCGCGACCGTGGCTTGGATGGGTGGGTTCACGGCGCTGGGCGGTGCGACCTGAACGTCGACGGTCACGACGCCCGACGAGCCGGCCAACGGCACGGTGACGCGGGGGCGGTCGGCAGCCGGCGGTGTGACTTGCTGGTTGGTCGTCACGGTGACCTGCACGATGATCTCAGCTTGCGGTTCGGCATCGGGCAGCGGACCGACGACGAACGAGCCGCCGGCGCCGACGGTGAAGCGCTCGCCGAACACCGTGACGACGGTGCCGCTGGCGAGGGGGTTGCCTGAGGTGTCGCGCATGATGCCCGAGATGATGCGGGACGCGAC
>CAZADH010000238.1:0-9653 GCA_964483805.1 uncultured bacterium
GAGGAAGAAAGTGGCGTAGAACCCGGCGATGCCGCCCAGCATGCCACTCAAACCGAACAGACCCCCGACCAGGTCTTTGGCCAGCCAGGCCAGGGCGAGTGCGGCCCCGAACCGCGCCAGGCGCAGCCCCTCCCGCCACCAACCGCGCAGCCCCCCCACGACCGCGAAGTACACCACGGTCAGGAGCGCGGCACCATCGACGAACAAGGCGGCATCGGCCTGCTCGCGCGCCACGGCACCGAGGCAGATGATGAAAAAGCAATACAATATGAAGACGAACCATTCGCGAAACTGCGAGTATTCACGGCGGCTGGTCTCTCCGGTCGTCATGGGGTCGGGGTGTCGCGGCCGCCGCCGGGGGGCGGCTGGTGTCGCGCTGGTACCGCCGCCCGCGCCCGGGCCTCGAGAAACTCGCGCACCGAGTCCTGGCGGTCCCGGCGCTGACCGCGCTTCACCTTGCCCGTCCGCAACTGCTCGTCGGCCTTCTGGCTCGAGTAGCTCTCGTCGTGAAACTCGATGGGAATATGCAGGTGCGGCCGGAGTTGGGCGACAAACGCCTGCACCAGTTCGCAGGCCTCCCCGGTTGCCGTACCGTCATTTTGATACGGCATGCCGACGACGAGCCCCCCCGGGTTTTCATCCTCGATCAGGCGACATACCTGGACGATCGCCTGCGCCCCAGCGGCGACGAACGGGCGCGGCGACACGGTGATACCCAGTGCGTCGGCCACCGCCACGCCAATGCGCTTGCTGCCGACATCGAGCGCCAGCCATTTCATGGCGCCGCGCTCCGCCGTTATCCGTTCAGTTTGCCGGCGAGCAGGTGTTCGGCCTGGTGCAGTGCCTCCGGCAGGCGGGAAACATCTTTGCCGCCCGCCGTCGCCATCTCGGGCCGACCGCCGCCACCGCCGCCGGTGATCTTGGCCAGTTCCTTCAAGACGTTGCCGGCATGCACGCCCCGCTGCACCAGATCGGCCGAGACCTTCATCACGAAACCGATCTTGTCGCCGGTGCTTGCGAGCACGGCTACCGTCGCGGGCAGGCCGCCGACCAGGTCGTCGGCCAGTTCCTTGAGTTCATCGACCGAGACGCCGTCGAGGCGGGCGATGAACGCATTGGCCCCGGCGATCTGCCGTTTCTCGTTGCGCAACCGCTCGAGGGTCGTGCGCAGTTGCTTCTTGCGGTTCTCGTAGAGCTCTTTCTTGAGGCCTTCGACCTCGGCCAGCAACTTGTCGAGCCGATTGGGCACCTCGTCGCCTGGGCAGCCGAGTCGGGCCGCTGCCGCAGCCACCGTGTGTTCGCGCTGGGCGACATACTGCATGGCCGCCTCACCAGTGACCGCCTCGATGCGCCGCACGCCGGCGGCGATCGACGCCTCGCTGAGGATCTTGAAGAGGCCGGCCTCCGCGGCATTGTGCAGATGGGTGCCGCCGCACAGTTCTTTCGAGAACTCGCCGACGCTGATCATGCGCACGCGGTCGCCGTATTTTTCGCCAAACAGCGCCATGGCACCGGCGCGGACGGCGTCGTCGTAGGTCGTCTCACGCACGGCCACCGGCAGCCCGTCGAGCAGCACGGCGTTGACCCGTGCCTCGATCTCGCGCAACTGCTCGTCGCCGATCGCCTTGTTGTGGGTGAAGTCGAAACGCAGCCGTTCGGGAGCCACCAACGAGCCGGCCTGGTGCACGTGTTCGCCGAGAACATCGCGCAATACTTTGTGCAGAATATGTGTTGTCGTATGGTGGCGCATCGTCGCCCGGCGGGACCGGCGGTCGACGGTCAGGGTGACGGTGTCGCCCACCTCGAGGGCGCCGCCCGTCAACTCCCCGACATGCAGCCAGACACTCTCGGCTTTGTCGGTGGTGGCCACCTGCAAGGTGCCGGCGGGGCCAACGATGGTGCCGCGGTCGCCGACCTGGCCGCCCGATGCGGCATAGAACGGCGTCTTGTCGGTGATCACCACCACGGTGTCACCCTCGGTGACGACCTTGAGCACCTTGGCCGTGCTCGCCATCTCGTCGTAGCCGACGAACTGGGTTGCCGCAATGCCGGTCAGGTCGATCTTCTTGCCGTCGGCGCCAGCGAATGCGGCCACCATGGCGGCGCGGCCGCGCTCCTTCTGCGCCTCGATCTCGGCCCGGAAGCCGTCCATGTCGACTTTGAGGGCACGTTCCTCGGCCATCAATGCGGTCAAATCAATGGGGAACCCATAGGTGTCGTACAGTTTGAACGCCTCGCTGCCCGGAATCGTGCCGCCGATCTCCATGCCCTCGGTGAGCTTGGCGAACAGCTTGAGTCCACGATCGAGGGTGCGGCCGAAACTCTCTTCCTCTTCACGAATGATGTCGGCGACGCGGTCGGGGTTGGTGGCCAGTTCCGGAAACGCCTCTTTGAAATTGGCGACCACGACCGGCACCAGGCCGCTGAAGAACCCGTCGGGGGCGTTCAGCATCTGGCGGCCATAGCGCACCGCACGCCGCAGAATGCGCCGCAACACGTAGCCGCGGCCGACGTTGCCCGGCATCGCCCCGTCGGTGAGCGCGAACGTCAACGTGCGAATGTGATCGGCCACGACACGATAGGCGGTGTCGATGTTGCCGCGATCGGCGGCGCCGAGTTTGCCGCTGTACGGTCGGGCGCCTGTGCTCTTCTCGATGGCTGCGAACAACGGGGCAAACACGTCGGTGTCGTAGTTCGACAGCTTGTTCTGCAGCACCGAGACCAGGCGCTCGAGGCCCATGCCCGTATCGACGTGCTTGTGCGGCAACGGTTCGAGGGCGCCGCCCGGGATCCGGTTGAACTGGATGAAGACGTTGTTCCAGATCTCGATCACGTTCGGATCGCCGCAATTCACCAGGGTCGCCGCCTCGCGATTGCCGATGCGGTCGTAGTGGATCTCGGTGCAGGGCCCGCACGGCCCCGTCTCGCCCATTTCCCAGAAATTGTCTTTCATGTTCCCCGGGATGATGCGGTTGTCGGGCAGGAAACGCCGCCACAGCGTGCGCGTCTCTTCATCGGGGGCCAAGCCCAGCTTGGCATTGCCCTCGAAATACGTGGCGTAGAGCCGGTCGGGAGCAATACGATATACGTCAACCAGCAGTTCCCAGGCCCAGGCGATTGCCTCGGCCTTGAAATAGTCGCCGAAACTCCAGTTGCCCAGCATCTCGAAGAAGGTGTGGTGATACGTGTCTTTGCCGACATCGTCGAGGTCGTTGTGCTTGCCGCCGGCCCGTATGCACTTCTGGCTGTTGGCGGCGCGCTTCCATTGCCCCATGCGGCTGGTGCTGTCGACCTGGCCCAGAAAGATCGGCTTGAACTGGTTCATGCCGGCGTTGGCAAACAAGAGCGTGGGGTCGTCGTGGGGAACGACCGGAGAGCTGGGCACAAAGGTGTGACCCTTGTTGACGAAGAAATCGATGAAAGTGCGGCGAACGGTGGTGGTATCCATGCTGGCTCCTCGACGAATCGATGACACTCGCAACGACGGCAACCGCCTCAGCGATCCGCTGCCGTCTCTCGGGATCAATACCCGATATTTACGGAGTCACTCGTATTTGGCATTGAGAATTCGACTGTAGATGCGGGTGATGAATGGCCGGATCTTCTTTTCTTTGCCATCGGCGGAGGTGGTCTCGATCATCTCGAAGCGGATCTCGATGCCCTTGACCTCGCTCAGCACCCGCAGGCCGTTGGCGGCGGTATTGCTCGGATTGTAGAAGTGGGGTTGCAGGTAGTTCATGTATTGCAGTTCATTCTCGGTGGGCCCCTTGGGCCGAAAAATGGTGCCGTCAGTGCCGAACACGCGCATGGACACCAGGTTCTTGTTGATGATCGCCTTTTTGACCCGGCCCTTTTCCTGGCGGTAGATGATCTTGTCCTGGCCCTTGACGTCTTGGTATTCGGATGGGCCTTCGTAAGAATAGGTGACCTCGGTCGAGCCGCTGTTCGCCTCGCGATCGGGAATCTCGAGGGTCATCGACTTGAACAGCCCGGCCTTCGGATCGGAAAACTCACTGGGGAACGCTGTCTCGAGCTTGACCAGGTGGAGCATCTCCCGCAGGTCGCGTTCGACCAGAGCCAGAAAATACCGCGCTTCGTGCTGGGTGTCGAGTTGCTGCTTGTGGCGGTCGAGACCCTGAAAGGTGCGGTTCATCAACAGGTAACCAAAGCCGAGGCACGCCATCAGGATGGTCATGGCGACGATCACCTCGACGAGCGTGAACGCGGTGCGGCGACCCGCGATGCGGCGATCCGCGATGCGGCGACCCGCGATGCGGCGATCGGACAGCGCGCGGTTGGAGAACGAGTGCGGGTGGACCATGCGTTTCCTCACGGGCTCGACGGCGTGAAGGTGGCCACGAACCCCGCGCCGTATTGCTCGTCGGCGACGATGGTGGCCATCTCGAAGTTCTTCTGCCGGATGGTATTGTTGGCGTCACGCTCGCTGAAGCGCACGATGACGCGCAGGCGGATGCGCCGCTTCTGCAGTTCGTACTCAGGGTCGGACGCATCGGGATTCACATACGGGAAGAACGAGAGCCGCGCCTCGCGTTCATACTCGACGCCGGCCGTGTTCCAACTCGGGTCTTTGTCGAGAGGCAGCGGGCATTCTTGGAAAGGGCCGTCCGGATCAATGCTGTGGCCCTCGATGATCTTCTTGAGTTGCTCGAACGGCCGGCTCTTGAGTTCCTCGAGCTTCTGCATGGCCAGATTCGACGCCACGACTTCATTGATGCTCTTGAACGTGACGCGTTCCGACACATTGAAGATCAGGAACAAGGGCAGAATGATCAATGAGGCGATCGAGATCGCGATGAGCAGTTCGAGCAACGACATGCCGTCGGTCGCGCGGCGGGTCGTTTGCACTGCGCGAAACTGTCGTTTCGCGCTGCCATCCATGGCAGCAAACGCCCAATTCGCGCATCCGTGCGCTTGGGAACTCGGCAAACCAGCACAGGCAAAGGATTTTCCTGTGACGGCAAGAAATTTGCTGAGCGGACCGGGCAAAACGCGAAACTCCGGTAAGGAAATCGACGGGAAATGTCGATGAGTCTTGTGAAAAATCAGATTACCTGTCGAGGTGGTCATTATGAAAATCGATCGGAAACACATGGGGCTGCTCCTGGTCTCGTTCATTGCGCTATCGTTCAACAGCCACTTTGCCCAGGCTGCCAAGAAGACGCAGTCGGTGCTGCAGCCCGCCAAGGTCTATGCGTTCAAGAAGCAGGGCGACGCGTACCATCAGGTGCCGAACGTCGCAGCGGCACCGGTCACCGTGAAGAAGACGGCGATTCGTGTCGATCGCAACAATGTCTATATTGGTGGTTACGTGGTCAATACCAGCGACCATCCGGTCACCCACGTTCGCATCAAGCCCACGTTCGCCACCAACACCGAAGCGACACGCCAACTGGCGGAGCAGTTCAATCATGACGAACTCAACCTGAAGGGCCGTGAGATCCGGCGCTTCGTGATCATGCGGCCGATTGCCGAGGTCAAGCAGTTGCTCGAGAACAACGTGCCGCTGGACGAGAAATGCATGCTCAATTGCCAGGTGCTGACGGCGGGTTGACCGCCCCGCGGGTCGGCAGTGGACCCGACAGTTCGCCGAGTGCATGATCGATACTCCCCGCCGCTTCCGGCGGGGAGCCCTGTTTTAGCAGAGAAAGGTACTGCTTCATTGCCTCGCGGGTGCGTTCCTGCAGTTCTTGTGTGGGTGACTGGGCGGCTTTCTTGGCCAGGGTTTCGGCGAGGGTCTGGTAGCCGAAAACGAGCAGGTCGCGATTGGTTTCGTCGGTGCCGTTCTTCTGCAGCTCGGATTTGAGCATCGACTCGAGTTTGAGAATGCCCAGGTTGTCGAGTTGGTCGATCGACTCGATGGCGTCTTTGAGTGCCAACCCCGACGGCGAATTGCGCCGGTTGACCAGATCGGTCAACGCTTTGCGCCGTTCGTCCATCTGGCGATTCACGCCGTCGATTTTGGTGAATGCGTAGAGCCGGCGCTGTTCGCGGTAGTTTTCGGGTTTCTTGTCGGCCCAGGGGCCCGCCCGGCCGCCGCTGCCGGTGCCGGCTGGCAACGCAGCCATGGCCTTCATCTCGTCTTGGTTGATCTCGAGCCCCGGCCCTTCGTTGCCGAATTTTCGCCCGAACAACGACTTGCTGCTCGCGCCGCCACGACCCGCCGTGGCTTCGACCCCGCCCGCACCACCGAGGAAGAAGTGGTAGACGAGAACGCCGGCGAGAGCGAGGACGCAAGTCAGAGCACCGATCACATAAGGATGCGCCCAGGGACTGGGGGCATCAGCGTCGGCAGCCTTCTGGCGGGGTGGTCGAGGATAAAGAGGCCGTGCCATAAAAGTGACGGTCGAAGTATAGCACGCCCCTTGCCCCGGTGCAAAACAAAGCCGCCCTGCGTGTATCGACGCATCGCGTCGAGGTGAAGAACCCGGGCGCTCCCCGGCATTGTACGGGGTGTCATCGGCAATCGGGCAAATTCGCTTGCGCCAGGGTCAAGCCTATGATAAATATCAGAGCATGAAAGGTTATCCTGGGCTTGGTTCGCGTTTCCACGCGAGCCCGAAGACGTGATGATCCACTCTGAGACGATCGCCAGTGCGCAGACGATCGCCGACACCTATGACCGGTGCAGTTCCTGCTACGATTTTTTTCTCAAGCCTTGGTTGGAGGCTGGGCGCCCGCGCGCCATGGAACTGCTCGATGTTGCTCCGCACCATCGGGTTCTCGAGGTCGGTGTCGGTACCGGGCTGAGCTTTGCGCATTACCCAGAGGGAAGCAACGTGGTTGGGGTCGATTTTTCGGCGGGCATGTTGCGCCAGGCGCGGCGACGTGTCTCCGCCAGCAAGGCCGGTTCCCAGGTCGAGTTGATGCAGTCCGATGCACAGCATCTGCCGTTTCCCGATGCCAGTTTCGATCGCATTCTTGCCGCCTATGTCTTGACCGTGGTTCCTGACACCGCGTTGGCGGTTCGTGAGTTGATGCGGGTGCTGCGGCCCGATGGCCGCGTGGTCCTCATCAACCATCTGCGCAGCGAAAACAAACTGCTGGCCTGGCTCGAAGATGTTCTGCATCCAGTGTTCTCGCGCATCGGCTTGTTCACGCTCGATCGTGACCTGCTCGGAATTCTGTCGCGCGAGGGTGCCGCTCGGCCCGAGCTCGAACCGACCTCCATCGTCGGCCTGCATTACATCATTGCTTTCAGTCGATCGTTGAAGGCCTGATCGTCACGTCGTCCAGGATGACCTCCTCCGGCCCGTAAGGGGCCGAAGAATTTGCCGCACCGGCGTGGCCGGTCGCGGTCAGACTTGGAGTCATCTCGCCTTTTATGAGAAAACGTTCCCGAGGTCATTTTCGTCCACGACCGCACCAGCACGGAGGCCAGGCGCCAACTGCGGCGCCACGCCAATTCGATTCTCCCGAACAGGAATACCAGGCCATCCGCCAGGCGTTGCGCAATCGTTGCACCGTCATCGAGCAACTGGTTCTGCGCCGCTTCCATGGGTTGCATCCGTGGCGGTGCACCGGGCAAGAGGTTGCCGTCGCCGATCAGCAGGCGATCGATCTGGTGTTCGAACAGGAAGCCCCCGGCGGTGGCAAGATCGTGCTCGTCGACCTGACCATCCCCCACCTGGGCAAAGGCCAGAAGTTCACCCTCGAGCACAAGGCCAACCTGTTCATGCAGCAACGCGGCATCAACCCTGGGCGGGTCAAGAAAGCCCTCCTGCTCGTCAAGCGCCAGGGTGACCCGATCCGCATCTCCGAGAGTCGGTTGCGGTGTCCGATCATCAGTGTGACCGTCCCCGAGTTGCTCAGCGGCCTGGCGGCCGCTGTCGAGCCGATCCAGCAGGCGGCGCGCGGTCCGCAGGCGATTACCAATCAGGTCATCGACCTGTTGCTCGATGCGTTGGTGCGCGACTCTTTGGCCACCATGCGCAAACGCTGGAACAAGTACGTTCGCAAAGGGTTATGGCGCTGGATCGAACGGGAGATCAGCGATCCCAATCAACACTTCTTTCTCATTCTGCTGTCGTGTATTTACCAGGGCAATACGGGCGATCTGCTCAGCCAGAAGTTCCGGGCCGTCGAAGACTACACCCGCGATCCGGCCAAGGTCGTCGATGTCTTGTTCTCGCCCGAGAACAATCTCTCGAGCCAGTTGGTCAACGATCGCGAGCGCCATCAGCGGGCCGTGGTCAAGTTTCTCGGCTGCTTCGAGCAGACCGGCCCCTTCGAGTATCTGCGCGGCATCTTCTTCAAAGAGTTCCGCACCGGCGCCGAAGGGCTGGTGGCCCGACGGCATGTCTACGAAGCCATGAAGGTCCTGATGCGGCGCTGCGGTTTCGACGGCGAAAAAGAGATTCTCTATCCGCTCGAGATCCTGGTCGAACTGGGCATCTTCCAGAACTTCCTCACCGGTGACTTCACCGAGTTGCGCGTCGAGAACGCCACCAAGAAGCTGATGAACCTGGTGCCGAACTTCACCTGGACCCCCGAGCAGATCTACAAACTGCGCGACCAGTTGGCGCGCACCCTCGGGTTCGAACCGATCGACTTCAACCTCAATGCCTATCTACCGCAGGCGTTTTCGCGCGACCTGCAAGACCGGGTGCAGCAGGGTGCACGGGCTGCCGCGGCGCTCGGGCGCAGCCAGGCCGTGGCCCGGCCGCCGGCCGTTGCGGCCGCGGTCGTGGCGGGCGGTCCGGCGCAACCCGATCTGCCATTGGCGGTTGATGAGGCGGCTGTTGCGGCGGGCGCGCCGAACGACGTCGCTCCGACACCGACCGGCGGCGAGCAAGTGAATACAATGTATGTTACTGACCCAGCAGTGATGACGACGGGTCACGAGATGCCGGTCGCCGAGGTTGACATACCTGGTATTGATATCATGGAGCTGGCCGAAACTCGGGAAGCGCATCCGGCGCGGCGTCAACCGGCGCCGCCGGCCGCGATTGGCATGGGGGCGTCTGCCCCGACCCCAGGGCCCGCTGCCGAGGCCGATTTCCCCGACATCATTCCGCCTGAGATGCTGGCCCAGATCCACCGTGGCCCCGCCGGACGGGCGCGCCCGGCGGCGGGTGGCGGTGACTGGGCGGGCAACGATCCGCCGATGCCGGTCCGCCCCGAAGCCCCAGCGCCGTCGGCCTCTCCGGTCCGACCGGCCGTCGATGCGGCGCGGGCGGCCATCACCGCCGACGATCTCAACCTGCATATTGCCGAGGAAACGCCGTTTGGCGACAACATCGATGTTCCCGATCCCGAGGTGGTCCGCTTCGGGGTCGCGATGATGCAGGTGGCGCCAGAGGGTGCCGACGACGCGGCCGCACTCGAAGAGTCCGTCGAAGACCATCCCTACGACCATATCCAACCGCCGCCGCCCGATGTGCTGGCGGCGCGTCAGGCCGCACGCGATCCGGCGCGGCGCAACAACAACCGCCAGCGCCGTCGTCCGGTCGGCGACGTCAACGGCAACGTGGCGTCGGCGCGACAACGAACCGGTGGCGGACAGGGCACCCAGCGCCGTCGTACCGCGGGCAACAAGGGTGGCAATGCCCGCGGCGGCAAACGCCATGGGCCGCGCCAGCGACCGCCGGCGCCATGATGCTGCTCGAACCGCACGAGAAAAAGCGAGCCTGGTT
>CAZADH010000239.1:0-1020 GCA_964483805.1 uncultured bacterium
GTGACGCGCGTGCTGTCGTTGGCCACCGACTTCTCGACGGTGAAGTGCCGATCTGCCTCCTTGGCAATCTGGTGCAGGTGCGTGACCAGTAGCACCTGCCGGTGGCGCGAGAGTTCGGCGAGGTTGGCGGCCACCTGCTCGGCCGTCGTTCCGCCGACGCCGGCATCGATCTCGTCGAAGACGAGAAACCCCGAATCATCACACTCGGCCAGGACCGTGCGAATCGCCAGGGCGAGTCGCGACAACTCGCCGCCCGAGGCAACGCGGGCCATCGGAGCCGCTGGCGCGCCCGGGTTGAGCGCGACCCAGAAGGCCACTTCTTCGCACCCGTTGGGACCGGCAGCACCGGTGTTGACCCGCACCTCGAAGCCCGCCCGCGGGAACCCCAGGGGCGGCAGCTTGGCGGTCACGCTCCGGGCCAGTTGCCGGGCCAGCTTGCGCCGGCCTTCGCCGACCGTCTCGGCCAGTTCGCGGAACCGCTGCTCGGCGGCGGCGAGTTCCTGTTGGTGTTTGCGCAGGGCCGTGTCGGGGGCGCTCAGTTCGCCGATCTCACGGCGGATGTCGGCGTGCAGCGCCATCAATGCGGCGGGTTCGCAGCGGTAGCGGCGGCACAACTGAGAAATCGTCGCCAGGCGGCGTTGCACGGTGTCGAGACGCAACGGGTCGAACACCAGGTCATCGGTTGCCCGTTGCGTATCGCGGCCCAGTTCGGTGAGATTGATGACGACATCTTCGAGGCGGTTCGCCAGTTCGGCAAGGTCGGTGCCGTGATCGCGGATGCGTCGCAACGCCTCCCGGGCCCGTTGCAGCAGTGCCCGGGCGCCGGTGGCCTCGCCGTGTTCGTCGCCGTCAAAGGCGTCGAGAGCCGTCTTCAGCGCCGTGGCAATCTCTTCGGCATGCGCCAGTTTCTTCTCTTCGTCGAGCAGAGTCGTCGGTTCTTCGGCATCGGTCAGCGCCAGTTAACTCAGCGTCTGGTCGGCATGTCGCAGCTCGTCCAGGCGCTCCTAGGCCCGTTGCAGG
>CAZADH010000239.1:1030-9596 GCA_964483805.1 uncultured bacterium
TGCTCGGCGATGGACTGCAGGATCGCGGCACGGCGCTCCTCGAGTTCGCGCAGGGCCTGTTTGCGTTGGCCGATGTCCGTCCATGTTTGCTTGAGTTGGCTGAGGTTGGCCTGGTGGGCGCGGTCGCCGAGTCGGTCGAGCAGATGGCGCTGCACGGTCGGTTGCAGCAAGGACTGGTGCTCGTTCTGGCCATGAATCTCGACGAGGGTTTGGCCAATTCTCTGCAGCTGGCTGGTCTGGGTGAGAATGCCGTTGATCCAGCATTGGCCGCTGCCTTCACTCTTGAACGTGCGCGAAATCGTGAGCAGATCGGGGTCGTCGTCATTGGCGAGCCCGGCCTCGGCCAGTGCCGCTTTGACTTCGGGCATGGTGGCAATGGCGAAGACGCCCTGCACGCGGGCGGGCCGTCCCCGATCGAGCACCAGGCCGGTGCGCCCGCGCTTGCCGGCGAGCAGCTTGATCGACTCGAGCAATACGCTCTTGCCGGCACCGGTTTCACCGGTGATCGCGTTGAGCGCCGGCGAGAACTCGAGCCGGGCTTCATCGATGAAAAGGAAATTGGTGACGTGCAGTTCATTCAACATGGTGGGGTTCCTGACTCTGAATGCCGCGCGAACGGTCGCCCGAACACGTGGAGACTGTGAAATACTTTGTATTGTATCAATGCAGAACAAACCCCCTGGCCGAACGGTTCGGACCAGGGGGTCGGACGGGATCTTGTCGTCATGGCCGGAGGGGCATCGTGTTCAGGATTCGGCGCCCTGCCCATGGCGCCGCTCCCGCGTTGCGGTGGTCAGCGGATGTCGGCCGCGCGCGGGGAGGTGCGCAACCCGGCGTTCCCCCAGAACAGGTGCCGGACCTGCGTGGTCGTCCGCCCGGCATCTCGTTCGGCGCTGGCGGCCGGGGCCGGTTGTTCACCGAGGAGGTCGGCCAGCAGTTTGACCCGCCGATGCGAGGGCGGTTGCGGGGCCGAGCCGCGAATCGCACGTGACAGCGTGGGCGGCAGGACATCGAGCTCGGCCGCCGAACTGCGCCCCGAGGCGAACAGGCGGGCGGCGGCTTCGCGGTCAGCGCGCGCCTTGACGGCGGGATTGATCGGCTCGTCGGCCTTGGCTGCCGGCGCAGGAACGGCCGGAGTCTTGGTGGTGGTCGCCGCGGTGGTCACCCCCGGCTTCGCCGGTACCACCGGTGCGGTCGCCGGTTTGTCATCTTTTGTATTCTTTGCATTGGCTCGGTTGGCGCCGGCGGCGTCGGTTGCCGGCGCGTTCACCCCGGTCGCTGCGGCCGGTGCCGGTGCGCTCATGGCCAGGCGGGTTGCGGTCGCGCCGCCGGAGACCAGCAACTGGGTGCCTGGGTAGTAGAACCCGAGAATCTGGCGGGCGTTGTAGCCGGCACGGGCCATTCCGGTGGCGCCGTCCTGGCACATGCCGACCCCGTGACCACGTCCGCGACCACGCACCTCGACCACGACGTCGCGGGCCTCAGCGCGTCGGCCCTTGCGCAATGCCGTGTTGACCGTGGCCCGCTCGGGCCGGCCGTTGGGTTGGGCGCCGCGGGCAGCCCGGCGCACGACCTGCGCGCCGCGGCCGAAATTGCGCGACCACGAGCAGAACGCATGACCGTTGCCGACGCGATCGGGATGCCGCGCCAGGTAGGGTTGGCCGCCGCCGCCGAAGACCTCGCGCACGCTGCGCACGACGCCGCCGCAGTTGCAGTGATACATGGCGTTGATCGGCTCACCGTTATAGATCAAGATCTGGCCGGCGGTAGCCCGCACGGCGCGCGAGCACTCGGGGGTCTCTTTGCGCATGCCCGTATACGCCTGGCAATGCGGCTGATCGCACAGATCGTAGTCGGCCCCGTGTCGGTTGCGGTTGCGCAGAATCTAGCTGCGCGCCGCGATGGCCTGCGCCTGCAATGCAGCCGGAGGCGCATCGACATCGATTTCGCTGGGAACGACCGACATCAGGTAATCTTCGAGCGGGACGACATTAATGAAGCGCAGGCCGCCGCCGCGACCGCCCCGCACCTCGAGCGATCCGCGGAACGCCTGACCGCGACGGGCTCCGGCCATGAGCACCATGTGACTCGGCGGCCGCCCGACCGACGACAACAACACCGGATGGGTGCCACTGTAGATGGTCTTGCCGCCCAGAGCGACCACGACTCCGGCACCGCCGGCACTGAGTGTGATTCCGGCCGGACACGGACCCGAGAAGATGCCGCTGTTGGATTGGGCATCGAAGACCTCGATAAAACCGCTGCTGGGTTGAACGTTGACCCGACTCGGATGGCCAACCTGGGTCAGGCCGATGCGAACCAGGCGCGACTCGGGGGCCGCTGCCTGAACCGATACGGCGAGAGACAGGAGTAAACAAAAGAGGATCAGCGTGCGTTTCGACATGCCGATCAGGTTACCCTGATCCCACCCCTCGGTCAAGCACGTTTGCCGATGTCTGCCGGTGATGGCGAAGTCCCATCAGTATGCGGGTTTCGACGTCATCCACCCATCTGACGCCGTCAGATGCGGGGCGGGACCCGCCCGCCCACGAAGGGCGTAGTGGTCGCGTCTCTACTTGCGCCAGGTGCGCAAGCTGAACAGGGCGAGCACCGGGAAGATTTCGAGACGGCCCATCAGCATGAGCAGACACAGGATCCACTTGCCAGCCGTGGGCACGGTGTAGTAGTTCCGAATCGGTCCGACACCGGCCAGACCGGGCCCGACGTTGCCCAACGTGCCCAGGCATGCCGAAAATGCGGTGACTAGCGAGCCGTTGAGTGGGTCCTCGCCGGTGTCTCGGGCCGTTGTCACCAGGGTGGCGGCCGACGTGGCTGCTGGAGGCGGCCCGCTTCGGAGGGCAGCCTGGCCATCGCAGACCAACGCAAGGCTGAAGGTTCCGATAATCAGTGCCCCGAGGTAGAAAATCGAGAATCCCAACAGGCTTCCGACCACCTCGCGTTCGACCGGACGACCCTCGAACTTCGTCACCACAACCTGGCGCGGGTTGATCGTCTTGATCAGTTCTCGCCACGCGAAAGTCAGCAGAATCACAATGCGTGCCACCTTCATCCCGCCGCTCGTGGAACCTGCACAACCGCCAACGAGCATCAGAATCAACAAGAGAATGCGGGTGGCGGTCGGCCACAGGTCGAAATCGTCGGTGGCAAAACCGGTGGTGGTCATGATCGAGACCACTTGAAACAACGCGGAACGCACGGCCGAAAGCGGAGTATACTGCTTTGCCTTGTCGCCACCTATGACCACTGCTTTGTCAATTGGGCTGGCACAAACCAGCAACAGCGCGATGATCGCGGTTGCCCCAATGACGAAACCGAGATACACACGAAACTCCGACGAGCGCCACAGCACACGCAGAGACCGCTCGGTCCAGGCATTGAAGAGGAGGACGAAGTTCGTTCCGGCCAGAAACATGAACACGACGATGATCATCTCGGCCATGAATGCGCCCAAGGGTGACATGCCGCTTTGTGGGCCGGAAAACCAGGCAACCGAAGCATTGTAGTTGGAATATCCGCCCGTGGCCATGCTCGCGAAGGAGTGGCACAGTGCGTCGAAGAACGACAGTCCGCAGACTTTGAGCAAGACAATCTGTGCAAGGGTCAGACCCACGTAGATCTTCCACAGTGTTTTCGCCGTCTCGACGATGCGCGGCTTGAGGCGGTCTTTGGTCGGGCCGGGGACCTCGGCCCTAAACAGTTGGTATCCGCCCGTTCCCAGCAGCGGCAGGATGGCGACGACGAGCAGGATGATGCCCATGCCCCCGAGCCAGTGGGTCAGGCTGCGCCAGAACAACAACGGTCGCCCGAGTTTCTCGATGTCAGGCAGAATCGAGGCGCCGGTCGTGGTCAAGCCGCTCATGCACTCGAAGTAGCCGTCGGTGAGGCTCAGTTCGAGCGGATACGCAAGATGAAACGGCAATCCGCCCAAGCCGGCCAGGAGCACCCATGCGATGGCCGTGACCGCCATGCCTTCGCGGGTGCCGATGGCGTCTTCGGTGGCGAAGCGTGAGAACGCAAGATAGAGCCCGGCGCCGATCACGGTGCCCAAAATGGCGGTCTCGAGCAGGGCCATCGTTTCGCGGGGCCGATCGCCGGCGAGCATGAACCAGATCGAAGTGAACAGGATAAACGCCGAAAACACCATGAAAATGACGCCGAGAACGGAAGCAACCGCGCGTTTGTTCACGGGTGGAAGGGGCGCGGTACGTCGAACAGTTTGCGCAACTGCGGTAGCGCGGCGGTGGTCGAGAACACGACCACACGATCTCCGGGCGCAATGACCGAGTTGCCGCCCGCGATCTCGATCCCGTTCGGGCGCACGATTGCGCCAATGCGGGCATCGGTCGGAATCAACCCGGCGAGCGACACCAGGGGTTTCTCGACGATCGGGCAGCCGGCGGCGGCAACCAATTCCTGCACCTCGGCGCGCAGGTCGTAGAGGGGAATCAACGATACGATTTGCCCCGCGCGCACCATCCAGACGATCGTGCCTTGGGCGAGCGTGCTCGGATTGATCGCCGAATCGATGCCGTGCCGCTCGGCGACGGCGACGAAATCGGGTTCGCTCATGTGCACGATGGTCTTGCCGACGCCCCGTTCCTTGGCCAACAGGGCCGACATGACGTTGGTGGCATCGTCGTCGAGCAACGAGCAGAATACCTGAAAATGCTGAAGGCGCAACTCGTCGAGGACATCGAGGTTCATGCACGACCCGCGCATGACGCTGACCCGGTCGAGTTCGGCGCCAGCCCGCACACACCGCTCGGGATCGTCGTCGATCAGCGTTACGTCGGTGCCGTGTTCCACCAGCTTGCGGGCGAGGCCGATGCCCATGCTCGTTGCTCCGTGGATCGCCACTTTGGTAATGGGTTGCACCTGACGATGCAACTTCTGCACGAACGGCTGGAGCGCTTCGCGGGGTATGATGACGTGGATGCGATCGCCCTTTTCGACGGTGACGTTGCCGCTGGGAATGATGACCTGTTCACCACGCAGAATGGCGGCGAGCAGAAACTTGCCGGGAACCATGCCGTGGAGTTTGGCCATCGTACATCCGTGCATCGGCGAGTCGTCGGGCACCAGGAACTCGACGAAGAGAATGCGACCGTCGGCCAGTTCGGCGGCCTCGATCGCACCCTTGGTGTAGATCAAGGACTCCATTTCTTGCACGGCGAGTTGTTCCGGATTGATGACCCGATCGATTGGCAACTGGTTTCGGGTCAGCAACGACGAGGGGTCGTAATACTCGGGATTGCGAATGCGGGCAATGCAGCGCTTTACACCGAAGTTCTTGGCCAGCAGACAGACGATCATGTTTTTCTCGTCGGAATCGGTGACCGCGACCACCACGTCGGCGCTGTCGATCCCGGCTTTGGCGAGCAGCGGTGGCGACGCGCCGATGCCCTGAATGATGAGGGCGTCGAGCTTGCTGCCGATCTCACGACACAACACCGGATCTTTCTCGATGATCACGATGTCATGGCCTTCGGTCAGCAGATTGCGCGCGACTTCAAACCCGAGTCGCCCGCCGCCGACGATAAGAACCCGCACTGCTGCTTACGCTCCCTTGGTCCGACAACTCCGAGGCAGGCGTCATACTACCATACGAGTCAATGCATGTCGCTGATTGTTGGCGCGACGCAGAGAAATGCGCTCAGGAGCGGGATTTGACGTAGTCTCGCAGTTCCGCCAGTTCGCGTTGGTATCCACCCGACAGGATCGGGAACCGACACCACGAGCGCGGATCGAGGTTCTCGTCATCGACGTGGAACGACGGCGCATAGCGCTCGCGCTTCCATTGGTTGCGGCACCACAGCGTGAAGAACCGCTCGACCCACTGGCCAAGTTGTTGCGGCGTATACCCGGGGAACTTGAGAATCAGCAGGCGCAACGCTTCGACCGGTGACTGTTTGTCGCGGATGGTCGAGCGCTCGATGGTGTCTAATACATCGTATGGCATCAAATCGGCCTCGTCGGTCTGCGCGGCAGAAGGGGGCCGCAACTCGGCCGTGGGCGCCTGCACGGTGACGCCGCTGACGAATGGCATCGGGCCGAACTCGACCGGGCCGCTCTTCTCGAGCCAGGCAAGCCACCGTCGGACGAACGGCTTGTCGATGCCGGCGATCGGCGACAGCCCGCCGCAGGTGTCACCATCCATGGTGGCGTAACCGACCGCGGCTTCCGAGCGATTGCTCGTGGCCAGCAGCAATGCGCCCGCGAGGTTGGCCAGCATCCAGACCCCGGGCCCGCGCACCCGTGCCTGGATGTTCTGCAGGGCGACGTCGTCGCGTTGCCAATCGAGTTCGCGACCGATCGCTTTCGTGACCAGCGTGCGGTAGGCATCGACGAGGTCGCCGACCTCGAACTCGTAATAGGTCGCATTCAGGCCGCGGGCGACGCCGCGCGCCGCCTCGCGGGTCACCGGGCCGCTGTTGGCCGTTCCCTGATAGGCGCAGGTCAGCAGGCGCTGCACCAGTTCCGTTTCGCTCATGTCGGCGTGCAACCCGGGGATATGCCCGAGTTTGCCGATGAAACCGGCGGTGCCCAGTTCGGCGACGCCGGCCTTGACCATCAGGGCGACCAGGCATGACACCGTGGTCGAGTCGGCGCCGCCCGACAGCGACACGACAAAACCGCGCGAGAAACTCTTGCGCAGGTAGTCGTAAAGCGCGATCGCCTCGGCCCGCCAGAACTCCTCTTCTTTGGCATGGGACCCCGATTCCCAGGCAGGAACGGTCGGCGATTGCAATACAGGAGCAATATCAGGGTATCGGAACGCCACCGGCATGCAGTCGCGCGGATTGTCGTCGAACTGCGGCTGGAAACTCGCGGTGCGCGCCTGGTTCATGCGGGTCGCCGCCACGTCGATGATGGCGGTGGTCACCCGGTAGTCGGCATACGAAAAACGTGGACCCGCCGCGAGCAACGTGCCGGCCGAGGCAATCAACGCGCCGCCATCGTAGATCGCCCGCCCTGACTCGTTGCCGAGCAGGTTGGCGTAGACGTAGCTGACCCCGAATGCGCGCGAACCCTCGACCACGAAGCGTTTGCGCACGTCGATCTTGCCGAAGGCGAAGTGGCTGGCACTGGGGTTCAGGATCAGATCGACACCCAGTTCGGCGAGCCGGCCGCCCGGGCGATTGGCGACCCACGCGTCTTCGCAAATCTCGAAGCCGATGCGCACCCCGCCCACGTCGAAGTAGAGGTCACCGATGTCGTATCCGCAGGCGCTTTCACCGGGGCGGGGCGCTTCCGGTGGTCGCAGGTTCTTGCACACACCCGCCGGCGGCAGGACCTTGCCGCGCTTGCCCGTCGGCCACGCTTTGAACCAACGGGGTTCATAATGCAGGCCATCACCGGCGAGATGCTGCTTGGCCACGAACCCGACGACCTTGCGGTCGACCACCAGGCAGGCCGCGTTGAACAGAGCGTTCTGATACAGCACGGGCATGCCCACCGCGACGGCGATGCCGTCGGTGGCCGGGGCAATCTCGTCGAGCACCTGCCACGCGGTTTCGGCGAGCATCGGGGCGTGGAAGGCGTCTTCGCATCCGTAGCCCGACATGGCGAGTTCGGGCAGGCAGAGAATGCTCACGCCCGCGGCCCGGGCCTCGGCGATGGCGCCCAGGATGTTGCTGCGATTGGTTTCCCACGCCATGGGGGTCTGGTTGAGAACGGCCGCGCCGACTTTGATCAGTTTCATGGTTGTGTTGCTCCAGAGTGCTTGTCGCTGGCTGCCGAGAACGGCTGGGTGGGGCGATCAGGCATCGATCTTGCGATGCTCGAGGATCAGCCGCGTCTTTACATCGTGCAGACGTTGCTCGAGGCCGACCGGGTAGACATGGGGATTGACGATGCGCTTGATGCCGCCGTGGAACCTCGCCAGTTGGGCGATGGTCCGCTGCCGGATCTCGGTGACCGCCGGGACCTCGTAGACCTTGCGCCCGGCCCGGACGACCGGCACGAGCAAATCCTCGTGATTCGTCTCGGGGCCGAACTTCTTGCGCCGTGTGGGGTCGAGCGGATCGACGATGACCGCGGGGGTTCCTGCTCCGGTCTCGGTGTCGAAGATCATGTCACCGCAGAACTCGGCGCCCGTGGCAAAACGGCGCACCTGCAGGATGCCGGGCGTCGTGATCTTGATCGCCTGCTCGGAGATCTTGATCGGCAGGCGCCAGGAATTGTCTGTACGTCGTATTGCTGTCAGCTTGTAGACCCCGCCCAGCGCCGGTTGGTCGTAGGCCGTGGCCAGCCGCGTGCCGACGCCCCACACGGCGATGGTCGCGCCTTGCTCCTTGAGACTCGCAATGATCTGTTCGTCAAGGTCGTTGCTGGCGACGATGGCCGCATCTTTGAACCCGGCCTCGTCGAGCAGGCGGCGCGCCTCGATGCTCAGATACGCCAGATCGCCCGAGTCGAGCCGGATGCCGACGAGTCGGTGGCCTTGTCCCGCGAGCCAGCGGCCGACTTCAATGGCATGGCGCACGCCTTGTAATGTGTCGTATGTATCGACCAGGAACACACAGTTGTTGGGCATCGCCTCGGC
>CAZADH010000240.1:0-8698 GCA_964483805.1 uncultured bacterium
AGGCCGCAGACGCCCTCACGAGGACCCACCGGCCGCCGGGGCGGGCGGCCGCCGAAATCGAGCTCTGCCCGAACACGGATTTGAGTTGGCTGAACCCAATGGAATTGCGGGCCGGCCCTTCGAAGCTGCTGGTGCTTGTCGTAGTTGGGGCAGGGGTAGCTGCAACCGGTGACGCCTCGCCACCGCCGCCACCGCCACCGCAACCGACGAGCGACAGGGCGAAGAACAAAGAGACGACGACGAGGGCGATCTTGCTGTTATACATACGATCTATTCTCCTGTGGGTGTTGGATAGGGTCATGTGAATGGGCCGTCACTGCTGAACAACCCGAGCCCCGCGGGGGCGCCGCAAATGCCGCTGGTCGTCAGTCGCTCTGGAGACTGGGCCCCGAGCCCTTTGCCGGCGGCGCGGCCTGCACCGCAGGAGGCAGCACCGGCGGCAGGGGGGTGTTGCCATCGTTGCTGGGCCCGGCGGTCGGGTCGGTGCCAGGTTCTGTCGTCGGTCGGGCGGGTATTGCCGACGTGCCGCGCGACCCACGGAGCCGCTCGCGCACGCGGTCGCCCGCATCGCCCGGCCGGCGGGGCTTGTCGGGCTCACCCACGGTCGCGCGCCCGGACGCCGCGACGGCGCCATCCTTGAGCACGACCTCGGGGTTGCCGTTGGCGTCGATGCGCACGACGATCGGCTTGTCGCCGTGGCGATTGGTCGAGGCGAATGTCTTGTATTTCTCTTTGATCTCGCCGACGATGATGTTGGCAATACGAATGATGGCATCGGGAGCACTCATCTCGGCCTTGCGCCGAATGTTGCCGTTGGTCAGAACTTTGTCGGTGTCGAGTTTGTACACGGCGTAATCGATGTTCATGACGGCCGTGTTGGACGGCACCCAGCCAACGAACGGCACGAATACCGGCGTGTTGTCGATCGCGAAATGGTTGATCTTGCCGTAGATCACGGTGTTGGCGCGAAACTTCACCGCGAACTCGCGGGCCTTGGCGGCGTCGAACTGCTTGAGCAGCGAGTCGTATTGATCGCCCATGGTTTCCTGCAGATTCTTGACCACCGTCTGATGATCGACGACGAACAGGTTCTCGTCCTTGAAGTTCTCTTTCATGCGCAGCACCAGCGCGGCAAGAATCTCGGTGCCGGCCGTCGGCATGAACTGGCAGAACCCGGAGAACGGCACGATCACCACGCGCTTGGCGATGTCGCTGTCGGGGTGGGCGAGTTGCTCATCGGCGCCCTTCTTGGCGTCGATGATCATGTGGGTCATGCCCTGGCCGCACAGGCCCGAGTATTGTGCGAGCGTGAGCTTCTTGTCGTTCTCGAGCATGCCGAGGACGTAGTTGATCGGCACGGCGAAGTTCACGTTCTGGCCTTTGATCTGCGATGCGGTCGAGATGCCGATGACCTCGCCGGAGTCGAGAAACACCGGGCCGCCGCTGTTGCCGGGCGAGATCGGCGCCGACATCTGGAAGTATTTGAAACCCTTCTCGTTGTGGCGCACGCCGCTCACCAGGCCGTCTGAGAGCGTGTTGGCGAACTCACCGAGTGTGAATCCGCAGGTGAATACCTTCTCGCCACCCTTGATGGTCGTCGAATTGCCCAGTTTCACCGTCGGCATGTCGAAGCCGCTGACCTTGATGATCGCGATGTCTTTGACCTCGTCGAAATCGCGCACGGTGATGTCCTTGTAGACGTCGCCGGAGGCGGTCTTCACAATGATCGACGCGCCGTTGTCGAGCACGTGGTTGTTGGTGACGATGATGCCGGTCGGGTCGACGACAAAACCGCTGCCGGCGCCACGCTTTGAACCAGCCTTGTCGAAGGTTTCGATCTGGACAGTGGCGGCGCTGACGGCCGCGGTGGGATTCTGCCGGGCCGTCGGGATTGGCGCGGCGGTCGCGCGCGTGCCGGCCGGTGCAGCCGTGTCCGCGGGTTGGCACCAGGTCGGCGCGACGACGGCGGCGAATGAGCAGAGTAGCAATACGATGGCAATACAACGAGAGCGGATCATGGTTTCCTCCTGGGTGTGGGGTGCGTGTGGATGCACTTGCGGACGGGCGGAGCGGCGTTGCCGGTGCGGCTGCTCACGGTTTGCGTGCGAGGCCAATGCCGAAGGCGATGCCGAGGATCACGGTGCGGAATGCCGGTCCGGGCGACATCTCGGCCGTGAGCAGTTGCAGCACGAGCAGGTCGGGGCGGTCGAGGGCGCGAATCAGGTCGGTGACGACACCCCCGGTTGCAGGCCGTGATGCGGATCGGTTGCGGGACTCGGGTGGGGCGTCAACACCCAGGCGGTCGGCCGTCTCGCGCCACGCCGAAGCACATGCGGCGTGCAGGATGCGGGGTTCGGCGGCATTGTCGAGACACGCGAAGAGCAGATGCGGACACGGGCGCGGCTCGCCGGCCGTGTGGATGACGCTGCCGCAAAGCGGGCAGTGCAACGCATCGAGTCGGTGACCAAACGGCAGTTCGATGAAGGCGATGGGCGAAGTGCGGCTCATACGTTGTCGATCCTCCTGTGCAGCGATGCTTGCGGTGGACGGGGCATTCATGCAGTGCCGTCACGACCGGTCAACAAAGTGGGCGGGTGGCGCCCCGGCGTCGTCAGTGAACTCTTGTAGATTGCAAAATGCGTACCAGCGTTGATGCAACTCGATGTTCGGGCGCTGCATCACGGGTTGCGCAGGTCGGCACCGGGGGGTCTTCCCCGGGCCGGCATAATGAACTTTACAGTTCTTCTAAGAAAACGTATGCTTGCGCCATGAAAGCCAACATTCTTCTTGCCTGGCTCGGTGCCGCCGATCTGCGTGCCTCGCGCGGCGAGCCCAAGGGTTCGCTGGGCCCGATCGGGTCGGCGCTGACCGAGCGGACCTACACCCACGCACATTTATTGTGTAACTACCCCGACGAAGACAGTCGCCGGTACGCGAAGTGGATTCGCGGCAAGTGCGAGACGGTTGTGACCATTCACAAATCACAATTGTCGAAGCCGACGATGTTGGGAGAGATCTACGAAGCGGCAATCGACGTGCTCGCCGCGGTCAAAGAGGAACATCGGCCTGGCAGGTATTCATTGACCTACCACCTCAGCCCCGGCACGCCGCAGATGGCGATCATCTGGATGATCCTCGCGAACTCGACACACCCCGCCGAGCTCATCGAGTCATCGGTGGTCGGCGGTGTAAATACATTGCAGTGTCCGTTCGAATTGGCGGTCAACTACCTGCCGCCGTTGCCGCGCAAGCTCGAGGCCGAGATCCTGCAGTTGACCCAGGGGCTGCCGCCCGCGGCGCCGGAGTTCGCGTCGATCATCCACGCCGGGGCGCGCATGCGGGAGTGCGTCGCACAGGCACGGCGCCTGGCGCTGTTCGATTTCCCAATGGTGATCGAGGGTGAGTCGGGCACCGGCAAAGAACTGTTCGCCAAGGCGATCCACGCGTCGAGCGTGCGCAGCGGTGGCGCGTTCGTCAGCGTCAACTGCGGCGCGATTCCGGCCGAACTGGTCGAGGCCGAGTTCTTCGGGCACGTCAAGGGGGCATTCACCGGGGCGATCGCCAATCGCGATGGCTACGTGGTTCAGGCCGATGGCGGCACGCTGTTTCTCGACGAGGTGGGCGAGTTGCCGCTGACCGCGCAGGTGAAGTTGCTACGGGCGATCCAGGAGCGCACGGTGCAGCCCCTGGGCGGGGCCAAACCCCGCAAGGTCGATTTCCGGATCATCGCTGCGACGAATCGCAGCCTGATGCTCGATGTGCGCGGCGGCCGGTTCCGCAACGATCTCTTCCATCGCCTTGCCGTCGGCATGCTGCGCCTGCCGGCGCTGCGCGACCGCCGCGAGGACCTCAACCTGTTGATCGAGTATTTTCTCGAGCGCATCAACGCCGACTGCGCTCGCGTGCCGGGCTGGAAGAACAAAGCGCTGTCGCCGGGTGCACGCAATGTATTGCACCGGCACTCGTGGCCGGGCAACGTGCGCGAGTTGCTCAACACGCTGACCCGGGCGGCGATCTGGACGCCGCGCGAGACGATCCGCGGCGAGGACCTCGACGGTCTCTTGTTCAGCGACGACCTGTCGGCGTTTCCGGATGACCCGGTGCTCAACCGAACGATCGGTGATGACTTTCGGCTCACCGACCTCGTTGGCGAGGTGTCTCGTCACTATCTGAAGCGCGCGCTCGAAACGACGGGCGGCAATCGCAGCCGGGCCGCCGGGTTGCTTGGGTTCGCGAGCTACCAGACGCTGAACAACTGGGTGCAGAAGTATGCGCCGGAGCTGCTCGAGAGTGAAAGATGACGGTAAGGGGTAATGTTGCACCCAGGGGATTGATTCCGCCGTTTTCTGCGGGAGTTTCAGCCCGGGTCGGGTGACTGCACCCGAGACCGTCATCGCTGGTTGCCCAATGGCACGGTTGAAGAGATTGCTGCAGAGATTGAGACGTTCGTGGCGATGAAGAAGAAGCCACGAAAGAATCCGCGGTTGTGTGCGCATCAGTGCGGCCGTTCCCGGTGCCGCAACCGCGCGACATACGAATCCCACGCGGATTGAATCGATGCCGGCAGCGTGTCCGGCGACCGTTCGATCGAGCCGCCCGCCACGGATGGCGCAGTGGGCGTTTGCGGCCATGGATGGCAGCGCGAAACGGCAGTTTCGCGCGGTGCAAACGAGCCGTCGGCGGTGATCGAGGGGCTCGCGCACAGGCGCGCGACCGAGAGGTGCGGCGACGTGAACAGAGAATGGTTTTCGGGGTCGAGAGTGCCTACCGCAGAAGGTGGCGTTCGACAACCCCGAGATGCACGAATCGACGTCATTCGCTCCGCTTCGGTGGGTGCGGTGCGGGGGCGGCGGGTGCGCTGGCAACCGACGGTGTCGACGTTGCGGGCCGGGTCGTCTCTGAAGAAGCGGCCGAGGCCGGGCGCAGCGACTGCTCGGTGAAGCGGTCGACGACGTGCCCCAGTGTTCCCTTGATCTCGCCGAAAGCCGACTTGATCGAGGAACCCTGGCAGGTCAGCCAGACGAGCAGCGCGCCCAGCGAGAGGCCCGACACCGCCACCACGGTCACGAGCCGGCTCCACCGTGGACCCTGGCACCCGGACAAGACCGCGCGCAGTTGTGGTTCGGGAATGCGGTCGAGCACCCCCCGCTCGTAATCGTCGAGCGACAAGCCCATCGTGGTCGCCCAGGCGCTGCGTTGCTGGAGCAGTTCGTCGGTCATGCCTTTGGCCACGGCCACCTCGATCGCGACCTGCAGGCCGTTTGGCATCGTGATCTGCAGATCGTCGGGCATGCGGTTGCGGTCGAGCAGATCGGCGAGAGCCTCCGCCGACAACTTGTCGAGCAGCTCGATTTCTTCAGGGGCAAGATCGTGTCCGTGCCGTTCGCCGGCACGCCCGCGCAACTCGAGAATGTCCTGGCGACAGGCCGGATTCGTGCGTGCGGTGGCCAGAAGGGTCATGAAACCACGCGACAGGGTGATCTTCATCGAGATACCTCCGGGGTCGATTCGCAGGGGGCGACCGGTCACAGTGTAGCACGTCGGCATGATCGAGATGCGGGTCGATCTGACAGGGCTGATCTGGCACCAGAGGTCGGGCCCAGATGTCGTAGTCGCCGTCCTGCGCGGCGAACGGTGGTATCATGACAAGGTATGAACGCGACTGACTTCCGCGGTGTCATTTTCGATCTCGACGGCACCCTGCTCGATACGTTGACCGATCTGGCCGACGCGGCCAACCGCGTCCTGGCGCGGCATGGGTGGCCGACGCACGCACGCGATGCCTATCGATACTTCGTCGGCGACGGCATGCGGATGCTCGTCGAACGGGCGATTCCAGCCGACCAACGATCGGCGGTAACGATCGACGGCGTAGTGCGCGAGATGCACGCCGAATACGGCGCGCACTGGGCCGAGGCCACGCGGCCGTATGCCGGCGTTCGCGAGATGCTCGATGGCCTCGCCGGCCGTGGCATGCAGATGGCGGTGCTCTCGAACAAGCCCGATGAGTTCACGGTCACGATGGTCACGTATTTCTTTCCGAATACGTCGTTCTTACGCGTCGTGGGGGCGCGGCCCGAGCTGCCGCGAAAGCCTGATCCGACGGGGGCTCTGCAGATCGCGGCGGCGATGAACCTCGAACCACGTCGGATCTTGTATGTGGGCGACACCGCCACCGATATGAAGACGGCGGTGGCCGCGGGGATGCTGCCGATCGGCGTGTTGTGGGGTTTCCGCGATGAGCGGGAACTGCGCGAGAGTGGCGCCCGCCGCGTGATCGGCCATCCGCGCGAACTGATCGGGACGTGACCCCGGCGCCTGCGCCATGACCCGGCGTTCGGGGGCGTTAGCCGCCCGCGCACGATGCGCACAGTGCAATGGGGCCGTCTGTCTTTTCCGATCGTTCCGAAAGCTGGACTCGGGGTCCTCGTTTGTGGTTGACTGACCCCGGCATGGCGTGCCTATTTCGGCGTGCCGATGCGTGAACCTACAAACTGTTCTTGTCGGAGTGAACCCATGAAACGCTTGGTGCGCCTGAGCTTCGTCGCTGTCGTTCTCTGCCTCTTGTCCTCTCTCGTGGCCTGTCGTCTCGGCAGCGATTTTGACGGGAGCACCCCGGCGGGAACGCCGGCGCCAGTCAGCCAGGGGTTCACCCTGCAGGAAATGCAGCAGATGGTTCAGGTCGCCCGCTCGCAGCAGGCGGCGCTGCCTCTGCCGGTGCAGGTGCCGGCCGCGACTTTCTACCGCTTCGATTTCCGCAACGAGCGCGGCGGCAACCGGTTGTCGACGATCGTCAACTATGCCGAAGCCACAGCGAGCCCTGCCTACGGGCTCGAAACCACGGCGCGGGCGCTGCTGTTCGATGCCAAGCGTACGGCGCTCGGCTACGACTTCGACTACTTCGCTTTTGCGCCCACGATCGCCACCGCGGCGATCGACCGCGTGGTGGCTGCGATGTCGAGCCAGTTTGCCGACGTCGAGTTCCTGTTGCGGTCGCCGGTGCACATTGGTTCGGTGCCGGCGGTGATCGCCGTGGTCGAGGCCGAGGCGGCGGCGTTGGCGAATCCGGCGTCGGGGACGTTCATGCCATCGGCCCTCGCGTCGGGGCCGATCGACATCGATCTGGTGCCTCGGTTCTCAGCGCTCGATAGCACCACGTTGATGAAGTTGATCTTCAACGATGAGGTGCGGGCGCTCTATTCGAATCTGATGCTCAATGGTCTGGCCAGTTCGTCACTGTTGGCCGCGAACGTGCCGGTGTCGGGGCCGTCGGCGGCCCGCCGGTCGCGGCGCGCAGCGCCGTACAGCTACAACGGCCCCGCCTTGTCGTCGGGGGTCTACCCGCGGGGGCCGAGCGAGGCTCGGGCGACATACCGGACGGTGCCATCGTATGAGAGCGTGGGTCTGGCCACGGGCCCGATCTCCTATCGGTTCGTCAGCGATGGCAACGGCCGGGCCATCGAAGTGACCTGGGCCGGCGAGGCGTTTCGCCCCATCGGCTGGGACGTGTCGATCAAATACAAGACCATCGAACTCGAAAAAGACTCGAGTGATTGTTGCGGAAACCGTCAGACTTGCAAGGCCGTGCGTGAGTTGAGCGCATCGGGCACGATCGCCACGGGGTTGCCCCATCTCGACCCGATTACCCAGGTCGAGGTGACCGTCGACGTCCCGGGACGGCGCGTTGGCACGCTGACGCTGTCGCAAGGCCAGACCGGGCGCATCGCATACGATGTATTGCCTGGCGAGCCGGCCGAACTGCGCATTGTCTTTCCGGTGCCGGCCGGGCAGACAGCACTGCCGACCTGGTATGCCATGGGGCAATCGACGATCGATCAGTTGCTGGCGAAGCATCGTGTTGAGTTGCCGGTATTGGAAGGCGAGCGGTCGTTTCAGTACGATTTTGCCCAGCACTTCTCCGGGCCGCCGGTGCGCACGGTCGTTAACGCGTGGGCGACCGGGCCGGCCGGCCTGTGCCTGTATACGGCGAACGTTCTTGCCACCGGCGCCGCGTGGATCAGCAGCTTCACGCCGACGGCGATCTCCGCGCTGGGGCCCCATGCCGAGATTCTGCTAACCGTTGGCGGTACCGGCTTCACCGCGGGCAGCCAGGTTCGCCTGGTGCGCAACGGAGAAACACCCGTGCCGGCGCAGGTGTCCTACAACAGCAATACATCAGTGCGTTGCGTGTTTGATTTGACCAACGCGGCCGAGGGCTTGTGGACCATCGAAGCCGTGACGGCAGCAGGCGAGACGATCCGGTCCAGCAGTCTGGTTCGCGTATTGCCGCGGTTGGCGGTGCAGGCGGTGTCGCCGCGCCAGGCGTGGCGGCAGATCGGCGAAGGCGCGGTGGGTCACAGTTCTGGTACGATGCTGCGGTGGCTGACAGTTACCGGGCACGGTGTTGCCAGCGGATTGGCCTCGGCACGCCTCAGCCAGCCCGGGGTGACGCCGGTGGCGGCTACGGCGGTGGGTGCTCCCGCCAACAACGCGGTGACGCTTGGTTTCAGCGCGCCGGCATTGACGGTGGGCACCTGGACCCTCGACATCACCGATCTTCAAGGGCAAGGGGCGACAATGACCGATGCCCTAGCCGTGGTGCCGAATACGACAACTCCCTTGATGACGGTGGGTGTCGTTGAGCGGGACATCAACCCGGGGATGTGGGTGGTGCGGCCGCCTGCGACCAACATTCAGT
>CAZADH010000240.1:8708-9581 GCA_964483805.1 uncultured bacterium
CTCGTTCGTCTCTATGCGTCTGACCCGCCCGGGGTTTCCGGCTCGCCGATGCACGGTTTCGTTCTTCCAGGATTACCTCAGCAATCACAACAGCCAGCTCACGCAATACTTGTTGATCTACCCTGATCCTGCGGCCGAGTCCGGGGTCTGGACAGTCGAAATGCTTGATTGGTACGATCGGCCGGCCACGGGGGCGACGACATTGACCATCCCCGACCGATTGTCGGTGCAGACCGCACAACCGGCGCGGGGCAGCAACACAGGGCGCATCGTCGGTGTGCAGATCACGGGCACCCTGTTCGCGAGCGGGGCAACCGTACAACTGACCCGGTCGGGGGCGACACCGGTCGCGGCGACGAACGTCAACGTTCTGAATAGCACCTCGCTGACGTGCGATTTCGACCTGACCGGTCTGGCGTGGGGCACCTGGAACATCGTGGTGGCCAACCCCGGCGGCCCGACGGTGACTGCGGCAAATCTCTTCACGGTGATCATGCCCGCGCCGACGGTGACGGCCGTGGCGCCGGCGCAAGCGCTCAACTCGGGCGGCGCGCGCAGCCTGACCATCACCGGCACCGGTTTCGCAACCGGGGCCACGGTGCGGCTTACCCGCACCGGCCAGCCGCAGATTTCAGCAAGCGGCATAACGGTGAACGGTCCGACGTCGTTGGCGTGCGCGTTCGATCTGACGGGGGCGGCGACCGGAACCTGGAACGTCGAGGTGACCAACGTCGATGGACAGACGGCCACGGGCACGGGATTCCTGACCGTGAACGCGCCGGCGCCGACACTGACGGCGGTGATGCCAGCGACGGGGCTGAACCAGCAACCCCTGAGCGGCGTGCAACTCACCGGGCAATACTTTGTAAGCGG
>CAZADH010000241.1:0-7205 GCA_964483805.1 uncultured bacterium
GACGCTGGCCGAGAAGGGCCTCTTGTCTCTGCGGCAACGGGGCCACGAGGTGGTGCTCGCGCATCTGCTGACGCCCGATGAGCTCCATCCCACCCTCGATGGCGATCTGGCACTCGTCGATGCCGAAACCGGCGAGACCCTCGAGGTGACGTTGTCGCCCTCCACCCGCGCTTCCTACATGAACGCGCTGCAGCAGTATCTCGACAATGCCGCCGGGTTCTGCCGCCGCCATGGCCTCGGGTACCTGCTATGGGACGGAACCACGGCCATCGATGACATCGTCACCCGCGTGCTGCGCCAACGCGGGATCCTGCGCTGAGCATGGCCTTCCTCGATCTGTCGGCCTTCTCGTTCCTGGCACTGTTGCCGGTCGTAGCCATACTTTATATGCTCAAGCTGCGGCGCACCCGCACCACCGTGCCGTCGTTGCTGCTGTGGTCGCGCATGGTCGAGGATTTCCGCGCCAACACCCCATTTCAACGCCTGCGCAAGAACCTGTTGCTCCTATTACAGCTGCTGGCGCTGCTGTTGGTGATCCTCGCGCTGGCGCAGCCGGTCTGGCGCACGCAGGGCATGGCCGGCAACAAGATCGTGCTCATCGTCGATTCATCGCTATCGATGAAGGCGCGCGACGGCGACGGCGGCAGTCGCTTCGCCGAAGCTCTGCAGAAGGCACAACAGACCGTGGCCAACATGGGCGTTGGCGATGAGATGGCCATTCTCGAGGCCGGTCCGCAGGCCCAGGTGCTGGCCGCCTTCAGCGCCGACACGGCAATCCTCAAGCAGACCCTGGGCCAGTTGGCGGCCAAGGATGGCCCGGGACGACTCAAAGAAGCGATGGTTCTCGCCCTGGCGTTGCTCAAGGGCAAACAGAACAGCCATGTGTTCGTGGCCTCCGATGGCGGCACCGAGGCCCTGACCGACGTTGCGCTCGGCTCGACCACGATCCACCTGCTCAAAGTCGGGCGCGACAACTTCAACATCGCTCTGACCAGCGCGCGACTCAAGCGGTCACCGCGCAGCCCGCGCGACTTTCAGTTGTTCGTCGGCATCCACAACCACTCCGACCGCGACCACACCATGCCGCTCACCGTACGACACGGCGGGGTCACCATGCGATCCCAGGACGTCACGGTCAAAGCCAACAGCGACGCCATGGTGCTCTACGACGATCTGGCCGACGTCACCGGGCCGGTCGAGGTCCGCATCGCCCCCAAAGATCTGCTCGCCGAAGACGACGTCACGCTTTGCCTGCCCCCAGCGAGCAACCAGCGCAAGGTTGCGCTCATCGGCACGCCCAATCCCTACGTGCGTCTGCCGTTCACCCTGCTGCCCAACGTGCGCCTGGCCGAGTTTCCCACGCCACCCGCGACCCTGACCCCGCTGCTCGATGCCCACTGGGTCGTCTACAGCGAAACCCAGCCCGATCCGGCCGTGCTCGGCCCCGACCGCCGCATTCTCGCACTGGCGCCCCCGTCGTTGCCCGGATGGTGGGACCGCGGCGACAGCGCCGGCGACAGCGTGTTCCTGCGGGCCGAGATCCAGCACCCGTTCTTCCAACACCTGCGCCTGCAGCAGGTGCAGGTCTTCGAAAGCCACCGCTACGCCCTCAAACGGTCCGGAACCACGCTGGCCGAGGGCACGGCCGGACCCTGGCTGCACTGGCTGCCCGCCGGCCCCGAGAGCGGCATCGCACTGTTGACCTTCCCACCCGCCCGCAGCAACCTGCCACTGTTGCCGGCGTGGCCAATCCTGTTGGCCAACCTGCTGCACGACCATGCCGGTGCCAACGAAAAACTCGGCTACGTCTGCGGCCAGAACCTCGAGTTTCCGGCCCGCGGGGTCACCGCCGCCGAACTGCTGCGCCCCGACGGCACCGTGACCAAACTCGCCGCCGAACAAGACGTCTTTCGCATCACCGATGCCTGGCAGTCCGGACTGTACCGACTCCGCATCGCCGGGCGTCCCGATCAGGTCTTGATCTTCTCGGCCCTGTTGCCCGGGGAGAGCGACATCAGCCCACGCAAGACCTTGACCACGGCCGAGGGAGACCAGTCCCTGGCCCAGGAAGCGATCACCACCAATCGCGATCTGCATGTATTGTTCGTGTTGATCGCGCTGATCGTCGTCTGCATCGAGGGCTGGCTCTTCCACCAGCGTCGCGTGGAGTTCGCCTGATATGCTGCGCATCTGGCACTGGTCACTCCTGCTGTTGCCCCTGCTGTATTGGTTCGTTCATCTGGCCCGCAACAGCAAGGCCCCACTGGCCACCGATCGCAGATATATTGCTCTTGTATTGCGACTTGTCGTCGTTCTTTTGTTGATCGCTGCCCTCGGCCCCTGGCTTTACCGCCTGACCAATTACGATCTGTGCGTCGTCTTCCTGCTCGACCGCTCTCTCAGCGTGTCGCAAGAGCATCTGCATGTGCAGACCCAACAACTCAAAGACGCGCTGGCCCGCATGGGCCCGGGCGACCGGGCGGCCCTGATCTCGTTTGGTGAGGCACCGGGCGTCGAATATCCCCCGATGAAAAATCCCTCGCTCGACGACGTCCACGTCCAGGTCGGCCGGTCGGCAACCAACCTCAATCAAGCGCTGCAAGCGGCATTGGCCATGTTTCCGCCACACACCGCCCGCCGCATCGTGCTGGTGTCCGATGGCAACGAAACCCAGGGGCGGGCCCGCGACATCGTGCCCCTGCTCAAGCAACGCAAAGTCCAGGTCTATGCCTGCCCGGTCTCGCGCGGCGGCGAACGCGAGGTCTTGCTGCGCGATCTGATTCTGCCGGCCAAGGTCTATCAAGATGAGGAGTTCGACGTCGAGATTCCCGTCGAGTCACTGGCCGCCGGCACCGGCACCCTGCGCCTGTATCGCAACCGCGAACTCATCGGTCAACGGGCGGTCGAGATCAAGCCCGGCAAACAGGTGATCCGCCTCGGGCAGAAACTCACCGACAAGGGTTTCTTCGGCTACGAAGCCCACATTCAATGCGGCGCCGACACGCTGTATGAGAACAACGTCGCCCGGGGGTTCACCCTCGTCGAGGGGCAACCCAAGGTCCTGCTCGTCGAAGAGACGCCATCGATGCTCGCCCACGTCTTCGAACACCACGGCATCAAGTATGACCGTATCCCGCCGCACTCCGTGCCTGGCAACATGGGCGAGATGCTCCGCTATGTGGCCGTCGTCTTCAACAACGTTCCGGGCACCCTGCTGTCGCAAGACCAGATGAACCTCGTGCTGGCCTACGTGCGCGACTTCGGCGGCGGCTTCATGATGACCGGCGGCCCGAGCAGTTTTGGCGCCGGCGGCTATCTGAAGACCCCGGTCGAGGAAGCACTGCCCGTCACCATGGACATCAAGGCCCGCATGAAGATGCCGCCTCTGGCCATCTGTGCCGTCGTCGACAAATCTGGGTCAATGGGCGGCACCGTCGAGGGCGGCAAGAACCTGACCAAACTCGACCTGGCCAAGGAAGCCTGTATTGAAACTGTAAAGATGTTGTATGAGAAAGACATGTTCGGCGTCGTCGGTTTCGACGACCAGGGCGAGTGGGTGCAACCGCTCGTCCCGGTGCAAAACAAACTGGCGATGATCGACCAGATCGGCATGCTCCGCGAAGGCGGCGGCACCTTCCTGTTGCCGGGCATGACCCTCGCCTACGACGCCCTCAACAAGATCACCGCCTCGAGCAAGCACTGCATCATCATGTCCGACGGTCTGACCTCCCCTGGCGCCCATGAGGCGACGGCGAAGAAGATGTCGGCCGACGGCATTACCATCTCTTGTATTGCTCTCGGCCGCGACGCCGACATGCCGTTCATGCAGAACCTGGCCAAGATCGGCAACGGACGATTCTACTTCACCGAAGATGCCAACGCCCTGCCGCGGATCTTCCTGCAGGAGGCCCTGATGGCGACCAAAAAGGTCGTCAACGAGGAGACCTTCACCCCCAAACTGGTCGAGATCGGCGCCATTCTGCGCGGGGTGCCGCTCACCGCCGTGCCGCAACTGCATGGGTTCGTCGAAACCACCGACAAAGACCGGGCCACCGTGCATCTGGTCAATCCCGAGGGATCCCCCGTTCTCGCTTCGTGGCGCAAGGGCGTCGGCAAATCGGTGGCCTTCACCACCGACGTTTACGGCAAATGGACCAAAGACTGGGCGGGGTGGGAGGGCATGAGCCAGATCCTCGGTCAGGCCACCCGCTTCCTGCTCACCGACACCCTGACACACCGGCTGGTGGCCTCGATGCAACGCGACGGCTCCCGCATCAAGCTGCGCGTCGAGTCATTCGATGCCAAAGGAGATCTGGTCAATCTCGCCGACACGCGCTTCTCGGCGGCACTGCCCAACGGCAAGGCGTTGAGCGATCAGCCGATGCAACAGGTCGGCCCCGGAGAGTACGAGGCCGTCATCAACGCCGATCAAGACGGTGCGTATTTCTTTCATATTACACAGCAGAACGACAAGCACGAAGTCACCGCCCACACCAACACCGGCATGGCCATCTCCTATTCGCCCGAATACAGCGAACTCGCGCCGAACAGCACCCTGCTCGAGGAAATCGCCAGCGACACCGGTGGTCGCATCATCGCCTCGGCCAAGGACGCCGGCACCGTGTTCTCGCACGACCGTCTCGACACCTACGACGAGCTGCCAATCTGGCCCTGGTTGTTGCAGGCCGCCGCCATCTTCTTCGTTCTCGACATCGCCGTGCGTCGTGTGGCTGTCGGCCGCGAAGACGTGCAGCGCTTCTGGCGCTGGTTGCGGCCGCCCCAAACCAGCGCCGACACCGCCGCCGAGGCGTCCGGACTCGGCCACCTCCTCAAAGTGAAGATCCCCCGCAACGCGCCCGCCACCCCGGGTTCCCCGGCCGGCGCGCGACCCGCCTCCACCCCGGGTGCGACCGGTCCCGGGGCCAGGAACGGCGACGCTGCGGCACCGGCAGCCGACCCGGCAATGGCGGCCAACCCGCCCGCCGCCGCCAGTGATGGCGGTTCTTCGCTGCGCGGTTTGAAAGACCGCATTCGCGCCGGCGGCCCCGGCCCATCGACGTCACCCGTCACCGGCCCCGCCAAACCCACGACCCAACCCGCGGCCGCACCGGCCAAACCGGCGGCCGCACCCGCAACCCCGGCGCCGAAGGCCAAACCGCCGGCAGCCCCCTCACCCGACACCGGTGGCGACACGACCTCGCGCCTGCTCGCCGCCAAGAAACGCACGAAAAAATGACGGGGATTGGCGTATCGCCACCCATCCCCTGATCGGAGGCCAAACCCCATGTCGCACACCGAACACCACGCCGAAGCCCCCGCCCGTTTGACATTGGGCGTATTGACATTGTCTGACACCCGCAACGAATCGACCGACGAATCCGGCCGCCTGCTGCGTGAGCGTCTCACCGCCGCCGGCCACGCGATCACCCAGTATGCCGTCATTCGCGAGGACCCCACCGAAATGCGCACGCGCCTGACCGAGTGGTTGGCGCTGCCCCTCGATGCCATCGTCACCAACGGCGGCACCGGCCTCACCGCCCGCGACGGCACCATCGAGGTGGCCCGCAGCCTGCTCGACAAAGAACTGCCCGGGTTCGGCGAACTGTTCCGCCTGCTCTCGTTTCACCAGATCGGCCCCGCGGCCATGCTCAGCCGCGCCACCGCCGGCCTGGCCCGCGGCAAGATCCTCGTCTGTCTGCCCGGCTCGCGCGGCGCCGTCGGCCTCGCGCTCGAACGGATATTGATTCCCGAGCTGGCCCACATGGTCCGCGAAGCCCGCCGCTAAACCCAACAACCCCGCGTCGCCAGGACGCGGGGTTGTTGCAATACAACAGCAATATCTGACTCAGTTGAGTCGTTGGCTCTCGATCACTTCGACAACCGCCGACATCTTCACGCCGGTACCGAAACCATGAAGCTTGTCGCCCTCGATCGGCCACACACCCTGCAAGTCATTGACCAGCGCCAGCTTGTCGGGGCCAGCCTTCTTCAAGAACAGCAACACCTGCTTGCCGGCCTTGGGAAACTCGACCTGGTCTTCGAGCGATCCGACTTCACCGTAAGCGCCCCGCTGCTGCGTCAGCACCACCAGGGGTTGTGCCGCCGCCCAGTCGCCTTTCAACGTCTTGTCGAGCTTCAGCACGTTCTTCATCGTGCTGATCTGCTCGCGATCGACGCTGGCCTGGCTGATCGATTCAACCGTCGCCACCACGACGAGATCCGCCTGCCGCACCAGATCGGGCAACGGCAGGGCCTTGATCATCGCCACGGCCGCCACGGTCGCCAAGACCATGAAGGACACGACGCCAACGGAAACCTTGAGACTTCGCGTCATTGTTGCCGTATTCATGGTCAGTACTCAGCACCACCCATGACGTTGTTCTTGATCCATTCGTACCGGTCGGGGTGGCTCTGCTTCATGCGCGAACCCGCCTGGAAATAGGTGCGCACGCTCTCGGCCATGTCCTCGGCCGGCTGGGTGTTGCCGTAACCGCTCACCGACGGCGGATTCGGCCGACCACTGCGCCACCACTGGGCCTGCCACTGCCGCGACAGAGAGGGGTTGTTCGCCTGCCAGCAGTGGGTCATCTCATGCACCAGCGTGCCCTGGAAAGTGCCTTCGTAACAAGAACTGTCGAGCATGTGCACGGTCGGAATGCCCATCGCCACGTAACCGAGAACCGACGGGCTGCGGAACACGCCATCGCGTTGGATCGTCTTGGTGTTGCCATAGAAGCAGGCCGGCAGCTTCTTCAGAACATCGCGGGCCGCGGCCAGTTGCTTCTCGCTCCAACCGCGCGCTGAATCACCGTTTGCACAGTTGATGCCGAACTTGTCGCGAATCTCGGCACGAATACCCTCGATGCCCGTCGCGGAACCGGCGGATGTGCCGGTATTGGTCGCCGGCGGTGTCACCGGCCCAGTCGGGGTCGGATAGTTCGTCGTCGGGGGCGTCGGCGTCGTCGGCACCGGGGTCGGTTTGGTTGTCGGCACACCGCACGGAATGCGAATGATCACCGCACCACGACCACACCCGAACGCACCCAGAATCGCCTGGATGATCCGCTGAATCAGCGCCTGAAATTGATCGGCGCTGATCGCATACTGCACCTTGCCCGTACCCACCGCAGCATTCTGTTCCTGCACCGGGGCCTGCGGCTCCGGGTTCGCCGGCGGCACGGCCGTGACTGGCGCCGGCTTGTCGT
>CAZADH010000241.1:7215-9573 GCA_964483805.1 uncultured bacterium
GTCCGACAGCGCCGACTGCGCATCATCACCGGCACCCTGGATCGTGTCATAGAAGCTGCCTGCAGCAATCAACGGCCCGCAGGTGAGGGCGAATCCCAGGACCCACACCAGGGTGACTTTCAGCCACCAGTTTCTCATTCGCAGCATCGTCGTGCCCTCCTTGCCGTGAAGTCGCGTTCTCTGTCTATTATACCCCATGCCTGTCGAGAGGTTTGCCGACAAGTTGTCCCACATACTAGACGTTCTACGCGCCCGATTTGTTCAACAATCTGTTCAAACGGCGCGGGAACATTTTCGTCTTCACCGAAACCGGCGCCGCCGCCAAGGCGCCACGCGATTCCGGCCCACGCAAAGAGACTTGCACGTCGAGCCACATCTGCCGTACCCCGGTGGCCCGTCCGGTCAGGACCTCGGTCTCGACCCGCCATGCGAATGAAGCGATCTCGCTGCGAATGTACGTCTTGTCGTTTCCCTGACACGACCGGCGCACCCGATTGCCTTCCTGCGTCCACTCGACCGGCAGCATCGCGCCCCGATCGTCGGCGTAGACGTGGAAGCGCAGCCGCCCCGGCTCCGCCACGATAGCCTTTTTCCAATCGACGCCCAGGTATTCGGCCGGGGCCATGCAGTTGATCATGTCCTGTCGCAATGCCCCCAAAAACAGGCCCAACTCCTGCTGTGAAACCGCCGTGGCCTCGCCCTTCGTGAAATTGCGGTTCAACTGCGTCGACAGCATCATCACCGCCCCGAAAAACAGCGCCAGGACGCCGACGCCAACCGCCAGCTCCGGAACCGAGAAACCGTGCCGCCGATCAACTCGCATCGGCCGCCACCAGTGTCGACAACTCGATCTTGCGCGCCCCGGCTCGATCGTTGGCCATCTGCCACTCGACGCGCACCACCACCTTCTTGAAACGGGCCTGGCCATTGCGCGACAGGGTCGAGATCACCACCTGACGGCGAACGCTGGGCACATCACTCAGATGGAACCGCCAGGGCGATCCGTCGCCAATCGGCAACAGGTTGCGCACCCGATCGTCGCTCAGCGTGCCGTCGGGCAAATCGGCAAACGGAATCAACATCAACTGCTCGATCAGTTCGAGCGCCGCCGCATGCGCCACCATCGCCCCCGTCGTCACCTGCAAGGTCTGGTTGCCACTGCCGAAAATCGCCAACAGCGGCACCATGACCATCGCCAGCAGCAGCACCGCAATACTGATCTCGACCAGGGTGAACCCGGCCAATCCGCGCGAAACGACGGTTTCGCGCAGTGCAAACGACCCACCCGCACACGAGGTGCGTAGTGGGCGTTTGCCGCCACGGACGGCTGCCCGAAACGCAGTTTCGGGCGGTGCAAACGACCCGCATCGGCCGACCGAACGACCGGGCCAAAACGGCCGCGTCGCGGACGCGAAAGCTCTATTCATGCCAGTATGCGTCACCCTCGGCCAATGCGATCTTGCGAAAAGCAGCCGCATTGGTGCGGATGGGATCCTGCTCGGGTCTGAACTGCACGACGCCGCCGTGCACGACATCCGCAGGGTTGACATCGCCGAGCGCGAGCGACCCGAGCACCTTGACCGGCGTGCCGAACGCAACGATGCCGGCTTTTGGCGCGACGATGTTCACCGCGTTGGCCGCCGCCGACTCCACCATCACGCGTGTTCCCGCCTTCATCACGATGGTCAGCGCCTCCCCAGGGTTTGCCACCGTGACCCCGCGCAACACGACATTGCCCTTCTCCAGCACGATCATGCCGCCCGACACCACTTTCAAAGGCGGCGCCATGCCCCGCGGCGGCAGCACCAGGTCGACGCCCTCGTCGTTCTTGACCCGGACCACACCGCCCAGACGAAACTCGCCGGTTTTCTTCGGATCAACCTCGGTCTTCAGCGCATCGATCGTTGACACCTCGCGTTGGATCCGCCGATCGATCACCGCCATCGCCTTGCCGGGATCGGCCGGACCTTCGTAGAGCACGACCCCGCCTTGCTCGATCTTGATCGCCTCGCCCCTGTCTTCACCGAAAATGTTCGCAGCGGGCGGAAACTGACGGTCGCTCTTGCCGGCGGCAATCTCGGCCATCGTGTTGTATCCGGTCATATAGGGCATCTCGACGATCGTGCTCATCATCGACTGATACTCGGCGTGCGACGCGAACAACTGGCGTGCCAAGACCACCGGCCCCTTCCAGCGGCGTTTCAGAAACTCGTTGATCACCAGATCGGGAGCGAATCGGTCGTCGGTCAGCGACGGCAGCAGATACAACGGCGGTGGCCGGAGCTTGTCGAGCGACTCCTTGCTGTCCGGATCATTCGGATTCACCTCGAGTTGGCCAAAGCGGATGAACGCCGCGTT
>CAZADH010000242.1:0-2489 GCA_964483805.1 uncultured bacterium
ACCTTTGCCGGTAAGGTGACCGTGCTGGTCACTGTCCCGTCGCTCGACACCCCGGTGTGCGATATCGAGACGCGCCGCTTCAACGACGAAGCGACGAAGCTGGGCGCCAACGTCAACGTCGTGGCAGCCAGCATGGATCTGCCGTTCGCCCAGGCGCGCTGGTGCGGTGCTGCTGGGGTGAAGAATGTGAAGAGCGTCTCGGACCACCGCGACGCATCGTTGGGCCTGGCCCTGGGCGTTCTCATCAAGGAGCTGCGACTGCTGGCGCGGGCCATCTTTGTTGTCGACGGTGCGGGCATTCTTCGCTACCAGCAACTGGTCAAAGAAGTCACGCACGAGCCCGATTACGCAAAGGTGCTGGCCGAGGTGGCCAAGCTCGCCAAGTAGAATAAGGTCTGCGAAAAACGACGCGCGGGCAATTGAGCCCGCCGTGACGCGCGGTCTCCCGGTGACCGCAGCAATACATCGTAAGAGGAGGATGAAGTGGTGGCCAAAAACGAACGAACGGTGATGACGGTATTGATCGGGCAGCGCAAAGAAGCGGCTGTGAATGTCCAGAAGGTGTTGACCGCCTGGGGTTGCATGATCAAGACCCGCCTGGGCATCCACGACGGCGTTCTCGACAAGTGCGCCGACTCCGGTTTGCTCATTCTCGAACTGGTCGGCAAGAGCGAAGATCAAGACGAGATGTTGCGCAAGCTCAACCTGATCCAGGGCGTTCATGCCAAGCTCGTCCACCTCACCGTGGACGGTGATAAGTAAGCACACCTGTAACCTCGGCCCCAGTCGCCAGTGCCAGCAGCGGCCGGCGACCGCGGGTCGTTTGCACTGCCCGAAACTTCGTTTCGGGCCGCCCTCGTGGCGGCAAACGCCCACTACGCGCATCCGGCGCGGGCGGGCATTGCGTAACTTCAGAATACGTTCTCTCAGGCACGTTCTGTGCGAGAAAGGGTTCATTAGACCATGACAAAGAGTCTCGAGATCTACAAATGTGAACTGTGTGGCAACGTCGTCGAGGTCCTGCATGCGGCCGGCGGCGAGTTGGTTTGTTGCGGGAAACCGATGAAGCACCTGGCGGAAAACACCGTCGATGCGGCGAAAGAGAAGCACGTGCCGGTCATCGAGAAGACGGCCGACGGCATCAAGGTAACCGTGGGCAGCGTCGCCCATCCCATGGACCCCGACCATTACATCGAGTTCATCGAGTGCATCGGTGACAAGGGCGTCACCCGCGTCGATCTCAAGCCCGGTGCCAAACCCGAAGCCGTGTTCAAATGCGGTTGTTCGAAGTTCACGGTGCGCGAGTATTGCAACAAGCACGGCGTCTGGCAGGCCCAGAGCTGAGTTAACCTGCGGGTCGTCGGCCCGCAAAGGAGCCATACATTATGTTGAAGCAGAAGATGGTTGATGCCATCAATAACCAGATCGGCGAGGAGCTGTATTCGTTCTATTTGTACTTGGCGATGTCCGAGTATTTCCGCGCCGAAAAATTGATGGGTTTTGCCCATTGGATGAACTTGCAGGCCCAAGAGGAAATGGCGCACGCGCAGAAGCTGATCGGTTATCTGCACGAGCAGTTCGGGCGCACGGTGCTCAAGGGCATTCCGCAACCGCCCAAAGACTGGAAGTCGCCGTTGGCGGCCTTCGAGCAGGCGCTCAAGCACGAGCAACACATCACGGCGTCGATCCACAAGTTGGTCGATCTGGCCGGCGACCTGCACGATCATGCCACGAACAACTTCCTGGCCTGGTTCGTCGATGAGCAGGTGGAAGAAGAGCACAACGCCACCCTGATCGTCGACAAACTGAACATGGTATCGAAGGTTCCGGCGGGTCTGTATATGCTCGACCGCGAACTGGCAGCCCGGGGAAAGTAACCCCCTGATCTTCCCGGAACGCGCCCCATCGGCCGTCGGTCATCCGACCGCCGGTGGGGCCGCCGGGAGTCCTGCCCGATCGGGGCAGGCACGAACCACAGAGAGGCACACATGAGCAAAGGTTTTGACGGACTGCGCGCCGTAAAGGTTTCGGAGCACGTCTGGTGGGTTGGCGCCGTCGACTGGGTTCTGCGCGACCTGCACGGTTATGCAACACCGCGGGGTACGAGTTACAACGCGTTTCTGATCATGGCCGACAAGATCACCCTCGTCGACACCGTCAAAGCGCCGTACTATCAAGAGATGATGAGCCGGATCGCCTCGGTGATCGATCCGCAACGCATCGAGGTGGTTGTTTCGAACCATTCCGAAATGGACCACACCGGCGCGTTGCCGCAACTGCTCGACACCGTCAATCCCAAGGTCATCTACGCATCCGAGCGGGGCGCCAAGGCGATCCACGACCATTTTCGCCTCGACCGCGAGATCACCGTGGTCAAAGATGGCGAGACGGTGTCGCTGGGCAACCTGAACGTGCAGTTCTTCGAAACCCGCATGATTCACTGGCCCGACAGCATGTTCAGTTGGCTGCCGCAAGACAACGTCTTGTTC
>CAZADH010000242.1:2499-9524 GCA_964483805.1 uncultured bacterium
GCATGCACATGGCCTTCAGCAATCTGTTCGACGACGAGAACGACTGGAGCATCATGCAAGCCGAGGCCGCCAAGTATTTTGCCAACATTCTCGGGCCGCTGGTGTCGCCGTTGGGCAAGTGTGTCGACCGGTTCATGAAGATGAACCTGCCGATCAAGGTGCTGGCGCCCGACCACGGACCGGTGTGGCGGTCGCACATTGGCAAGATCATCGGCCTGTACGATCAATGGATCCGCCGCAAACCGACGAACAAGATCGTCGTCGCCTACGACACGATGTGGCAAAGCACCGCGCTCATGGCGCGGGCGATCGGCGAGGCGATCATCGAGGCCGGCGGGCGCGTGCAGATCATGGCACTCGGTTCGTCGAACCACCGCAGCGACGTCGCCACCGAGTTGCTCGATGCAGGCGGGTTTGCCATCGGCTCACCGACGATCAACAACCAGATCTTCCCGTCGGTGGCCGATGTCATGTGCTACCTGAAGGGGCTGCGACCGACCAATCTGGTTACGGGCGCGTTCGGTTCGTACGGATGGAGCGGCGAGGCGGTCGGCCATCTCGAGACCATGCTCAAAGAGATGAAGCTCGAGCCGGTCGGGACGGCCAAAGAGGTCTACGTGCCGAACCACGATGGCATGCTGCGTTGCCGCAATCTTGGCGCGCTCATGTATGCGACCCTGAAGAAGAAGCTGGAGGCGCTGCCGAACTGACCCTGCTTCAGCAGAACCCAAACGACGTTTGCTGTTTCGGGATGCGTGACGGGCGGGCGAGGCGAGGGGAGCCACGAACGAGTCAATACACAGTAAATACGCGCATGCACGCATGCGCCGAGATTGACAATATCCACCCAACCAAGGAGAATTCTCGATCATGAAGAGTTACGTTTGCAATGCATGCGGTTACGTGTACAACCCGGCCGAGGGCGACCCCGATCACGGCGTGGCCCCGGGCACTCCGTTCGACAAGGTGCCGGCCGATTGGGTCTGCCCGCTGTGCGGCGTCGGCAAAGAGGAGTTCTCGGAGCAGTAATCGGGTATCCGGCAACCCGGGTAACACCGTGACGCCTGTCTGTTTCCAACGGAAGCGGACAGGCGTCGCGGCTTTCGTGCCGTTTTTCGGTACCACCCCGGTTTACCGGGCGGGCGCGGTACGGTAGATTGGCGGCATGCAACTTATTCGTCGACTCGTTCAGTTGGCCTTTTTTCTCGTGCCGATGGTGCTCACGTATCGGTTCGTCACGCGCGCCAGCATGGCGACACTCGAGACCTACTGTCCGTTTGGTGCGCTCGAGACGATGCCGTTCTACCTGCTGAACTCGACGTTTCTGTGCGCCGTCTCGGGCATCAATCTCTGGATGCTCATCGGCGTCACCATCGGCACGGTGCTGGTCGGGCGGGCGTTCTGCTCGTGGGTGTGTCCGGTCGGCACCTTGGTGGCCATAATTGCTTGGGTCGGCACGAAAGCGACTGGTTTTGCGCAGACCGCCTGGCATGGCCGCGCCGGGTCGTTGTGGCCGCTGCGCTTCGTGGTCCTGGCCGCCGTGCTTGTCGCCACACACAAATACGGCGATCTCGTGTTCCGCCCGTTCTGCCCCTATTTTGTCGCGTTTTCGTGGCATGGGCACGGCGTCGAGAGCTACAGCTATCTCGTCGTGCCACTGGTGTTTATTGCCGGTGTATTGCTCCCGTATTTCTGGTGTCGGGTGCTCTGCCCGTTCGGAGCTTTTCTCGGCGTGGTGCGCAAACTGTCGCCCATCGCGCCAACGCTGACGCCGTCGTGCACGGGTTGCCGCGCGTGCGAACGGGCCTGCCCGCAACAACTCGAGATCACCGCGCAACGTCGGGTCAGCGACATGGACTGCACGCACTGCCTCGCCTGCATCGACGCCTGCCCGTGTGCGGGCATCGAACTGCGGGCCGGTTACGACCGACCGAGGCCCAACGGAGGCTGAACGATGCGCATTCCCACGTTTTTCGTGCCCGTCATCCTGTTGCTCTCACTTGTGGCCGGGGTGCTGCTGGCCTTTCGCGTGCCGTTTCCGACCTTCGTGCGTGACTTCGAGCGGCCGGGCATGACGCCATCGGGGCAACGGGCTCGCATCGACCTGATCGTGCAAAACCTGCGATGCCGGAGCCGCTCGGGCATGCTCGGCAGTTATCTGGCCAACGACCCCGGCGTGTTGCGCCTCGAAACCTACGTTGGCGAGATGCGGGCGCGCATCGTTTTCGACCCGGCCCACACCTCACTGGCCAGCATCACCCGCTGGACTCATAGCGAGATCGTGGTGCCGACAACCATGACGGCCACCGCCGCCGAGTTGACCGACGACCCGATTCCGGCCGGCACGCGTCGGGTGCGGCCGTTCACGGTCAAGCGGGTGGTCGAGACGGTGCGGCTGAACTGACCGCCGCACGGTTTGGCAGATGGGGCGCCATATAGGTGGGGGAGGGAAACGTGATGAGCCGCTATCTTTCAGTGCTTGTGTTGTCTTTTGTATTGCTGACCGCGTGTCTGATCACCGCTTGTCGACTGGGCAATGGCAACGACGCTGGGCCGATGGTCGGGCCGTCATCAGCCCCCATCGGCACAGGGCCGCAGGCTCAGATTCTCGTCGATTTTCACCTCGCCGACCTGGTCGCCAACCCGCTTGACCGTGTGTCTGCGGCGACGCCGACCGCCGGCTTGCGCGCCGAGGTCTATGACAACGTCACCGTTGGCGTCACCTTGTCGGTCATCAATTTCGGACCCCAGCCCCGCATCGACCGACTGGTGGCCACCGCCACCGCAGTCCAGGGCAGGGCAACTTTGGCGCTCTCAGTCCCGGTCTCGACCGTCATCGCCGAGATCACTGTGCATGGTCTCAATACCGAGTTCCCGCTCGAGTTCCGCGGCGCCCTCGACCTGGTCGCGGGCACGAACGTGCTGGCGGTGCATCCCACCGAATCGGGATTGCGCCAGGACCTGCTGGCCGAAGTACTACAACGTATTGCAGACGACCCGGCTCTGTTGACCACGGCGCGTCCGGGTCTGACCGCCCGCCTGCAGGCGCGCCTCGCCCGACTCGATCGAACCCGTGACGTATTCACCGTCTACCAGGATCTACTGGCCGGCTCGCCTCGCAGCGTCCTGAGCGGCGAGATGCCGACCACCACGCCGCAACTGGCGATCACCGTGCCGGCGTCTGGCAGCGTCGTCGCGCCACAGACGCGGGTGGCCGTCACCGGCGTGGGCAGTGCCACGCTTGCCGGCATCACCGAGGTCACGTTACTGGCGGGGCCGACGCCCATCGCGTCGGGCACAACGCTGCCGCTCTACGGCACGCTGTATCCTGCGGCCCCCGGCACGTATTCGCTGACTCTGCAAGCGCGCCTGGGCACGGGGCAGTTGCTTGAGTCGGTCCCGATCACGATCGGTGTGAACGAACACCTGTTGCTCAATACCGACCCGCTGCGCAACCTGCCGCCGATCGCGATCAGCAACGTGCAGGCCCAGGTGTTTGCCGACTTCATCTCGGTCTACACCGAGGTGTCCTGGACCACCGACCGACCGACGCGGTATCGCCTCGATTACGGCCTCGACAACAACTACGGCAAGACCATCCGCTTCTCGGGAACGCCCACCACCACGCACAAGGCGACCCTGCCGAAATTGCAGATGCTGACCCGGTATCACTATCGGATCCTCGCACTCGATGCGGCGACGACCGCGGCAACCTATGCCGACGACCGAACCTTCGATACCCCCGTGCAACCCGATCGGGGCGGCACGCCGGTCAACGATGTCGCCATCGCCTCGATCACCGACACTTCGGTGTATGTCACCTGGAATACGCCGGCGGTATCGACGGGGCGGGTCGTCTACGGCACGACGACGCAATACGGGCAGGTGTTCCCCGACCCGGCACCGGCCTGCAATCGCCATGCGGTCACCCTCACCGGGCTCGCACCGGAGACGAGGTATTACGTGAATGCCGAGAGCATCGACAACCTCGGCCAGATCGCCACGGGCGCCGGCGTCTCGTTTGTCACGGTGCAGCCCCCCCCGGAACCGGGCCCGGTCACGGCTGACGATCAGAGCACGGCGTTCACCGTGTTGCGGTTCAGCGCGGTGACCTCGCCGTGCAGTTTCACCCTTGACCTGACCGGCCCGCTCGGCACCGAGCGACGTGAGAATGGCTGTTACCTGGCCAGCGGCACCAACTTCTACGGTCTCGACAAACTGACGGCCAACACCAATTACAGTTATACGATGTATTTACAACGCTGGGGTTCGGCCGGAGCGATCACGACGACCAGCGGGAGCTTCGTATCGATGCTCGACACCGTGGTGCCCCAGATCGAGTCGGCCGGTCTCACCGGGGAATTCACCGACATCGAGTTCCTGGCGAAGACCGACGAACCGGCGCGCCTCCGCCTGCTCTATGGGCCGGCCACCGACAGCATCAACACCTTGATCGCCGACACGACCACGTATCAGACCGATCACGTTTGCCGGTTCACGGTCGCGCCGGGCGATGTTTACACCAAGGCCGTGTTCACCGACCCCTTCGGCAATCACACCTCTGAACTCGAGATGTACCATTGTGCGACGACAACGACCGGGGATCGACTCTCCCCGACGATCGCGAACCTCACGCTGACGCGCACGGGTTCGACGACGCTGCGCGTGTCGTGGGCCACCGATGAACCGACCAGTTCGGGAGTCTGCATCGGGCCGTATGACTACCCGGCTCAGTGGGTGCCGCTGAGTCAGCATCCGGCGTTGGGCACGAGCCATGTCCATGACCTCGCCGGTGTCCCCCTGTCGGGTTGGGTGTTCGTGGCCAGCCGGGACGAAGCAGGCAACGACCGGGTCGTGCGCGGCCCCTTCTATTCGGTGGCGCCACCGACCATCGAGTCGTCATTCACCGCCGTGAGCGGCGAGAACGAAGTCGGGGTCCGATTCACCACCTCGATCGATACGACGGCCAAGGTCGAGTGGGGCACGACGCCGGCTCTCGGCAACACGGTCAACAGTGCGGCCACGGCTCGGGCGCATGCAGTGACCATCACCGGCCTGGATGCCAACGCCCCTCTGTACGGACGCATCGTGGTCGATGACGGCTTCGGTCAGACCGCAAGCAAGAGCTTCTCGACCCGCACTCCTCTGACACTCGCTCTCGGCGCGCGCATCGCCACCGAGACCCGCAGCGGCCACGAGATCCGCTTGAGCACCCCGACCGGAACCGAAGAGTTCGTCACCATTATGACGCCGCGCCATCAGACCACCACGACTTTTCAATACAATGTATGGGGCGCGGCGCTCCCGTCCACGATGTTGGCCATGACCGGCGGCAGTCTGCGGGCAGCCCAGAACCTCTCGGCCCAGGATGACGCCCACCCGGTCGATCCGCCGGATCTGGTCCGGCAGTACGCCGTCATGGAGCGAGTCGCCGCCCGCAACGCCGCGGCATTCCCGGCCGCGCAGGACTACATGCGCCGGGCAATGACCGGTGACGGCTTCGACACCTCGGTACGCGCGGCGTTGGCCGCGAACGCGGTGGCGTCGGCCCCGGCGACCAAGGTCGGCGAGTACGAAACCCTGTACATTCACGACGACCGTGACAATGCGTTCTTCGGAGTGCAGGCACGGCTCATGTATCGCAGTGCCGCGTGCAAGATCTACCTCGATCGGAATCCCTGCGATGGGTTTGTCGCCACCTACACGCTGGCGAGCGACATCCGGTCGTTGGGCACCGAGCTTTCCACGAAGATCCTGCCGTTCATCACGACCCACTACGGCCCCCCGTTTCGGTGGGCCCAGGGCGACAATCGGGTGAACGTCTGCATTTCTGCGGTCGTCGATGCGTGCGAATGCCACGGCTGGTTCAATGGCCACGATTTCACGGGCGATCAGTACAGCAATCGTCGCAACATCGTGTATGTGCGCCCACGCAATCACGGTGAATCATCCTATTCGTGGCGGATGCAGATGCGCTTTACGATGACGCATGAGTTACAGCACCTCGCCAATTACGTCGGACACGCGATCAACAACGCCTCGACGTCGGAAGAGACGTGGCTCGACGAAGCCCTGGCTGAAGAGGCCGCGGCCCGATACGACCCAGACATCGCCGCGATTGACCAGCGGAATGGTCGGTCAGCAGACGCACATTGTATTGCTACGACACCATTGTGTCTCTGGGAAGGCGACAGCGTCCACTACGGCATGTCAGGTCTCTTTGGGATCTACCTGCGCGAGCGCCTCGGGGCTGCCGCCAGTCTCGAGATCGCGCAAGGCGTCGGCGGCCGCCGGGGTCGCGCACTCGTCGACGCCGTGGGCGTGGCCCAGGGCGGTTTCTCCGGTCTCCACCGCGATTTCACCCGGGCGATGGCGCGGTTGGGCAAAGACCACCCCGCGCAACCGGGCATCGATTTCACCACCAACCTGGGTCTGACCACCTATCACCGCCCGCTCTGCTTCGATGCCCCGGTCTCGACCCTCACCTGCCACCAATGGGCGCCCACGATCATCCACTGGCGACCGCCGCCCGGCTACCGCGAACCGGTCGCCAAGATGGTCATCAGCGATGCGTCCGGTGGCTACGCCGGAGATCCGCTGACGATCGATATCATAAGGGTGAAGTGAAGGTAGACCACTGACATCGCGACCACCGCCCCTTTCGTCATGCACAAATGAGCGACGGCCTTCCCCTAACCCGTCCGTCTGCTGGTGACCGCACCTTCAGAGAATCGTTAAGGGAAACCCTGAACGCGGTCAGGGTTTTCCCTGAATGACAAGGGCCAAGCAATGTGCTACGGTCCTGCATAGAAATCCGTCAATCAGGGAGGTTCCATGCAACGACCGTATCTCTACGTTCTCTCCGTGCTGGTTCTGCTCGGCACGTGTCTCTGGACAGGCTGTGCCAACAACCTGTTCGGGCCCAAGTCCGATGCGCCCGTTGGTCCGGCGCGCGTCGATGTCGGTACGGCCAACGTGAAACTGAGTTTTCGCGTGACGCCCAACGACACCGGGGCCATGGCACC
>CAZADH010000243.1:0-9473 GCA_964483805.1 uncultured bacterium
CACGGATGCGCGAAGTGGGCCCTTGCAGCCACGATGGCGCAGTCGCAAGGGACCCATCGGCACGCTTCGGGAACCCACCGCACGCATCAGCCGGGCAGTTTCGCGTGATCCGCCTCTGCGAGCGCCAACGCGCCCTTGGGACAGGCTTTCACGCAGGCCCCGCACGACACACACTTGAACGGTTCCCGTTGGCCATGGGCCCGGCGCATCGACAGGGTCGGACAGAACCCGATGCACATGAAGCAACCGACGCACAGGTCTTTCTTGATCATGACCGTGCCGGCCTTGTTGCGGTAGATTGCCTGCACCGGGCAGATCTCGATGCATTGGCCGCACTGGTTGCACACGTTGATGGTGTGCCGCCCTTCGGCCTGCTTGACCTGTACGGCCGAGAATGCCGCGTCATCGGTCTTGAAGAAGGTCTGCGCGCAGGCTTTCTCACAAGCCCGCACCCCTTCGCACTTCGTCGGTTCCGGACGAATGAACTTCATTCCTGACTCCTTGACCGCGTGAGTCTTTCCGGCCCAGAAACGCCGGTTGTTGCATTCATTCTGCCCCACCACCAATGGTACAGTCAACGTACTCCGACACCGGCGGCCTGACAAATGGCCCCAAGGTGCATGGACAAAACCCTGTCGCAACGGCCGCAAAACCGGTTACAATGAAAAAACCATGGAGGGCGTCGGGCCTACGGGCCCGCGGTCGCTCCCCGAGCGTCAAACCAACGCCCAAATCATCTGCAGGGAGGAACACATGAAACGCACGGTATTGGTTTTACTGCTGGCCCTCGCGGTCGTCGCCCCGTCGTGGGCCCAACCCTCCGGTCCCGGCGACTATCATCACCGGATCATGCAGTTGTTCGGCCGCATCGCCGGGCACGACGGCATGCGTCCGGAACCGGGCATGGGTCCCCGCGGCCCCCGTGGCCAACACGGTCCGGGGTTCATGCCTCCCGGCCCTCGTTCGCGCACCAAGGCCGGCGCTCCCGGCGTGCTGGGTTTCTTTGCGAAACTCGACAAACTGGGAATCAGCGACGAACAGGTCCTGAAGTTGCGCCACATCTTCAGCAAGCGCCAGGGCGAGATCAAGAACGCCAAGGCACAGCTCAAAGAGTGCCGGCAGGAGCGATCCGGGCTGATGAAGGACCCGGCGAAACTGACGGAACAGGCCATCCGCAAGATGGTCGACGCCCAGATGGCCGCCCGCAAACAGATGGTGTTGGCGCGCCTGTTGATGATGAAAGAGATGTTCGACGTCTTGACCGAGGCCCAGCGCAAGGCCCTGTTCGCCAAGAAGCCCCGGCAAGGCATCGGTCCCCGGGGCCGTATGCCGATGTGGGGCCCACGCGGGCGCGGCCGGGGCATGCCGGGGTTTCGCCCACAGATGCCGCCGATGATGCCGCCCCCGGGCGCACGACCGCCGGCACCACCCGTCACCGAAAAAGAGTAATTACCAGGTATTTACAATAACAATACATCGACGCGGGCGCCTGCCGGCAGATCGCCGGTGTCGCCTTCGAGGCGCAACCAGGCATCGGTTTCACACAAAGCGTTGATGTGACCTGACCCGTGATAGGTCACGGGCCGGGCACGGCGGCCCTCCAGAGCGACCGGGACGAACTCGACCCGGTCGCTTCTCTTGCGCGCGATCGGGTCAGCGAGCTCGACCGCGAGCACGCGCCGGCGCAGCTCGCGACCGGTCATGGCCGCCAGCAACGGCTCGACGAGCAGATAAAACAACAACCAGGCCGCGACCGGATTGCCGGGCAGGGCGAAGACCGGCGTCGTGCCGGCCCGTCCAAACACCAGCGGCCGCCCCGGTTTCATGGCCAGGCCATCGATGAGGATCTCGACCCCTGCCTCGGCAAGGGCCCGGTGCGCGTGATCGCAATCCCCTTTGCCGACGCCACCGCTGAGCACCACGACATCGCAGGTGGCCACCGCGGCACGCAGCCGCTCGGTAATCGCCCCGGCATCATCGGCGACCACGCCCAGATTCACTGGTTCTGCGCCGGCCACGGTAGCCTGGGCGACGATTTGACGACCGTTGCTGTCGTAGATGCAACCCGGGGTGAGCGGCGACCCCGGCGGCACCAACTCCGAACCGGTCACCAGCACCCCGACCCGCGGCCGCCTGACCACGGCAAGCGTGGTCAGGCCGACCGCCGCCAGCGTCGCCAGTTCTTGCGCTCGCAGCCACGCCCCGGCCGGCAGCAGGGTCTCGCCGGCACGCCGGTTCTCGCCACACAGTACGATGTTGTGGGCGACAGCGGACTTCGTCAATACGATGTATTCATTCTCGGCGCGGGTGTGTTCCAGACACACCAGGCGGTCGGCACCCTCCGGCATCATCGCCCCGGTCATGATGCGGGCACACTCCCCGGAGCGCAACGCCACCCGGTGGCCGTGGCCCGCGGGCAACGTCGCCACCACCCGATACCGTCCGGTGGTGTCCGGATCGCCACCACAGGCGTATCCATCCATGGCCGCCTTGGTAAACGGAGGCAGATCGAGCGGAGATGCGACCGCCTCGGCAGTCACCCGCCCCAGGGCGTCCTCGCTGGAGACGTGTTCCGCACCGGGACGCGCCACGTGGGCGAGGATAGTGCGGAGCGCATCATCCGGCACACTCCGTCGCCTGGGCCAGGCGCCGAACAGATGCGCATGCTGCTGCGCCAGGACCTCGACCGGCCGGGCCGTGCCGAGTCGCGCCTCGACCAGGGCGCGGACCGCGGCCGCATGAAAGTCACGCCCGATGACGAGGTCGGCCGCAGCCCGCGACGCCGCCGCCCCCGGCTTGTCATCCCCGGTCGGACTGTCGATGAACACCGTCAGATCGGCACCCAGCGTCGTCGCCAACGTGCTGCTCTCGACCACCCCCACATCGGTTTCGCCGTGCTGCCGCAGTTCGTCGAGATGGACCCGCGCCGCGGCCACATCATGAAACAGTCGTTCCGGTTTCTCGGGGCGATCGACCCCGTGCCCAACCTTGATCGCCGCCACCCGCAACGGCGCCAGACTCGCACCGAGCCGACGCACCAGCGTGGTCTTGCCGACATGGCGCGCCGCTCCGGCCACCGCGATCGTCTTCATGTGAAACACCCCAACTGGCAGGCCGCGATTTTGATGCCCGCCTCGGCGAGCAATTGGCCGATCTCCCGCGGCGTCAGGTCGAGTTCGCCGGCCAGTTGCAAAGCACGCGCGCATGGCAGACGCCGACGCCCGTCGGCACCCACGACCGCTTCACTCTGCAGGCGCGCAACCAGTGCAGTGCGTGCCTCGATTTCGTTGGAATTCATGTCGTGTGCCTGGCTGCCTTCGTCTCGAGCAAGCTCGATCAGAGATCGAACAACTCGACGTCGCCGGTCTTGGCCACCTGCTTCTCGAGCCGCTGTTTGTAGCTTTGTTCCTGGGCGATGACTTCGCCGACGACACTCGACGCATGCTTTTTGACATACACTTCGAACGTGTCGGTCAGCAGGATCACCTGCCGGCTCACGGTGCCCCCGGTGTCACGCGCCACGATGGGAATGCGCTCGACGCCCAGAAACTGTTCGACAAACTCGACGTTTTTGTGGCCGGGGCTGTTCTCGACCGAAATCCCGGGCAACACGTGCCCACCGCCAAACACCTTGGCCTGCAACCGCAACCGGTAACCACCCAGTTTGAGGATCGCGTTGATCAACAACTCCATGGCATTGATGCCCCAGCGCGAACTGTCGTCGAAGCCGAAACGGTTCTCGCCGCCGGGCAACAGGATGTGATTCATCCCTCCGGTGCGGGTCATCGGGCAATAGAGACAGACCGCGATGCACGAGCCCAGCACGGTCTTGATCATCGACGGTTCGCGACTCGCATGAAAGTCGCCGATGTGCACCGCCACCAACTTGCGGCCGTCTTCGCTCATGCCGCGCGGCGTCATCTTGCGCGGCAACTGCCTGGATTGGGGGGCGACTTGGTTCACGGTTACATCCGGTTGACGTTGATGTCGCTCAACGCCTTGCGCGCGTTCGGCACCCAACGATGATCGGGAAAACGACTGATGAGGGCATTGAACCACGCGGACGCCCGATCGCTGCGATTGGTCTTCTGGTAGCACAGCCCGACATGAAAGTGCGCATCGGGTATCCAGGATTCATTGGGAAACAAACGCATCGCGGTTTCGAGAATCCGAATCGCCTCGTCGTAATGGAACATGTAGAGATTGATTTGGCCGGCTTCATAGGCAACCAACGGCGCCCACTCCTTGCCCTGGTTCTCGGGGAGAAACGCCTTGGCCGCTGCCCACGTCGTAATCTCGCCCAGAAAAAACGCGCCGATCACAACGGCCAGGAGCAAGAGCACCAACGCCTTCCTGGCTAGACTTCGCAACAGACTCTTCAAGGCGGCGACCCTCATCGGATGTGGTGTGACAGATGAACAGGAGTTATCTTACCACAGGCCGGGGACCGACGCCACGAAATGCCCGGCAGGTGCGGTTCGTCGTGGCATTGCATCGTATCGGGCCCATCCTGTACTATGGCGTATCCTGAGACGGAGCACGCCATGACCAACCACGAATTCATCCCCAATTCGATTCCGGCAATAACGGGCAACGAATCTGCCTACGTTCTCGAATGCCTGCGAACCGGTTGGGTTTCGAGTGTGGGCCCGTTCGTCGACCGTTTCGAGGCCGAGTTCGCCCGCTATGTCGGCGCCGCTGCCGCGATATCGACCTGCAACGGCACCGCGGCACTGCACCTTGCCCTGGTCTTGCTCGGCGTGGGCCCCGGCGATCGTGTCGTTGTCCCGAGCCTGACCTTCATCGCGTCGGTCAACCCCATCGCCTACTGCGGTGCCGAGCCGGTCTTCGTCGATTCCGAAGAATCCACGGCCAACGCCGACCCGGCAGCGTTTGTCGAAGTCGTCGAACGACTGGTCAAGACCGGCAAGCCCCCCAAAGCGCTGATGCCCGTGCACCTCTATGGGCACCCAGCCCAACTCGCACCGGTGCTCGCGTGTGCTCACCGCCACGGCATCCCGGTGGTCGAAGACGCCTCGGAAAGCCTCGGTGGCCGCCTCGGCCCGTCCCACGTCGGTGTGCTTGGCACCCTGGGTGGGTTCTCGTTCAATGGCAACAAGCTGCTCACGTCGGGCGGTGGCGGCGGCATGCTGGTCACCAACGACCCCGCCCTGGCGCGGCGCGCCAAACATCTTTCGACCCAGGCCCGCGCCGATGCCGTCGAATACAGCCACGACGCCGTCGGTTACAACTATCGGATGACCAATATCCATGCCGCTTTCGGGTGCGCGCAACTCGAACAGCTCGATGAGAAGCTGGCGATGAAACGACGCATCTATGAGCAATACGTTGTCAATCTTCGTGACATCGCCGGCATTCGCCTGTTGCGCGAACAGACCGATTGGGCGGTGTCGAGTCACTGGATGGTCAACATCCTCGTCGACGACCGCGGTGATCGCGGCAATTCTCGCACGCTGTTGCGCCACCTGCTCGCCGAGAAGATCCAGGCCCGGCCCTTTTTCGTGCCCGCCCACACCTTGCCGATGTACCGGCACCTCGACACCCACGCACCCATCGCTGAGCGATTGCACCGCCATGGGCTCAACCTGCCCTGTTCGGTGCAGATGACCGGCGCCCAGGTTGCCCGCGTCGCCGCCAGCATCCGTCGCCATCTCGCCGGGGAGTCACCAAGCCAATGAGTCCGAAACGCCACTTCTTCGTCTCTGCCAGCAGCAACGACCTCGACTGGATCACGGTCATCATGGAGAAAATGGTCCTTGGGGTCGAGATCGACGATTTTGCTCTGCCCATGCGCAACGACGGCTCGCGCGAGCGCGCCTTCGAGTTGTGGCACATGTGGCGTGAGACCGTGCCCAGCGATGTCGCGGTGATGATGCATGCACCGTTCATCGACATGGTGCCGGGCAGCCCCGAACCCGAACTGGTCGAGGTCATCCGCCGCCGGCACCAGGAGGTCTTGACCCTCGCCGAAGGCCTGGGCGCCCGCGCCATTCTGTTTCATTCGGGGTACAATCCGTTGGTGCGGGGCCCCGGTTATCGCGACCAGTGGCTGGCTTCGACCGCCCAGTATTTCACCGACCTCATGAACGCCCACCGCGGGTTCACCTTCCTGATCGAAAACATGTGGGAACCCACGGCGGAACCCCTGGTCGAGCTGATCGACGCCATCAACAGCCCGCAACTGCGACTGTGCCTCGATGTCGGCCATGTGCAAGTCTACAGCAAGGAACCCGTCGACTCCTGGATCCAGAAGATCGGCGTGCGCCTCGGTCACGTGCATCTCAACGACAACAACGGCCAATGGGATCAGGAAGGGCCGCTCGGCTCGGGGATCGTCCCGCTCGACAAGATCTTCACCACGCTCAACGGCCTGGGCTATTTCGGCACGATGACCCTCGAGATGCGGGGGCGCGAGGCCGTGCTCAAGAGCATGGAACACCTGCTCCGCCTCGGCATCGCCTGAAACGAACACCACCCGGCGCGGTGACCGCGTCGGGCGTGCAATACAAAGTCAATATCGCTTCGCCGGTCAGCCGGTGGGTGCGAGGATACGCCGCCCCGGAAAACCCTGGCGCACCGTGCTCTGCCGATAACGCAACGGCACCTCGCGGATCAGGCGGCGGAACGGCGAGCGCATCAACGGCGGCAGGTTCTCGGCTTCGAGAGCCATGAATGCCGTCTCGAGCATCTTCAGTTCGCGCCGGTTGAAGACCTGCGAGGCCGTCGGCAGCAGGCGGCTCTCCTCATCGGCGATGTTTTGCCGGCACAGATCGACCAGGCCCGACAGGTTGGTGCGCAAGCGGCTCAGGGCACCCGGGTCGTGGTGCCGGAAACCCCGCAGCGCCTCCGACGAGCCCACGAGATAGGCGCGAAACGCCTCGTGTTGGTCGAGCGCCTGTCCGAGCGGACCGTCTTCTTCGGGAACGCCGTTGTTGCCAAGGGCGGGGAAGAGGACCTCCTCTTCTTTGCCGTGGTGGCACAGGTCGACGAAGACCCGGAAGAAGGTCAGGATCCGATCGAGATCCTCCGGCCAGTCTTCGGGCAGCCCCCGCCGTTGCTCGGCGATGCATTCGAGGACATCGGCCATCATGAGGATCAGTCGGTGTTCGCGACGAATGACTTCGAGTGGTTCCATAGTGTTTCTCATCACGTCGGTACTCAATAATACTCATTCTCATTTAAGGCAACTGCGACGACGTTTTTTTTTCACACGACCCCGGGTGCCTCACTTGCCCCGTCGAGAAGTGCGGTAACATGAGCCCGTGACTTTCGGCGGCCAAGCCGCCGCAAATCGTTGTGCCGAGGTGAACGCTTGGACAAGATCTGGTATCTCGCGATTGCTCGCAAACAGGCCGGCCCCTTCGACCTCGACGAGGTCCGCCAACACCTGCGTCAGGGCACCGTCGATGCGACCACGCTTGCTTTCGCCGGCGGCGTGACCCCCAACTGGACACCGTTGGCGCAGATTCCCCAATTGGCAACGCTGCTCGACGAGACGGCCCCGCACCACGCCACCAGCGCCCCGCCACCGATGCCGGACACAGCGGTCGAAGCCGACCCGCTCGAATATGCGATCGTGGGTGACGACCTGCAACTGGTCGAGATCGCGCTCGCCCCGGGGCACACCGTCGTGGCCGAGGCTGGCGCCATGCTCTACATGGATCAATCGATCGTAATGGACACACAAATGGGGGATGGGTCGGCCTCTGACGAAGGCACCCTGTGGAACACCCTCGCCGGTGCCGCCAAGCGGGTGTTGACCGGAGAAAGCCTGTTCATGACGACCTTCACCCATCGCGGCAACGAACCGGCGGCCAGGGTCGCGTTCTCGGCCCCCTACCCGGGAAAGATCGTGCCGATCCGCCTCGCCGACCTGGGCAATTCACTCATCTGCCAGAAGGAAGCATTCCTGTGCGGCGCCCGCGGCGTATCGATCGGCCTCGAGTTCCAGAAACGGCTTGGCGCGGGATTTTTTGGCGGGGCCGGTTTCATCCTGCAGAAACTCACGGGTTCGGGCCAGGTCTTTCTGCATGCCGGTGGCACGATCATCGAAAAAGACCTCGCCCCCGGGCAAACCCTGCGTCTCGAGACCGGCTGCCTGGTGGCGTTCGCTCCGAGCGTGACCTACGACGTCACGCTGCAGAACAACATCAAGAATGCGTTGTTCGGCGGGGAGGGTTTGTTCCTCGCAACCTTGTCAGGGCCGGGACGCGTCTGGCTGCAGTCGTTGCCATTCTCGCGCCTGGCCGCTCGCGTTCAGGCAGCGACGCGCGGCCAGAGCACCACCAGTCACAACTCGTAACTCACGGGTCGTTTGCACCGCCCGAAACTGCGTTTCGGGCCGCCTGCTCGGCTTGTTACGCGCCATCCCTGGCGCCGAGCCGATCCGGCGCTCCTGCGCACGTCCGTGGCGGCAAACGCCCACTACGCACCTATTGTGCGGGCGGCACCGCAAAGTCGACCAGGTCGCCCTCGGCCACGTCTTTCTGCCCCGACAGGCGCGCCAGCGACCCGTCCCGCTGCACTTCGACCACTTCGACCGAGCCGTTGTCTCGCCGGGAGTTCCACACGACCCGTCCCTGTTGATTCTTGATGTCGCGCACCGTCGACAGGCGACCGCGTTGACCAACCTTGATTCCGCCCGCACTGCCGGTATCGAGCACAACCATATCGCCATTAACCGCAAGCACCCGGGCCTCGCGCTGCAACAACGGCGCGATCTCTTTGACCAGGGGATCGAGTGCAGCGAGTGTGGCCTGCCCGATCATCGTTTGCGAAAAGGAACCGTCACCGACTTTGATCGCGGCACCGAGAGCGGCCGCCAGATCACCACCGGCCAGGATTGCGCCCGAGCGCGCGTTGCGCCCCTGTTTTTCAGCCGCATACAGCACTTTGCCGGTCTTGAGGTCGAGCAACTGCACCGACAGCCGCACAAAAGCGCGCGTCTTCTTGAACGACATCCCGGCCAGTTGTTGGTGCAGGCCGCCCAGCGCGGTCTCGCGCGTGTCGTGCCCGAAGTCGAGAACAGCCCCCTTGACGATCAGGTCGGCTCCGAGCAGTCCACCTTTGGCTGGCACGGTACTCGGATCGAAGTCTGGGTCGTTGATCCGGTTCAGTTCGGTCTTCAGATCACCCAGCGCCTCGCGTTCGACGATGGTGCACCGACCGGTGGCCGCCAGGCGCTGCGCCATCATCCGAGCCAGAGTCTCGCCGACCGGCGCCCCATCACCGCCATGGGCCGGGTTGGCGAACGGCAAGACCACCAGGCGTGCCAGCGCCCACGCAGGCGCCCCGGCACACAGACATACAACAGCAATACATAACAGCACGCATGACCGTATCGCCATTCGCGGCAACATCATCGGCCTCCGATGCGACGCAGCAACGACAGTCGGTCTTCACCGCGACCGAAATGGTCGAACAGTTCGCCGGCCAGCGTGAAACCCAACTTG
>CAZADH010000244.1:0-2044 GCA_964483805.1 uncultured bacterium
GCGCGATCCGGTGACGGCGTCGCCGGCGGCGAACACGCCCTGCTCGGGCGTGCGGCCGGTGTAGTAGTTGCCGATCAGCCGCGAGTCGGCCACCGGCAGGTAGTCGGCGCTGTCGCCGAGGCGGGGCGCGAAGCCGGTCGCCATGACGACGGCGCCGACCGCAGCTCCGCCGCCGTAGGCGAGCGCTCTGCCAAGCGTCGCGGCTCCTGGATAGACAAGCACCGGCAACTCGTGTTCGCGGGCGTAGGCAACCAGAGTAGCAATACCGAGTATGGAAAACAGGACAAACTCGGTCCAGCCTGTGCGTCGCGGAGGAGAGGCGCTGTTCATGAGGGTGCTTCCGTTCAGCGGGCCTGCAGCGCGCGGGCCTGCGCGTCGAGACGGGTCACCAGGGCCGCCCATTCGTTCATATTGTATTGCATACTCGACTTCTCGAACCGCCGCAACACCCGTTCAAACATGACCACGGCGTGGTCCCCCGATGCCCCCAGAGGCTCCCGGGGTCCTTCGTCGAAGCGCGGCAGAGTACGCAACCGCGGCACGGCCTGCCGCGCCTCCTCGATGGCCGCGAGCGCCCCCGTCCGGTCGCCCAGGGCAACCCGGGCCTGCGCGAGCATCTCGAGAATCCAGGGGTTACCGGGATCGACGTAGCGCAGGGCTTCGAGGGCGGCCCGCGCAGGTGCTGCCCGGCCGCGCTCGAGATCGAGTTGAGCCTGCCAGAACTGTCCCCACAGGTTTTCGGGGGTCTTGGTCCGATACGGCCACACCCGGGTAAGCCTGTGCAAGGCCCGTTCCCGCTTCTCGGCGAAAGCGGAACCGCTGGCCACCCGACACAACCACCGGGTCGAGGCCAGCCCGAGGTCGTCGAGCTGCACCACCGCCGACGCCACGTCGTCGGCCACCACCCCGGACAAGGCGCGAGCGCGCCACCCCAGGGCCCGCCATTCATCGGGAAAGACTGGAGCGGGCGGGCGCAACCGGCGCAAGATCGGCTCGGTGGCCCCCGGGTCGAAACCGCCAATCTCGCACATCGCCTCACCGGCCAGCAATACGCCGTATTCTGTGGCAGGTGTATCCACCACCGCAGCCCGCCAGGCCATCGCCAGTCTCTCGCCAACCGGATGGGCCAGTACCGGATGCCGCAAGAGCAATGGCGCGCCCCACGGTGGCCGCTGTACCGCCTGCCACGCAGCATCGACCCAGGGCTGGCCAGCCAGGAACCGGGCAATCGCCAACTGTCCCCAGCGGACTCCGGAGATGTCGCGCGGCTCATTGGCAAGACTGCGTTCGAACTGGGCGATCGCCGTCGCCAGATCGCCCTCGAGCATGGCAATGCGACCCCGGAGATATGGAAATACGAAGTATTGCGGAAGCTTCTCGGCCCACGCCTCGATCGCCGCCGTATCGCTGGCCGTCGGCCGAAACCCCGTGCCCCAGACGGCGAGAAGGTTCTGCAACACCAGCTCGTGCGCAAGCGGTTGGGCATCACAGGCCCGATCGAGGTAACGCCACCAGGTGGCGCGACCCGCCCGCAAATCGGCATGCCCCCGATGAAACGACAAATGCGCCACCATGGCCGGCACCTGCGCCAACGCAGTCAGCAACACCATCCCACCGCAGACCACCCGCCAGAACCGCGGCGGGGTAGGGGACCCCGCCACCGGTTCACCTGTGCGCGGCGCCACCGCGACCAGACAGCCCAGCGCCAGCAGACTCGGATGAAAGAAGACGAAATCGGTCATGCCGCTCAACGCGAGAAACGCCGCAGGCCAGCGCCATCCGGTCGAGGCCGCGCCGGCCCACCAGAAATACGTCAGCAACATCGCCGCCAGCAGGCAAGGCAAGCCCCCCGCCAACGCTGTTTCGAGGAGGAGTTGATGGCAGTGCGGGTAGTTCCAGTCGAACATCAACGGGGCCTCGGCACGCTCGACCCGCTGGAAGATCAACCCGAACGGCAGCACTCCGAAACCACGCCACGGACTGATCGTCAGGTTCTCGCACGCGGCGCGCCAGATCGCCGGACGCTCGTTGTAACGCCACTCCT
>CAZADH010000244.1:2054-7645 GCA_964483805.1 uncultured bacterium
GGCATACGACCCCAGCGAGAGCCGCCAACCGAGCAACACCCCGGCCACCAGCACCACCGCCACCACCAGGGCCAGCGACCCGCGGCGCCGCCGCCAGAACAGCGCCAGGCCACACAAAACGCCGATGACGATCACCGCTCGGGCATTGGTCGCCAGGGCAGTCGCGGCCAGAATGACCGCAAATGCCTGCCGGAAACCCCGCCACCACCAGGGCCTGGTCCCGGTGAGCAGGCCCGGCGGCAACGCCGCCATGGCCAACAACAGGGCCACGCACCAGGTCGCCAGAAGATTCGGGTGAATCCCCCCGGCAAAGTGACGCCGTTGCAGAAACACCCACCAGTCGTCGGAACCGGTCACCCCCAACGCCAAGGCCAACAGGCACACCGGCACGGTGCCAACCACCAACGTATCGATCACCGCCATGGGTGACACGCGACCACTCAGGGCGACTGAGCAATACAACATAAGACACGCCCACGTGGCCAGCCACTGACAGGTCAACTGGCCGGCGATGCCCGCCCGATGCCACGCCAACAACCACAGCGCCATGCCGATGCTCACGGCCAGGCCACGGCCCCACGCCACGCGAAACGGCTGACCGCACGCAAACTCGCGAACTGCGGCCACGAGCAGCAGGATGTTCAGCGCACCGGTATCCCAGCCAATCGCCATGCCCATGCCCACCGGACGGCCCAGGCCAACGCCGAGCGTCATCCCACAGTGATAGACGATCCACAACGGCAAGGCCCCGCGCGTGGCACAGGCCGCGAAGCCGATGATCGAGCCCAGCCACAACCCCACCAACCAGGTCGCCTCACCCTCGATCACCCCGAGCGTGTTCAAGTGCAGGCGGCGCGAGAGATACAGCCACAACAGCGCCTCGACCGGGGGAAGGGTGCGCGTTGCGGCGCCGGCAGCGGCGCCGACGACGACCATCAGCGCGTCGGCGGTCGGACCGACCATGCTGCTGCCATCGATCGATTCACACTGCCACACCACCAACGCCAGCACCACGAGACTCGCCGGATGGCCCACCCCCGGCAGGCCCCACCGGGCCGTCGCCGCAACCGCGTCTCGTTCCGTTTGCATCCGCCAACTGTAGCAAATTCCGGCGACGATCACCATCGGCCGCGTTGACGCGCTCCGGCACCCATGTCACAATGACGGTCGTCATGACAACCACGGCCCCCATCACCGTCATCATTCCCGCGTTCAACCCCGGCCGGTTTCTCACCGACGCGCTCTCCTCGGTTGCCGCGCAAACGGTGGTGCCCGCCAGGGTGCTGATCATCGACGACGGTTCGAACCCACCCATTGCTGCGCCGACGCGCTGTGGCGAGATCCCGGTTGATTGTCTGCGCCAGACCAACGCAGGCCAGGCCGCAGCCCGCAACCGCGCACTGGAACTGGCCTCAACCGAACTCGTGGCGTTTCTCGATGCCGACGATATCTGGCACCCGCGCAAGCTCGAGTGGCAGATCGCTGCGCTGGCAACGGCTCCCGATGCCGGTTGCGTCGGCTGTCGCGCCGTGCTGGTCGATGCCGAACGGCGGTTCATCGGTCGCGGCCCCGGCACGTTTGCCGGCGGCTTCGAACGACTGGCGCGACCCGAGTTCATCAACCTGGCGGCTGAGGCCGTGCTGGTGCCGAGCATGGTCCTGATGCGCCGGGCGGCGGCGCAGGCCACGGCCCCGTTCAACTCCGCGTTCCAACCGATCGAAGACCTGGTCTTCTTCGATCGCTATCTGGCCGGCGCCAGGACATGCCTCATGGTCGACCTGCCACTGTTGCAGCGCCGTCTGCATGGCAGCAACCTGACCTTCCGGTTTCGCGACATGCTCCGCAGTTACTTGCGCTGGGCCGAAACGTGGGTCGAACCGGAGTGCGGTGTGTCTGTCGCCGAGGCTCTCCGCGCCCGCGCCCTCGAGGTCACCGGCCTGTCGGCGCTTGCCGCGGGCCAGAGCGGTGCCGCCCGCAGTCTGCTGCGCCAGGCGTGCATCCGTATCCGGCGACCGAAGACCCTCGCGGCCTTCGCCTTCGCGTGCATGGGCCCCGCCGTGGCCGCCCCCTTCCGGTACCTGCGCCACCAACACGCGGGCACGACAGCGCACCAACAGTGGCATGCCGTCACCGCACCGTCAGCCAATTTGCGCGCGCCCACTGCGCCAGGAAGGTAACCACCATGTCTGTCGCCGAACTCGCCGTTGCCCTTGCCGATTTTCTGCGCCACCGAGGGCCGCTGAACTGGGTGATGCGCACGCGCCTGTTCAACCTGTTGAAAGAAGATGTCCTGCGCACGTTGCTCGTCGATCTCGGGGGTCTGCCCGTCGATTCGGGCATCCGTCCCATCCTGCGCCGTTACAACTCGCGGTCGTTGCCCCGGGTCATCCCGTCGCGTCTCGCTGACGGCAGCGCACTCTCGATTCTGCTCGTGCAACCACCACTGCCGGCGAATCTGCGCCACAAGGTAATAGTACCTGTTGGATTGGCGTACATCGCCGCCCAGATCCGCGAGAAGCTGCCCAACGTGCGCGTCGGCATCCTCGATGCCCTGGCCCACGACCTGCCCCCGGCCGAGACCGCGGCGATCTGCGGTGATCGGCAGTGGCAGATCGTCGGCATCTCCGCCATGACCTGCCAGATCGACGATGCCTATGCGTTGTGCGCCGCTCTGCGCCAGGCCGATCCCGCCAAGAAGCTGATTCTCGGCGGCGTGCATCCGACGCTCTGCCCCGACGAGGCGGCCGCCCACGCCGACGCCGTCGTCATCGGCGAAGGAGAAGAAACGGTTCTCGACCTGCTCGAGCGGGCCGTCGCGGGCAAACTCTGGGCGGGCACCCCCGGCACTTGCGTGTCGACGAGCACCGGTCTCGTCACCGGCCCCGCCCGGCCGATGATTGACGACCTCGACCGTCTTGCTTTCCCGGCCTACGACCTGTTGTCGATCCACCTGTACAACAACCCTCTGCACGTCGTCGGTGGCGAACGCCTGCCGTTGTTCGCCTCCCGCGGCTGTCCGTTTGCCTGTTCATTCTGCAACAGCCCGCAGATCTGGCACCGCCGCGTCCGTTTTCGCTCACCCGCCAACGTTCTGGCCGAAGTCGACTGGATCGTCAATACATTCGGTATACGCAAATTCCATTTCTGGGACGACAACCTCTTTCTGCGCCCCGCCACGATCCGCCCGATCCTCGAGGGGTTTGTCGCCCGCGGCGGGTTGCGGTGGGTGGGCCTCGACCGCGCCGAGAGCGTCGTTCGCCACGCCGACCTGCTCCCGCTCGCCCGCCAATCGGGGTGCGTCGGCATCGAGATCGGCGTCGAGAGCGTCAATCCCGACACCTTTGCCTACATCCAAAAAGGCCAGGGCCAGGACGTCGCCCGCGACGCCGTGCGCGCCCAGAAAGAGGCCGGCCTCTCGCCGCTGTGTACCTACATGGCCTTCAACCCGGGCGAAACCATCAGCGGCTATCGTTACCAGAAGATGTTTCTCGACCAGTTGCAGCAGGGCCTGCCCTGGTATCAGTTCTTCCATCAGTTGTCGTTTCCCATCTACGTGGGCCAGTTTGCCACCCCGTATCCCGGGACACCGTTCAACGAACAGTTGGCAACGGTTGGCCGGAGCCTGGCCGACACGCGGCGCGAACGTTTCCACCACGCGGTGAATTTCATGCCGCGCTCGCTGCTCGAAGACGTGCCACAACGTATTGCACACATCGGGTCTGCCGATCTCGACCTGTTGTACACCGTGATCATGACCGGCCTGTGGGATTGGTTCCCCGGCACCACCGCAGCCGCCGACGCCGCCCAACGGCTGAAAACCGCGGCGACCGTCGTACGCTCTTTCCTCGACCGGATCGACGGACAACTGTCCGTTGCCGCGTTGGCCGATGTTGTTGCCGAAGCCACCGGCATCGGCAGCAAAGAGACGCTTCAGGTCATCGCCATCGTCTGTTACGTGTTCGGCCAGACCGGTCACCTCGCCTCGGCTCGAGCCCCCGTGGCCGACGGCCGACCGGTCACCCGTGTGACCCTGCCGCGCTTCTATCGCCACCTGATGCGGCGATTGCGCCGGCTCGGCGGTTTCTGACCGCACCGATTGGTCGGCTAACTGCGCAACAGCCCCAACCGCCGCAGACCACGCACGAGTGCGCGAAAAGGCGCGCGCAGCGAGGGTGACTGCTGAATAAATACTTTGTAAATCACCAGGCTTGCCTGCCTCGCGGCATCGAGCAGCGGGCTGATTTCACCGGGATAGGCAGCACCGCAACGGATGCGCAGTTTCTTCAAGCAGTGCTTGCACAACACGACCCCGTAATACGCGGTATCGTGCCGGGGGTGCCGATACGTCGAGCGCCGGCCGCAAGCGGGGCAGGCCACGACATAGCGAAAGACCCGCCGCCCATCGGGCAGGTGTCCCTCGACCTGGGTCTCGACCAACGGTCCGACCATCACCCCGCGCCGCATGACCCAGGCATACTCGACCTGGCGACAGAGGCGACGATAGGCGGCCGCCGACAACCGTGACACGTTCACGGGCGGAAACCGCAAGCGGGTGTGCATCACCGGGTCGGGAATCAATCCCCGCGCGCAGGCATTCCGGTACAGCGGCGCGTCGGGCACGGCCAACAGCATGATCTGATTGACGTCGTGTTCGGGATGCGCGTCGCGCCACGCCATCGATTCACGCACCGTCGCCGGCGTTTCAGCCACGTCGCCAAAGATAAGGTTGCCGCTCGGCCGGATACCGGCCGCCAACGCTGTGGCATAGGCCTTTTCGATCTGCGCCCGCGTCACGTGTTTGCGCATGCTCGTAAGCACCGTGTCGCTCATGCTTTCCATGCCGATCCCCAGGGCCATCAACCCCGATGCACGCAGGGTCGCGAACAACTCCGGGTCGGCGAGATCGGCCCGCCATTGCGCCAACCACCGCACCCCCAAGGTTTTGATCCGGCGGGCAAACTCGAGCAGGCGGCGGCGGTCGACCGAGAAGCACTCATCGAGGATGTTGACCACTCGAACCCCGTGCACCCGCACCAGATACTCGAGTTCGGCGAACACCGCGTCGAGCGAGCGCTGCCGGTATTTCTGACCGAGCGGATGATAACAGAACGTGCAGTTGAACGGACACGATCGCGACGTCAACACCTCGCAGAACCCCGGATCCTCGTCGCTATCGAACAACAGTCCGTCGAGCGACGGGTGACTGCGCATCCGCAAGGTCCGCCAGGTTGCGAACCCAAGATCCTCATAAGCAGGGGAGGGAAGTTCATCGAGGTCGGCGATCGGTTCGCGCACGCCCGTGCGCCGCGCGCCACCATGGCCATCGGGCAGGGCCAACCCGGCAACCCCGTTCAGGTCAGCCCCGGTGGCCAACGCCTCTGCAACCGCCCGGATCGTCAGTTCGCCTTCACCGATGACCCCGATATCGATCGGCAGGTGCCCCAGGGCCATGCCTGGATCTGCGGTCACGATCGCTCCGCCCACGATCGTCGGCAACGTCGGCCGGCATTGTTTCGCCGCCGTCAGCACCTCTTCGATTTCGCGCCAGTGAAATGACATGCCACCGGTCAGCAGGGCATCGAAGCGAGCTT
>CAZADH010000244.1:7655-9459 GCA_964483805.1 uncultured bacterium
CGTGACACAGATTGAGACAATGCACGTGGTGCCCGGCCGTCTTCAGGCTCGCCACGATGTAGGCGAGGCCAATCGGAAATACATAGTATTCACCGCGTAAGGCAAAACGCGGCACGACCACGAGGAAGTTACCCACGCCACGGACCCCGCGCAAAGGCAGACAGATAGCCAGAAGTGAACGATGGTTGCATCGTTCGCGATGCTACCCGGTTGCCAACGGGGTGTCAAACGGATACCCTCAAAGCGAGAACCGCGATGCACACACGCGACACCAACCGGCAAGACGGCAAACCACCGGCGTCAACCCACGCCCGGATCGGCATTCTCGTGCCAACCCGCGGTCGTCCGCAGATGCTTCGTGCCTTGTTCGACTCGATCGCCCTCACCGCGTCACGCCCTGATCTGATCGAGGTGAGCATCTACTGCGATAACGACGACGTGGCGACGCGCGCGCTCGTCGACAGCGAGCATCCTCCCCAATACCCGTTCACCATCAGGTTCTTTTGTGGCCCGCGCACAGCCACCCAGGGCGAAATGTACAATCTCATGTGGGCCGCAACCCCAGCGAAGCCCGACATCCTCATGTATGCGGGTGACAAGATCGTCTTTGCATCCCCCGCCTGGGATGACCAGGCGCGGCACGCTTTCGCCGCCTGGCCCGACGGGATCGGCCTGGTCTGCCCACTCGATCCCTGGCACACCTTTCACTTCGGCGCGTATGCCTTTTTGTCACGAGCCTGGGTCGAAACGCTGGGCACGGTGTTCAATGACTGGTTTCCGTTCTGGATGATCGACACCTGGGTCAACCAACTCGCCTGGATGATCGATCGCCGGCGGTTCATTCCGATGTTTGTCGGGCTGCAGACGCCCGGCAAGGGCGCCACGATCCGTCTGCACAACTTTCCGTTCTGGCAGCAGTTGTTCTTGCAGACGCTGCCGATCCGCGGTCGGCAAGCACAGCAACTTGCAGGGGCCGGCAACAGCGGCGGAACGATGGCCGACAACGGCCTGAACCAAGGCACCTCGGTAACCGCCGCCATCCTGCGGCGGATGAACACCCTCGCCACTAAGCATTTTCCGTATCTGAACGAGCGCCTTCCCGAACACGTCATGCAAGAACACGAACGCATCTATCGGGCCGCCGCCACACCCATGAACAGTGCCCAATTGGCGGAGATTGCCCGCATTCAGGCGAACGCCGCCGCCCACCTGGCCGCGCTCTTGCCACACTGGTGCGATGAACACGACTGGGCCACAGTCACGACAGCGCTGCAAACCCTGGCCCGGGGTGAGTTCTGGCCCATCGACGACGTTGCGACCCGCTGTGTCGGCGGCTTTCCTGATTTGCGCGCGCGTTGCGAGCAAGCCGCGGCGACGACCGCCCACGCATCGCCGGTCGACTGGCATGAACACTGGCGCCCTTTGATCGATCGGCTCGCCGCCCTCGGCCGCGAGGTCGTTCGCCGCGACACCAGCCAGTTGTCGATCGCCACCTGGCACGCCACACCAGGCAGCACCGTTTCGCCGACCCGCACCCGTCAGGCGTGGCGCGTCGCGGTGATGGCACGGGTCAGGCTCGCCTGGTGCTTGTTGAAGAATGCCCGTTTCCTGCCGTCGTTCGGCCACTGGCGTGACTGGAACGAAGCGATGACCACCCTCGTCGGCCTTCTGGCCGCCGATCTGCGCGACATCGTCGGCCGCCGGAGTCGTCCATGACCGATCACCCGGAGTCACACAGCAATACAAAAGGTTGCATGGGTGGCGCCAATGCCGAGCAATCCGGCCTTGTCGCACTGGCCGAACC
>CAZADH010000245.1:0-9454 GCA_964483805.1 uncultured bacterium
TTCACCGCGACCGAAATGGTCGAACAGTTCGCCGGCCAGCGTGAAACCCAACTTGTCGCGGTACAGGGTCACCGCGGCGGTGTTGGTCGGCGCCACGGTCAACGTCAACTCTTTGAAACCGGCGCCCTGAAGGTCGGCCATGATCCGTTGCATGAGAGCCTGGGCCCGCCCCTGGCGTCGATGCGTCGGCAACACCCCGATCGAAGCAAGAAACGCACGTCCGGCCGTCATGGTCGGCAGGACGACCGCGTAGGCGATATCCGTCTCGCCGTCGTCGACCTGTCGGTACAGCCAGCCGGCATGTCCCAGCAACGCCAACGGTTGCGCCCCGAACGCCTCGGCCGGAAACAAGGCGCGATCGAGGCGGGCGATTGCCAACACGCCCTCCCAGTCGCCGGGATCGAGTCGAACCACCGGGTATTCATGGTTTGCGGTCATTGGCCAACCTCATTATGTATAACGTATTTATCAACGGCGCGGTCATACCTCGAGAAACCCCAGGGCGCCCTCACCGTCACCGGGTTCGAGGCGGACCAGGCTGTCTTCGGCGAGCAGGTAGACCGCCCGCCCACCCAGCGACGGCACCAGGTCGAGACATCGATCGGGAGAGGTATACCGGGCGCGGACCACCCCGGTCACGTCGACAAAATACACTTCGTCGACCCGCGTGACCACCGCATGGCCGAGCGTACAGGCGGCGATGGCCTGGACTTCCCCGCTCAACGGGACGCGCAACCGCTGTTCGTTGCGGTTGAGCAAGAGATGCAGCACTGCCTCGCCGGCCAGGCCGACGAGAACGACGTCGGCTGCGCGGTCCCAGCCCACGGCGGTCACGTAGTCTTCGACGCGGTTGCGACAGAGGATCTCGCCGTCGCCATCGACCACCAGGGTTTCGCCATCGGCCAGGCCCACGAGCAGATGCCGGCCATCGACGGCGGCGCGCGCGCAGGCAATCGGCGCCGCGAAATCGAGCGCCGCCACCAGATGACCATCGTCCCCAACTTTTACAATGTATTGCTCTCCGACCAACCAACGCCACGCCGCATCGCCGAGGATCTGCCGGGCTGGGCCGGGCAGGTCGATCGCATGCCCCGCGGCACCAAGGCATCGCTGAAAGTGGGCGGTGCCCTGACGGTCGAGCAGCACCGCGGCACCCCCGCAACAGAGGCGCACCGCGGCATACTCGCCGACGTGCCGATGGCGCTCCTTGCCGTCGAGACCGAGCACGATCGCACCCCGGGCCGTGGCCACGACCACGGTGTCTTCTGCCTCGATGACATCGACATCGGCCAAGCCGCCACCCGAAACGCGAAACGTCCAGAGTTCTTCGCCCAGGTCGTTGTGCAAACGCACGGTTTCGTCACCGTCACTGACCAGGAGATACTCGATCTGGTCGGCCCCACGCCAACGCCGCAGGCGGGGCGGTGGCCCGCCGGCGCGGCGGCCCAGTTCCAGTCGCCACACTTTGCGCAACGACACCGCCGGCGCCGCTCCTGGGGCCGGACCGGCCACTTCGACGAAGTCGAGTCGCGACAGGTCGCGGGCCTGACGGGAACGCAACATGCCCACCCGGCCTTCCGGTGTCGCCACGACGATCGACTGCGCATCACGCGACAGGTCGGCGCGCAACAGGGGCTGCGGAAACTGGTGCTCCCACACCGGCTGCCCCTGGTCGTCGAGCAAGGCCAGTTGGCCCGTGCCAGCCGCAACCAGGGTCTGGCGGGTGCGATCGGCATACGACACCGACGAGAAGGGTGCGTTGAGCTTGCCCTTCCACAGGCCAAAACACTTGACGCAGTTGTAGCAGAAGACGCATTGCTCACGATCGAGGGCGACGACGATGTCGCCGGCCGCGCTGATCGAGAGGTCGATCACCGGATCGAGTCCCATGAACGGACTGTACGGCTGACCGTCGTGGTTGACCGAAACGACGCCCTCGCCCAGGTCGTTGCGACACGAAAACGCCACCGTCTGCCCGTTCTCGGCCACGGCCATGGCGGTCGGAATCTTGTTGAGGTTGCGGTAGGTCCAGAGCACGCGACCAAAGCGGTCGACCATGACCACGGTCGGATCGCGGGTCACCAACGCGATGGCATTGCCCGCCGGGCTGATCATGCCAAATGCCGCCGGCACCACGCGCTTCTTCCATTGCAGGCGCCCGTCGCTGTTCAGCAGACTGGCAAACCCCGACTCGATGACCACCAGCGCCTCACCCGCCGCACTCACCGCCACCGAACGGGCATCGACGCCGACCGCGACGCGAAACCGCTCCTGGCCACGGGCATCGAAAACCACCAACCAACCGTCGCGCGTGATGACGGCCACGGTCGTGCCGTCGGGGTTGACGGCGACCGTGCGCAAGGGGCCGAGCTGTTGCTGCCAGACCTCTTGATACGCCAGTTTCGCCAGTGCCTGCGTCATCCCCATCCTTTCGCCCGCACGAGTATCATACAGTGTGCATACCATGGCCGCCGAAGCGTGTCAACGCGCGGTTCTGCAGCGACGGCGCGCGCGGTCGACGCCTTCTGTGCTACGATACTGCCAACGCACACACATCTGACAAAGGAGCGAACCGCCATGGAATGCAAACAGACCGAAAACGCCAAGACCTGCAAGTGCACCTACTCATGCCCGCGCCACGGCAAATGCTGTGAATGTGTGCGCTATCACCGCAGCAGCGGCGAGTTCCCTGCGTGCTTCTTCAGCAAGGACGGCGAACGCACCTACGATCGTTCGTTCGAGAATCTCGTCAACGACCGACGCAAATAACCCAGGTCGTCACTTCGCGACAATCACGTCGACGAGAACCGGCGCCCGGGTCGGCGAATACCATGCGAAGAAGTTCGCGCTCGTATTGGGCACGGCAAGCGGCGGCGGACAAGGCGGATAGACTCCCGACCAGAGGCGAGACAAACCGACGATCACTTCGTTGTGGGTGACAACCATGACCAGGTCATCGGTTGCGACCTCGGCCAGCAACTCGAACAGCCGCGCCGAAGCACGCATCGCCACCTGTTGCTGACTTTCGCTCGCGCCCGACGGCCGGCCTTCCCAGGTGGCGATCGCGTCCATGGCCCCCGGATATCGCGCGTCGCTCTCGGCACGGGTCAGACCTTCGATATCGCCGTACGCACGTGCCCGGAACGCCTCGTCGAACTCGACCGGGTCGGCCAGTGCCAACTCGGCCACGGTCTGCCGGGCCCGGTGCGTCGGACTGCAAATGAGCCGCATCGGCGCGATTCGCCGGTCGCGCAACAATTGGCCCAGGCGCGCCGCCGCCGCCAAACCAGCCGATGTCAGCGACACCGGCATGCCGCCCTGCAGACGGCCCGCCCGGTTGAACTCGGTTTCACCATGTCGGATCAAACACAATCGCATCGACGTCTTCCTCGATGAACTCGTCGGGGGGCAACGGCACGCCGTCGGCAAAAGTCGGCATGTCAGCAACCGGAGCCGGTTCGGTCACCGGCGAGGTCGACACCGGCGACAGCACCGGACCACACAATACATTGTAACCACACTTCGCGCAACGCTCACCCGGCGCCGGCGCCCAAGTGCTCTCAGCGCGCAACCGGGCGACGAGTCCTTCGGCCCACAGCTCGAGCCCGGCCTGGTCGGGTTCGATGGGCCAATCGACGGCCCGATCGGCCCCCAGATACAGAATCGAGGCCGTCGGATACGTCAGCAACCGCTGCCCACCCTGCGGACCGTCACCCAGCACCCCGCGACTCGCAGCGATGACGTAGAGCGCCATCTGTCGCGCGTAACGACGATGGCGGGCCGTGCCCGGCCGGCCGGTCTTGTAGTCGACGATACGAACGCCATCGTCGCTGCGGTCGACACGGTCGGCGAAACCGCGCAACCAGAAGGTCAGCGGTTCGCGACCCATGCGCAGGTTCACCTCGGCCTCGACCAGCCAGGGGTCGGTCTGGGACCACGGATGCCGTAGATAGGCCAGCAGAATCGGCCACGCCTGCGCCCGCGCCACCCCACTCGGGTCGGTCAACGGCTCGAGCCTGTCGACGATCGCCGCCATGCGCTCGCGCCGCTGCCACTCGTCGACGCCTGCCGCCGGCGTCTCGTGATACAACCGCAATACATGGTGCACGAAACTGCCAACGTCGATGCCAGCCGGCGCCGAACCTGCCTCGGCAAACGGTGTCACGTGCTGCTGATTCAGGTAGTATCGTCGCGGGCAGTCTTCATACCGCAACAGATCGGCCAACGAGAAACTGGGTCCGCGCGGCAATGCCCCCGGCGTCGCCGCGCCCACACCCAGCTCGCGCAGTTCGCCATGCACCCGGGCCAGAGCGGCCATGCCATCGCTCAACCGGGCCGTCGCTTCGCCGGGTTCGACGACAAGATCCGGCTGATCGACCTGGGTGTTCTCAGACGCTGCCGCAGCCACTGGCGCAGGCGCATCCACCGGCGGCGGCGCCGAACCCGAATCTATCATACTTTGTATGTCACATCCCCAGTCGCGCAACACCTCGGGCCAGTGCGGCATCGGCTCGACCCGGCCCCAGGCCGGATTGTCGCCCAACAACGTGGCCACACGCCGCAACGGCGTATCGGCGTCACCCTCGAGTTCGCGCGCTGACCCGCTGACGAGCAGCATCTCCTCGGCCCGCGTCAGACCGACGTACAACCGTCGCCACAACTCGGCGCTGTCGGCGGCCTGTTCGCGGGCAAAGTGCTCGGCCAGCCCCGGCGCGTCGGGGCAGGGTTTGCCCTGTTCGTCACAATTGACCAACAGACCATGCGCCCGATCGAAGATGAGCAACCCGGAGCGCCGCCACGGATGCATCTTCAAGAAGGGCATAAAGACCACAGGGAACTCGAGTCCCTTGGCCTTGTGGATGGTCATAATTTTGACCGCATCGCTCGAGCGCAGGTCGTCGCCCAGCCCGGCTTCCTCTTCGTCGATGCCGGCATCGAGCACGGTGTCGACGTAGATGAGAAAATCTTTGAGCGAGGTGAACAACTGGCTCGCCTCGAAATGGCGCACCATGGCCAGAAACTTCGCCACATTGTTCTCGCGCCGCCGCCGCCGCAACTTGGCGGTGATCCCCGCCGCGTAGGCGCGGAACCCGGCCAGATCGAGAAGACGGTAGGTCAATTCGAGCACCGACCGGCCGTTCTTCTCAGCAAGCAATTGTAAATACATACGGCGAAAGCGCCGCGCCGGTGGTGACAGATCGGGCTCGGGCGCCGCCAGCAGGCCGGTCAACAGCGGTTCATCGCCGACCCGGCCATGCCGCGCCAGAACCGCCAGGTCGGAGTCGGCGAGGCCGAACAGCGGGCCGGTCAACAGTTGCAACAGCGAGAAATCGTCAGCCGGATTCTCGAGCAACCGCAGCACCGCGAGGATCTCACGCGTCTCGGCGCGGTCGTAGAAGCCCATGCCGCCCGACATGACGTAGGGAATGCCGCGACGGATCAACCCGTCTTCGACGTCTTTGCCCACATGCCGCAACGACGAAACCACGATGGCGATGTCGCCGAAGCGCAACGGCCGATCGCGCCACCGATAGCGACCACCGCCATTGACCAGGCGATCGATCATCGCCACCAGCGCTTCGCCCTCGACCTCGCGGGGTCGCGGCACATCGACCGGCACGGTCAGACACGCGATCGGCCGCGGCCGCATCGACGGCCCCCGCGCGGCTTCGAGACGCCGCGGAAACGGCAACTGCGGCTCGATCACGGCATCGGCCAATGCCAGGATCTCCTGCACCGAGCGAAAGTTGAGCGTGAGCGATTTCTCGGTATCGGCAGCGAACCCGGTGAACGTCGCCAGGTCGGCCCCCATGAACCGATAGATGCTCTGCGCCGGATCCCCGACGACGGTCAGGTGGGCACCGGGCGCCTCGAGAAAACGGGCGATGAGTCCGAACTGCTCGCAGTTGTTGTCTTGAAATTCGTCGATGAGAAAACACCGGGGCCTGGCCATGGTGCCGCCCTCGGCAGCAACCAGGGCCTGACCACGCACCAGGATACCGTCGAAGTCGAGCGCATTCAGCCGGCCCAACTCCTGCAGATACTCGGTCGCAAAGCGGAAGAACCAATTCAAAACCCGCCGCGGCAGCGCCCCCGGGGCCACGTCGCGCGCCGCGAAGTGCGCCTCGGCCTCGCGAAAACAGGCCGCCGGGTCGAGCAGGTATCGACGCACCTGGGCAAGCAGACGCGGCAGAGCAGCAACGATGCGGCCCGCCACGTCCGGGCCGAGGCCGTCTCCGTCGGTTGCAATCAACGCGTCGGCGTGCGTCTCCGAGAACCGCGCCAAGACCCGGGCGAGGATGAGACCGCGAGTGTTCTCGGCGAGCACGCGGGTGTCGCGGTCGAGGCCCGCGGTGAACGGGTCGCGCCGCAATCGTTCGAGCAGAAAACTGTGAAAGGTCGCGATCGACAGTTCGCGAAGGCGAGCCGGCGGCAGCCCCAGACGCCCGACCAGGCGCTGCTTCAGTTCGGCCGCCGCCTTCTTGGTGTAGGTGATGGCCACCAGGCCACCCGGCGGAATGCCGCGCTGCACCAGGGTCATCACCCGCCGCGTGAGCACCTCGGTCTTGCCCGTGCCGGCGCCCGCCACGATCTTGATGCTGCCGACGGCCGGCGCCTCGATCGCCTCGAGCTGTTGCGGGGTCGGGCCCGGGCGTTGCTCGCTCATTCGCTGTCTCCGTCGTCGGTGACCGATGGCGCACTCGATTCGGCGGCGAGGGTCGCGACGTCATCGGCAGACAGGATGTTCAGTTCCTCGAGCCGTTCCTGACAGAAACTGACGAACTCGCACCGCGGCCGGCCGAGGTGTCGGACCCGACACGATTTCGCTTCGGCGTGCTCCGCCGGCCGACAGGCAAACACCGCGGTTTCGGTGATCTCGCGCAGCACGCGTTCCATGCGCTCGGCAAAGGCCGCCATCTCGTCGGCACTCACCGGCGCGCCCCAATCGGGCCCGGCCGCGAACGACAGGGCCCCGGAACGAAGATGCCCCGCCTTGGCGCCACCGGTGCCGCGCCGGTACAGGCCGTCGGCCAGGGCCACCGTCATTGCCGCCAACCCCGGCCCGGTCGTCTGCTCGTGCAGTAAAAGTAAATACAACGGCAATTGGATCTCGAGCGGCGGGCCGTCCGTCGGGAACGCCCGGTCGTGCACCCGCGCACTGGGCCGATGCTTGCCGGTCTTGTAGTCGATGATCCACAACGCCCCATCGTCGGCGCGCACGAGGCGATCGACCTGGCCGACGAGGTTGAAGCCGCGCCACGACCGACGCAGCCGCTTCTCGACGCCCTCGGTCCGACCGGCCGGAAACTGACCGTGCCGATACACGGCCTGGCGGTAATCCTCGAGCCACCCTTGCGCCTTCGCGGCCCGCACCCGACGTTCGAGCGGCGGCAGTGGCGCCAGATGCGGCGCGCCGAACTGGTCCCACAGCGCCGGCCATTGCGAGCCATCGGGCTCGTTGCCCGCGGCCCACGGCCCCGCGGGATCGTGCAGATGCTGCAACACCGCATGGACGGCCTTCCCCGTCAGGATGCCCGGGTTGCGCTCCTCGCGTTGATCGCGCACCCGCAACACGTGCCGAAAGAAGAAGCGGCGCGGGCAGTCGAGATAATCCTTCAACGAACTGGCCGAAAACGTGAACTCAGCCGGCAACTGCACGCGATCGCTGGCACCGATGCCGAGACGCGGCGTCAATACAATATCTGCATCCTCGCCGGTGGCCGTCGCCAGCGTCGTCGCCAGGGGGCGCAGCGCCGCCCGCTGTTCTTCAGGCAGGGTGGCCATGGCGGCGCGCACCTCGCCGATCGACAGCGGCCTGGTCTCGACGAAATCCGCCGCTTCGGCCATCCCCAGGTCGGCCAGGAACGGCGACGGCAGCGCCGCCTCGGCGCCGAACCGCTCGCTCCATGACAACACGAGCCCCTCTTCAGCGCGGGTGATCGCCACGAAGAACAGTCGTCGTTCCTCGTCGAGTTGGTCGTCCAGCGTCGCCGGATACGGGTCGAAGAACGGGAACGGCCCGGGTCCGGAGCCGTCGATGGCCCGCTTCAGCGCGCGCATGCCCTCGCTGCCCAGCAACAGGTTTTCGCGCAATTGCACGGGGAACTGACCATCGACAAGACCGGGCACGAACACGACCGGAAACTCCAACCCCTTCGACTGGTGCACCGTCATCAGGCGAACACCGGGCACCGCCACGTCGTTCTCGGACGCCAGCGAGTTGGCATAGGCCGTCATCAGGCCTTCGAGCCGGGTCATCAGGTCACTGACCCGCGGCGCGCGCCGGCAGACCCGGGTATACACCTCGGCAAAGTCGCCGACCATCTCGCGAAAGCGCAGCGCATGCACGTTCGTCGCCAGCGATGGCAGCGCCATGAATAGACCCGCCAACAGCGCATCGATCGGCAACTCGTCGTGGCGCAGGCGCAGATCGGCAAGCGTCGTCGCCACACGACGCAGCAATACAATGTGTTCACCCCATGTCGACTCGGCGGCAGCGTCCGAGTCCGGGTCTTCAGGCGCCGCAGAGTGGCACAGCGTCTCGAGCCACGCCGACACCGGCCGGCCGGTCATGGCCAGAGCCGACAACTGCTGTTGCACGGTCACGATCGGCAAGCCGAGCAGGGGCGACACCAGGACCCGCCCCAGCGCTGTCTCGCGCTGACTGCCCGCCGGCGCGGTGATGGCCTGCAGCAGGTTTGCCAGCAGCGTCACCGCCTCGGTCTTGAAGAACCGCATGTCACCGGCAATGGCATAGGGGATGCCGAGTCCGTACAGCGCCTCGACGATTAGATCGAGCTGGGCATTGTTGCGCACGAGAATGGCAATCTCGTGGGCTTTGAACACCCGCCCCCCCTGCCCATACAGCAATAAAGCAGCAATACGCCGGCCGATCAACCGCGCTTCGGCAATCTCGTCGGCACAGCGGAACAGCTCAGTGAACCCCACCCGTCCGCTTTCGGCGGTCAGATCGATGCCGTCTGTGGGCCCACCCCTGGCCAGCAGGCGACGCGCCAGCGCCACGATCGGTTCTGCCGAGCGGTAGTTCCGCCCCAGCACGAAGGCGCCGGCCTTGTACTCCGCCCGAAACGGCGAGTTGCGCCCGCTGCCCATGATCGTCGGGTCGGCGCCGCGAAAGCGATAGATGCACTGATTCGGATCGCCGACCACGGCAAGACGCGGTCGGCCAGCGGGCTCGGCCAGCCGACGCAGCAGGTGATACTGCGCCGGGTCGGTGTCCTGAAACTCGTCGACCACAATAACGCGGAATCGGCGAGCGAGCCGCTCGCGCCGACCGTCGTCGGCCACCAGGGCCACGGTCTGACTGATCAGATCGCGAAAATCGAGATACCCGGCGCCCGCGCGCGCGTCTTCATACGCCGCGTACAGCCGGTCGAGCTCGACGAGCCGGCGCGCCACGCCCGTCGAGTCGGCGGCCAGCCCGTCGATGGCC
>CAZADH010000246.1:0-6319 GCA_964483805.1 uncultured bacterium
CCCTGCGTGAGTTTCTCGACGGTGCCGGGATCGACGTGCCCGGCGGATGGATGATTCACGAAGGCTACGGGGAGTTTGCCCGTCGCCGGTTCGATGTCATCATCAACTGTGTTGGGGTTGGCACGCTGCGAGGGGGAGCCAACACGGCCGCCGACTATTTTCTGGTCACCGAGCGTTTCGACAATCTCGTCATCGACGCGATGCGCGAGCACTCGCCGGCGAGCTGCTACCTCGCGATCGGCAGCGGTGCGGTGTATGGTGGAGGTTTCGCGGAACCGGCGCACCGTGACACGGTGCATCCAATCCACGTCAATCGGGTCGCTCCGACCGAGTATTACGCGATCGCGCGCCTGAATGCGGAGGCCAAGCACCGGGCTTTGACCCATCTGCGCATCATCGACCTGCGCTTGTTCTCGTATTTCACTCGGTACATCGATCTGGCGGACGGTTACCTGATCACGGATATTGTCGATTGTTGTGTGAAGAACCGGCCGTTCGTCACCGACGATCTTGAAATCGTGCGGGATTATCTGCATCCCGACGATCTGTATTCGTGCATCGAGCGATGTGTCGAGGCTGACGGCCACCTCAATGCGGCGATCGATCTGGTCAGTGCGGCGCCGGCAGCGAAAAGTGAGATCCTGGCCCTCTTCACCCGCGAGTTCGGTCTGCGTGTCGAGAAGGTGGCCGACCGCTGCGACGACAGTCCTACGGGGTATAAGGCTCATTACTATTCGGTGACGGGTGGGGCCGCTCCCGTGGGCTTCGTTCCCGGCCACACCAGTCTGGAAACGCTGGCGAGCGAGGCTGGAGCCCTGATCGGGAGGCTTTGCGCCGGTTCCTCTCGGCCGTAGCGGGGTTGTCGCCCGCCCGACCGGCAACTGTGGGCGTCAACTCCGGCGGTTGTTGCTGCCCGGCGGGAAGGCGTCGGACCAGGGGATCGGTACCGGTCGGCCCTTGATCCGTCCTTCGACGATCCCGGTTATGAAGTCGCGGTCGGCGGCGATGAGGCAGGTGTCGTGGTGATCGCCAAAATAGTGGCCGCTCAGCCCGCGCTGCACAATGGTGGCCAGTGGTTCGCGCAGGACGTTGCCCAGCGAGACGTGCAGATACGGGCAGGGCAGGACGTCGCCGTGCTCGGTGATCGAAAACATGCCCTTAACCGCGATACAGCCCAGGTTCAGTCCGTAGGCCGGGGTCAGGTGCGTAAATACGCGGTATTTCGTTTCGAGGGTCCGCATGGTGGCGAGATCCCGATCGTCGATGATGACGTCGAGGTTGCCTTCCCACGCGCCCACGGGTTTGGCGAAGGTGACAAAGACCCCGATGTCGCGGCGGTTGAAATACTCGACGAATTGCAGGAACTCGGGGCTGTGGAGCCGCTGTTTGGTGACCACCGTCTGCACGAACAGATCGAGGCCGGCGCTGGCGGCGGCGTCGACGGCCCGGAGTGCCCGCGCATGGGCGCCCGGACACCGGCGGAACTCGTCATGCGCGGCGGGGTCGAGGCTGTCGATGCTGAGTTGGATGCGATCGACGCCGATCGCGGCGAGGTGCTTTGCCCGGTCTTCGTCAAGAAACCAGCCATTGGTGTCGCAATTGATGTAAAACCGCTGGGGATCGATGGCGGCCACGACCTGATCGAAGTCGGCGAAAGTGAGCGGTTCGCCGCCGGTGATGACAAAGCGGGCCAGGCCCATGGCATCGGCCTGGTCGGCGATGGCTGCCACATCGCGCGGGGTCAAAGCGCGCCGGTCGAGGTGCCCCTGAAATCGCTTGATCGAGCAATGGACGCAAGAGAAGTTGCATTGATACCGGTACTGCAGTTGCACGATGGCGATACTTTCGCCGCGTGCTACCCGGGGGCCGAATTCGGCGAGTTTGGCAAAGACGCGCGGTTTCTTGTCTTTGAGTTTCTGACGGCGTCGCAGTTCTTCGGGCGACAGTCCGGCCATGGCAGTGTCCCTTCGTTGCAGGAGAGATGGTGGGGCCGAGCCAATCTGGATCTTACGTGTCTTCTGGGGCACGATGCAAGCGCGATTCCCCGCAGGCGGCCCCGTGTGCGGTGAGCCGGCGTGAATCGGCTGGCATCGTCGCTCGGCTTACGGATATAATACGGCACCATGAAACGACTGATCAGCATCGTTACTGCGTGTTACAACGAAGAGCACAATGTCGGACCGCTGGTTGAGGCGGTGCGGCAGGTGATGGCCGGATGCCCCCGGTATGACTACGAACACCTGTTCATCGACAACTGTTCCACCGACGGTACGGTGGCGGCACTCCGCCGGTTGGCTGCAGAAGATGCGCGGGTCAAGGTCATCATCAACTCGCGGAACTTTGGGCATGTGCGCTCGCCGGCCTACGCGTTGATGCAAGCCCGCGGCGCTGCCGTCATTGCCATGGCGGCTGATTTCCAGGATCCACCGACACTTATCCCGCAGTTTCTGGCGCAATGGGAAGCAGGCGCCAAGATCGTGGTCGGGGTCAAGAACCAGACGGACGAGGGCTTGGTGATCGGCTGGGCTCGGCGGGCATATTATCGGCTGGTCCGGCGACTGGCCGAGGTCGACCTGGTCGAAAACTACACCGGCTTTGGTTTGTATGATCGTGTGGCCATCGAGGCGTTCAAGAGCATCGACGATCCGTACCCGTATTTTCGTGGATTGGTGTGCGAGGTCGGTTTCCCCCGCGCCGAGGTGTTGTATGCGCAGCCGCGGCGGCGCTCTGGCTCGACGAAGAACAACTTATATACATTGTATGACACCGCGATGCTCGGCATCACGAATTTTTCGTTGGTACCGTTGCGCCTGACCACGCTCATGGGGTTCGTGATGTCGCTGCTGAGCATGGTGGTCGCCGTCGTTTACTTCGCCTACAAACTCGTGCGCTGGCGCGAGTTCCCGGTGGGTATTGCGCCGCTGGTCATCGGGTTGTTTTCGATGGCCTCGGTGCAGATGTTCGTGACCGGCATTCTCGGGGAGTACGTGGGCACGGTATTCATGAAGGTGGCCCGGCGACCGCTGGTGGTCGAGAAGGAGCGCATCAACTGCTGATGTCGGGGCCAATGTTGCTGTTGATCAATCCTGCTCTGGATGCCCGCGCCCAGGATCCGGCGTTATCGGCCTTGTTGTATTCGTCGATGCCGGTGGGCCTTGGCTACCTGGCGGCGACGGTGCAGCAACGCTGCGGTTTGCCGGTGCAGATTCTCGACGAAGCCGTCGCCCCGGTCGAACGGGCGACGCTGGAGCGCTGGTTGAAGCCGCCGAGCGTGGTGCGGTGGGTGGGTCTGTCGTCGGTGACATTGGCAAGCGGGCGGGCCTACGAGCTGGCAAGGCAGATCAAGGACATCGCTCCCGACTTGCCCGTGTTCATTGGTGGGCCACACCCGACGGCCAGGCCGGACGAGGCGCTGGAGACGGGTTGCATCGACGTCGTGGTGCGCCATGAGGGTGAGGACACGCTCGTCGAGTTGCTGCAGAAATCGATGCGGGGCGAGGCTCTCGTCGGTGTCGCCGGGACGTCGTGGCGAACCGGCGATGGACGATGTCACCACGCAGAGCAGCGACCGTGTCCGGATCTGGCGACACTGCCGCCTTTTCCCTACGAGTTGTTTGCAGAGCACCAGGCCTGTTACAACGATTTCGGAATGATCGTGACGTCGCGTGGGTGCCCATTCCCCTGCATTTTTTGCTCGAACCGGATCGTCATCGGTCGTCAATACCGTGTATTCCCTGACGAGACCGTGTTTCGTGCAGTGGGCGATCTGATCGGGCGATACGGGCAGCGGTTGATCCAGTTCATGGACGACAACTTCGTGGTCGATCGGGCTAGATTCTTCCGGTTGATCGATGGTTTCATGGCTCGCGGTTACCACCAACGGGCGCAGTTTGCCGCACAGGCCCGCGGAGTCGACCTGACCCCCGAGGTGGTGGCGGCGATGAAGCGAGCGAACTTTGTGGCCGTTGGCACCGGGACGGAGACTGCCTCGGAAAGGCTGATGACGACCTTGCGCAAGTGCGAACGGGTGGCCGAGGTGGTGGCGGGCATCGAGAACGCGAACCGCGCCGGGTTGGCAGTGCAGACCACGTTCATCTTCGGCATTCCCGGAGAAACCGCGCAGGACCGGCGCGACTCGTTTGCTCTGGCCTGCCGGTTACCGATCACGTCGGCCCGTTTCAACACGGCGACGCCGTATCCCGGCACCGAGTTGCATGCCATGGCCCTGCGAGAGAACCGGCTGCACGTTGCCCCCGCCTGGCGCAATTTCAGCGTGCAATACTACCTGTTCGGCAACGATCTGCCGTATGTGCCGCAGGGGACCGGCCGTTTTCGGCTCATCCTCGACACGATGCTGGCCAATCTTGGTTTCTATCTGCAGCCGCGCCGTTTGTGGGCAGCGCTAACCCGTATAGACACCGGGTTTGGTGGGGTCATTTCGCTGCAACACCGGCGCTCTTCGTTGACAATGTATGCACACGCGATACGAGTGGCCGGGCGGATTCTGGCGCGGCTGGTCGAAGTGTCGCTGCGGGCGTGGCGCGAGCACTGGTCGGAGCGGCGGCGGGCCGGGCGACGCCAGCCATGATGGCCGACCTGCCTCGTGCCGGAGCGGAGGGTGTGGCAGGGGTGCCGGCCGCAACCGAAGCGGCCGCGGGGTCCGCCTGCCGTTTCCCGGGGGTGAACCGGTGGTTCTTTGCCGGGATCGTCCTGGTCAACCTGGCTGTGTTTCTGCCCATGTTCGGGCACGTGTTTCGCAACGACGACTGGCAACTCTTTCATCTGACCCATGGTTTGGGGTGGTTGCAGTTGCCGTATTTCGCCGACATGAGTCTGCGGACGGGCTTCGTCTGGATCTTTCGTCCGCTGGGTGGGCTGATCCTCGGCATCCAGCGGCTGTTGTTCGGTCCCGAGTATTTTCTCTACCACTGCCTCGGATTCATCTCGCACATGGTGGTAGTGTGGTTGCTGTTGCGTCTCATGTTGACGTTTCAGGGGGGGCCACTCGCCTATGGCTTCGCCCTGCTGTATTCGCTCATGGTCGGCAACTTCGATTGTGTGGCCTGGTTGACCAGTTACTATTACGTGGTGCAAACCGCGTTGATCCTGGCGGCGTTGGTCGAGTTGCGCGAACAACTGGCCCGTGGCCCCGGCCGCGAGCTGCGGGGTGGACCCATCCTGTTGGCCCTGGGTCTGTCGGTGTTTCTCACCGAAAATGGCGCCGTGTTCGCCCTGGTTCTCGCCGCATTCGGCCTGGCCTACAGTCATGTCGTGCACGGTGAGACGACCCGTTTCCGACCGATCGCCGTGCGCCTGTCGGCACTGGCGGCATTTTATGTAGTACTGTTTGTGGGACACGGTCTGGTGGTGCTGCAGTGGGTTACCCCGGAGCGGGGTTCAGCGGTCGTTGCGGCGCAGACCTTGCCTGAGACCCAGCATCTGGGCACGGTGTGCCTGGTTCAGGTGCCGATCTGGGTGAACTACGTGCAGAAGATCTTCATGCCGGCGAGCGTCGGTTGCCTGGCGAGTCGCTCGATTTTGCATGTGCGTCTGCTCGATGGGTTTTCGGGCGGTTTCTCGGGTCTGGTCAACAGTCTTGCCGTGGTGGCCGTCTTCGGAGGGTTTCTCCGATTGGGTCGAATCTACGGCGATTCGGCGTGGCCGGACCGGGGTTGGTGGATCGGGTTGTTCCTCGTCATGGGCGTTCTGAGCGTCTTGACCGTGACGGCGGGGCGTGTGAGCACCTATGGTCTGGGCCCGATCATGGAAAGCAGCCGCTACATGTATTTCTTCAATGCCTGCGCGATGCTCCTTTTCATGGCGGTTCTGGGAACCGGGGCCTGGGATTCACTGGCGGGAATGGGATGGCGACGGGCCACCCTCTGCGGGGTACTTTTGCTGGCCGTTCTGCATGGATGGCAGAGCTTCAATGGGTTGTCGATGATTTCGCGGGTGACTGCCGACGTGCGCAGTTATTTCGACGCGGTGCGCAGTTTCGTGCGCGAACATGCGCGCGAACCGGACTTGTCGATATGCATGCTGACCCCGCCGCCGCCGACCAGGCTCAACGACACGGTTCATCTCGTGTACTGTCTCGATGGTTTCTTCCGTCATCTCACCGATTATTACCGTCCTAAGTACCTGTTACGGTTCGACGCGGATCTGGGGCGCGTCGTTCCCGTGACGGCTGGCGGGAGTGCCTCCATGGGGCCGTGGCCGAATCCGGAGCAATGGTTGCGCACGATCGGGACGGCGCCGGCGCTATTGGCGGACACGCCATGACCGAAACCCGGCTCGAGACCGCGGGGACGTCGGCGTG
>CAZADH010000246.1:6329-9447 GCA_964483805.1 uncultured bacterium
AAGAAAGGGGTGGGCGGGCGACCAGCCTGCTCATGTGGGCGCTGGTCGGCCTTTTGTTTGCGGGTTACTTTTCGCCCGAGATCTGGCGGGGCGCATCGTGCCTGTATAGCGACCTGGTCATCGGGACGTTGCCGAAATTCGTCGATCTGTTTCGCGGGGGGGCGCCGTTCGAGCAGTTCCAGTGGACCAACGCCCTGATCTTCGGATACTCGTACGCGCGCGCCGCCGGATCGACCGATTTTCTGCATTTTCCCGAGTGCTTGTGGTATCCGTGGTTGCCTGGATGTTCCATTTCGCTCTCGGCCTGGTCTTCATGTATCGGTTCCTGCGGCGCCACGGGGTGTCGCGCGAGTCGTCGCTCATCGGGGCGGTCACGTTCGTGTTCAGTGCCTCGGTGACGCGGCGCTACCTTCATATTCATCTTGTGTTTACAGTGTTGACGACACCACTCTTGTTCTATCTGGCCGAACGGGCGGTGCGAAGGGCGACGCTGGGGAGCTACCTCGCGCTGGGTCTGGTCGGAGCGAATCTTGGACTCGTCGGGCACCCACAGATGCCGGCCTATCTCTGGCCGGTCGCGTGTGCATACGGAGTATGGCGGATGCGCCAGGATGGTGCGGATCGTCGGGCCTGGGCCGGCTTCGGCGCCGGCTGGATCGTGGCCTCGCTGGTTGTGCTGGGGATTGCCGCGCTTCACTGGTTGCCGTTTCTTGCCGAGAATGGCGGAGCCATGCGGCGGACGGCGTTGTCGTCGACGCACTTGTTGATCAATCCGCTCGAGGCCGCGGTCATGCTCTTCGCGCCCCAGGCCATCGGGGCCGACCAGGCACACGTCGGCGGCGGTTCGCGTTTCTCTCACTCCTGGGAATGGCTGGTTTACATCGGGATCGTGCCGCTGCTCTTCGTTCCTTTTGCCTGTCGGCAGGCGACACGCGCGCGGGTGCCGGCGGCGACGTTCTTTCTCGGTTTGCTGGTGCTGGGGCTGCTGTTCGTGGCTTCTGACTGGCCCAGCCCGCGCTGCAGTTTTGCGCGCCTGTGCGAGTATCTGCCGGTCTGGGGCGTGTTTCACCACATCTACCGCTTCAGTTTTCTGGCCAGCTTCGCGCTGTCGTTCTTGTTTGCCGTCGGGCTCGACGCATGGTTGGCCAGCATCGCGACCGGCGAGCGGGAAGGCGTGACCTGGCCCCGTCGGGTCTGGTGGTTCGTCATCGTTTTGGGAATCGCCGGCACGGTGTGGTGGTTCCGGGGTGATCTTGCGGGGTTCGGCGGGGCCGCGGAGGTCTACCACGGGGAGTCTCGTGAGATCCCGTTCTTTCGCTGCGTTCTGTTGCCGGCCTGGTTCTTCATCTCGGTCGGCGTTTGGGTCGTCGAGGCGTGTCGTCGGGGTTGGGTGTCGCGAGCGCTGGCGCATGTATTGCTGTTGTGTGTATGTGGCGCCGACCTGTTGATCTTCGGGGTGCCGGCCAAGCCGGCGGCGGCTCCGGAGGACTTTCTCGCGCGTGCGCCCGTGACCTTGAACATGCCCGCGGGGAGCAGGGTGGTCAACGTCTCGGCGTGGAACAGGTTTGCCAGAGTCCCACCGACCGCCCGTGGCGTTCGCCAGTCGGTCGGGTTGAACACGGCCATCGTCGATGGGCTCGAGGAGTGCGGGGGCTGTCTGGCGATGCCCCTGCCTCCGGAACTCTACCGTTTTTGCGATGGCCTGGGGGCCCGGATCCCGTTCCGGTTCTCGACCTGGGTGTTGCGCAACAAGACATCGAGCGAAGTGCCCCCGGCCTTGTGGCGGCTGGCCTCGGTGGAGTACGTGATCGCCGACGAACCCCTGCCGGGACCGGGATTGGCAACCTTCTCGCACGACGAACCGATCTGGGCGTATCGGGTCGAGGGGACGCAACCGCGGGCCTACACGGTGCCCGAAGTCATCGGCGTCGATTCGGCCATGACCGCGTTGGAGTGCATCGAATCGGGGATGGCGTTGAACCTGTTCGAGCCGGCGAGCATGGCGGTCGCCGTGGGTTTCCCGCCCCTGCCGGCCGGGGTACTCAAACCTGCCGAGGCGCGTCTGGTCAAGCGGGCGGGGCCGGAGGTGGTTGTCGAGGTCAATGCCGCGGCGGGGCCGACGTTCCTTGTGCTTACCGATGCCTTTCGACCGCTGTGGCACGCTTATGTCGATGGGGCTGAGGTTCCCGTGTTCCAGACCAATGTCGTCTTTCGCGGGGTGCTGGTCCCTCAGGGCGAACACCGGGTGGTGTTTCGCTACGTCGATCCGGTTCTGGCGATGGCGGTGCGGATCAGCGGCGGGACCCTCGCCTTGGTGGTCCTGGGTTTTCTCGTGGCCTGGTGGCGACGGCGTGGGGCGGTCGCTCCGTTGCCGCACTGAGCCGCCGGATCGCTGACGTGCGGCCGTCGTCGGGCGGGGGAGGGTGAGACAGGCGGCCGGTTTGTGGGGTATCATGGGCTGGGATTTGCAGGGCCCTGGCGAGTCGATGACAGGAGTTGATAAACCGACATGTGGCTGTTGACGCTGTTGATGGCATTGATCACCTTGCTGATCGCGTGGACCTGCTTCGGTTATTTTCTCGTTGCCCGCTTGGCCGGATTGATGCGGCGGCGGCCGCTTCCCCCGGCCACCGAGACGTTGCCGGTGATTTCGGTAATAGTACCGTGTTATAACGAGCGCGCCAACCTGCCGGGGCGCCTTGCCAACTTGATGGCTCTCGACTATCCCGACACCCATCTCGAAATCGTGTTCGCCGATGGCGGTTCGACCGATGGTAGCGTCGAGTGGTTGCAGGAGAATCTTCCGGCCGATCGGCCCTTTCGCCTGGTGTGTTGCCCGCAGGGAGGCAAGATCCGTCAGGTCAACCACGTGTTACCAACGCTGCGAGGCGAGATCGTGGTCAACACCGATGCCGACGCGACGATCGGGGCCGATGCATTGCGCCGCTTCGCGGCATGGTTTGCGGCGAATCCGGGGGCGGCCGTGGTCGGGGCCTCGGCGGCACCCACGTTGTGCACGCCGATGGATGCGTATTACTGGATGTCGCAAAACAAGGGGCGGTTCCTCGAGAGCGACGCATGGGGAGTGTCGATCGTGCTCGCGGTCTGCTATGCCTTT
>CAZADH010000247.1:0-2738 GCA_964483805.1 uncultured bacterium
CGTGAATGCCGCGGGTTGCCTGACGACGCCCCCGCATCGGCTGCGAGCGGTGGATGTTTCGCGCCATGGATGGCCGTCGTCATTCCTGCACCTCGAAGGCATCGGGAACCTCGAGCACCGGTACCACGGTGAGCCGATCACCACACCAGTCGCGCGCGGCCGCCGAGAGGATCACCCGCGAAAACCGCCCGAGTTTGCTCGCGGCCTCGAGTGCCTGAACCTCGCTCACGGCCGCCCCCAACATCGAGTAATCGACCCGCCCATGCCGCGAACCGACCTTGCCGACCACGACCTCGCCAAAATGCACACCGACCCCGTTTTCGAGCACCATTCCACCGGCCCGTCGACTTGCCGCATTCAGGAGCTGCAAGGCCCCCCGCATGGCCAGGCCCGCCTGTACCGCGCGCGACACCGGGTGTTCCTCGCCCTCACGCCCTTCGAACATCGCCAGAATGGCGTCACCGACCAATTTCATGACCGTGCCGCCATGTTCAGTAATTACACTGTCCATACGCGAGAAATACTCATTGAGGGCAGCCACCACCTGTTCGGGCGCCGCCGCCTCCGACAGCGTGGTAAACCCGCGAATGTCGGCAGCCAGAAGCGCGACGGTCACCCGTCGGCCACCGGCGGCATCGACATCGCCCGAGCGGATGGCCGCGAACGCCGCCGTCGAAATGAAGCGCCGCAACCGCTCCCGCTCCTGCAGACAAGCGGCCATGTCGTTGAACGCGGCCGACAGGTCGCCAAGCTCGTCGCGGGCCAGAATCGGCAAGCGCACCGAGAACTGCCCGGCGCCAATGGCACGCGCCCCTTCTTCCAGGTGAGTGATCGGCACCACCAGCAGCGCGCGGATCGCCACGGCGCCACCCCACACGAGCAACACCGCGAGGACCAGCAGTACCCCCAGACGCAGTTGCAGACGCCTGCCCGCCGTGTGAATCAGCGCCGTCGGCACGGCCATGCCCAGGCGCACGGTGCCCAGATGGCTCACCGGATGCGTCAGGACCAGAAACTCGTGGCCGGCCACCGTGAGCCGCAGTTGTTCGGCAACGCCGGCCGCCGCCGAACGATCCATGGCCTCGGTCAAGCCGGACTGGCGAAAGACAAGCGGTTGCACCGCCAGACCGATCGAGAATCCGACGAGAACGGGCCGATCCGGAAGGGTCCCCGACGCCAACAACACCATCTGATCGGTCGAGTTCTTCACCAGTGGCCGCATGTATAAATCGGCGAGTCGTACCGCATCGAGCAAGACAATGAGGTTGCCCATCAGACGACCGGCGGTCGACTCGACCACGTGATTGAACGCGAGAAAACGTTGGCCACTGTGCAACCGAAAGGTGTTCAGTCGCCCGAAGCTGCGCAACAATTCGAAGATCACACTGTCTTCGCCAACGAGGTCGACGATCGTGATCTCCGGCTTTCCCCCGCCATCTTTCGCCTGCTTCTCGCCGCGCTCGCTGCGAAGCTGGTCAAACATCTGCGCCAACACCTTGCCGATCTGATCCATCTGCGGAATCGCCCCGCGCCGCCCCGGGGCTTCGCGCTTGCCGGCCGATCGCAACACCGTCGCTTCGCCCCGACGATCGACGAAACACAGGATCTCGGCGTCGTCCAGATCGGCCGGCAACGACGCCGCCACCTGTTTGGTGATCCCTGCCCGGTCGAGGCGGCAGAGGTCGCGAGCCAGCAACTCGGTCGAATGCTGTCGGGCTTCGAGCGAATCGCGGAAACCACGATCGACGAGGGATGCCTCGGTACGCATCCGCTCGAGCCAGCGCTCGGACTCGGTGCGTTCGATATCGATGAGACGAAGCGCCGCCACATACACCAGCCCCAGCAACGGCAGCACCGCGCAACAGGCAAACGCCGCGAACAACTGCACGCCCACCCCCGCCCGCACCCGGCGCACCCCGACCAACACCGAGGTCAGTCGCCACACGACCATGCCGGCACCGGCGAGAATCAACAAGAGCATACATTGTATTGTTTTGTTGGACGCCGCCACCAACCACGGCAGACGCCGTTGCGCGACAACCCTGACACCGGGAACGCCCGTGAGGTCGGCGGCATAGTTCATAACCTCCCCGACCACCACGGCGCGACCGATCGGCGGGTTCGACCACGACCATGTCACGCTCGCAGACCAGGGCTGCGACTCCGCGCCGCCCGGGATCGCACGTCCCCCCGCCGCCCTCTCACAATCGCCGGCAATATCACCACGAAGCCAGACCGTGGTCGTCCCCGGCATGATGACGGCAGCCGCATCCACCAGATCGGGCGACATGCCTCCCAACGCTTCCGACGCCAATCGCGCCACCGGAATAGTACTCGGATCGACCTCGACCCAGGCCGCCGTAAACTGCTCCCGATTGGCGTAATCGCCGATGTGAATCACGGCGATCCAGTTCACCCCGCCGTCCGGCTTGCGCACCACCCACTCCCACAGCCGCGAAAATGGGATGCTGATGAATGAGGCCTCACCGTAGTTGCGCAGCAACCACGACCGCGCTTCGCGCTCGAGACGCCAGTTTTCCGGGGTGGCCGGGGTGGTGCGCCGAAAGTTCGTATACGCATGCCAAAGCCGCTCCCGTTCACGGCGATCGGGAACCCCGTCGGGGGGATAAAACAGGCGTCCCTGTGCATTATAGAGATGAAGGAGGCACGGCACGCCAACGATTCTCTGCATGCTGGCAAGCAGATGCGGCACGCTCTGAGGACGATCCCACGTCGGA
>CAZADH010000247.1:2748-9414 GCA_964483805.1 uncultured bacterium
GTCGGACACCCATGCGGATACTGCCGGCGAAATGCCGACTGCAACACCGTGCGCGGGTGACCGGCGAACACCATGCGTTCGGCCGCGACCGGAAGATCCTCGCGCGCCGCAGCCAGCGTTCTCTCGCGCCAGTTGGCCATGACGCCCCACACCAGGGCGAGCGCCAACAGCACGGGGATCAACAGCAATCCCATCCAGGCGACCCGCCTCAGCACCAGGTTGGTCGCGATCGGCGCCCCCGGCGACGCATTATTGCTCATGTATTGCAGCTCAATCGCATCTACCCGGGTCTGCGGTCAGAGCAGCACGCGGCGCGGCAGCACCCGCCCGCGCACGATGCGCGCAGTGGGCCCTTGCAGCCCCGATGGCGAAGTCGCAAGGGACCCCACCTCGGTCGCCTCGTGGGGCCGCACCCGGATGCGGCCGCTGGTCACGCCCTCATCCTCAATCGTCGTCGGGTCCCGAGATCGCGAACTCGGCCCATACCGGTACGTGGTCTGATACCGTCTTGCGCGCGGTGATCTGCGGTTCCGAGTCGCCGCCAAACAGCTCGCGGTGATAGAGCTTCACGTTCGACCGCCCGGTGAACTCGCGCGTCGCCTTGGCATCGGCCCAGATGTTGTCGTAGAAGTTGGCAAACTCTTTGCCCCGCGACCCCGACAACGTCGTCTTCACATTCTTGAGCAACGGCACGAAACCCAACCCGCGCAGCGAACTCCAGGCCGGCTTGTCGGGCCCATCGATGTTGAAATCGCCCATCAAGAGAATGTCGCGTTCGCGCAGGTCGAGCTGTTGCACCGCCTTGACCACCGCCGCCATCTGCTCGACCTCGAGCAGGCGGGCCTCCTTGCCGGTCTTGCCCCAGGTCACGTGCACGGTGACGATGGTGAAGTCGAAGTTGCCGGCCTTGAACGTGGCATAGAACGGCTCGCGCGAAAACAGATCGCCCGGGTCAGCGTAAATACCGCGTGTTCTCGAGGCCAAAAACTCGACCTTGTCGGCCCGATAGATCATCCCATACAGTTCGGAAGCCTGGCCACGGCCCACCTCGCGCCCCGCGTCGACATACCGCCAGGGCAGATTCGATTGGCGAACCATCTCATTGGTGAGGTTGCGCAACCCCACGATGTCGTCGACCTCCTGCACGCCGATGATATCGAACTCGCACAGCACCTTCGCCCGCTTGTCGACCGGCGTGCGCGCGCCCAGGTTGCGCAGGTTCCACGACGCCACCTTGATCGTCGCCCCGCCCGCCACCGGCCGCGGCACGATCTCGCCCGCAGGCGGCGGCACATCATCCGATCCGTCTTCATCCGACCCTTCGTCGGATCCCTCGTCTGAACCCGTCGCCGAGCCAACATCGGGCGAACCCACCGACCCCGAGGCCACCCCCGAGCCGTGCGCGGGCACCGCCACCGGCGGTTTGACCGGCAAGGTCGACGAAGCACCACCGGCGACATGCACGGTCGGCGGCGGCAAAGGTGGCGGCACCGGTCCCGACACGCGCGCATGGCCGATGCGGTACATGAAGTAGCTCGCCACCCCGATGACGATCGCGCCCACGATCGCCAGAGCGATTGCGATCGAGGCGATGTTGCCCCGCCGCCGGCAACACGGCGAAGCACCGTGGGGTTGGGTGTGTGTATTGACATTATGCATATCTGAGCACCTCGGGTGTTTCGCTACGGCCGCCCCGGCGAGACCGGACGATCGACGGTGGCCGGTGAAGACGCACGGGACAGCGGAGACAGATCGTCGGGATACGCCTGCGGGGCCAGCTCGCTGGCGGCCCGCTCGTCGTCGAGCGCTCCGGGCATGCGCACCGGTGACGACGTGAAGTTCGAATAGAAATCGCCCTGATCGGTGGCCACCTTGAAGCACAACCACCGCACATACCAACACTTGCCGGGACGACCCGCGACGATGCGCTGCCGTGACACGATGCGTTCGCACCCGCCCGGCGGAATCGCCCGCCGCTCGGCCGCGGGCAACCAGGACTCACCACTCGCCTCGCGCCGGTGCCCCAACCAGGTGTCGGCAAACACCCCGAGAATCAGCAGCGGCCGCCGCAGATCGTCGTTGTAGAGGTCGAGCGACTCGAGCACCGCCACCCGCCCGTCGCGCAGATCGGTCGACTCGGCGACCGCCACCGCCCGCGCCCGCGGCCCCTCACGGGGCGTGCCGTTGACGATCGCCGGCGGCTGCGCGGCCAGCGGCGACCCGACCAGGGCCAGGCCCACCACCGCCGCCAACGCCACCAACGCATACATTGTGTTTATACTGTTGCCTTCTCGCCCATGCTCGTCTCAGCGGTTGTAGTTGCCGGTGCGGATGACGTGGCTGTTCTCTTCACTGACGTAGATGTTGCCGGCCGCATCGACGGCGACGCCGTTCGGCGCACTGAACCGCGCCTGACTGCGCACGCCATCGACGGAGTTTGCATCCCCGGCCAACCCGGCCACCGTCGTCACCACCCCCGCCGTCGTCAACCGCCGAATCACGTGGTTGCCCGTGTCGGCGATGATCAGCGACCCGTCGCCCGCGCGGCAGATCCGGCGCGGTGACGAGAACCGCGCCGCCGTGCCGGTGCCGTCCTGGTAACCCGGACTGTTCTGCGATCCCGCCGGGAACCCGGCCGCGATTGCAACATTCGTGTCGCTGCTGTATTTACGAATCATCGCGTTGCCAGAATCGACGATATAGAGATCGGTACCGGAAAATGCCAGATCGGTCGGTGCGTACAGCCGTGCATCCGTGCCGCTACCGCCAGCGCTGCCACTCTCACCAGCCATGCCCACAACCGTCGTGACCACACCGCCAGCCGTGATCTTGCGAATCGTGTGGTTGCCGGTGTCGGCCACATAAAGGTTGCCGGCGCCATCAAAGGCCAATCCCTGCGGGTTGGCAAACCGGGCATTGGTCGCCTGCCCCGCGGTGGGATTGTCGTCAGACCCCGATACGCCAGCGGCTCCCGCAAAGGTCGTGACGTTGCCGCTCGCATCGATCTTGCGAATCGTGTGGTTGTCGCAATCGGCCACATACACAATGCCTGAACCGTCGATGGCAAGACCCATCGGGTTGTTGAATCTTGCCGCCGCGCCCTGAAGGTCGTCGCTGCCGGGGGTGAGACCACCACCGGCAAGACGGGAAACCGCACCGGCCGCCGTGATCTTACGCACTTCATGTTTCTCTGCAACGTACAGATTGCCACCGGAATCCATCGCAAGTGCCGCGGGGTTATTGAACTGGGCCGTCGCGCTTGCCCCGTTCGTGGTACCGGCAAGGCCGATCTGGCCCGCAAACAGATCGAAGCGCATGCCGACCTCGATAACGAAGCTGCCGCTCGGACTCCACTGCGGGTAACCGTCTTGTTCCTGCACATACAACGTATGTTGACCATCTGTCAGATTGGTGCCCGGGGTGAAACTGCGTTCGGTTTGCGTCGTCGTCACCCCCGACAGATCGGCATTGTCGAGAAGGACGCGATAGGTGCCACTGCCCGCCCCACCCGATAGCCAGCTCCAGGTCGGGCGCAGGGTGCTCGAATAGGTCGCTCCGGTCACCACCGGCGCCAACGCCGGCAGATCGACGAGCACCGTGAAGGCGGCCGTGGTCGACCAGTTGCCATCGGCGGCCGACGACTGTGCCTGCACATACAACGTATGCGGACCCTCGGGCAGCGCCTCATTCGGCGTAAATGTGGTGCTATTGCCGGCACCGGCGTACGAAAGATCGGGGTCGTCGAGACGCCACCGGAAGGTGGTCACCCCGCTGCCGCCGCTCCAGGTCCAGGTCGGCTGCGCATTGTTCGTGCGGGCGGGTCCGGTCACCACCGGCGGCGCCACCGATTGCGCCAGGGTCTGGAAACCGATCTGCCATTCGCCGCCGTTGTTGGCCGAGTCTTTCGACACGGCCCGCACATAGTAATAGGTATACGGGCTCAAGCCAGTGAGCAATACAACGTGGTTCGTCGTCCGCGTCGCCACATCGGCGGTGCGACTGGCAAACCCGTAATCACGGCCGTAGTCGACCTCGCTGCTCGAGGGCTCGTCGGTCTGCCACACGATCGTCGCCGAAGTTGCCGTCACGTTCTGGGCCAGCACCAGGCCACCCGACACCAGTTGCGGCGCAACGTTGTCGATGGTCGCCACCGTGTAACCCGAGGTCGTCGTCGTGTTGTTCGATGCGTCACGCACCGCGATGCGATACTTGACCGTGGCGCCAGGCGCAAACCCGGAAATGCTCTGGAAGCTCACGTCGATGGTGTGTTCGCGGGTCAACCCATACGAAAACTCGTTGTGATACGCGTACTGCTCGTCGAGCCCGAACTCGATGCGGGCGACCGCGTTCTCATCGGTGTTGAAGCGGATCTGCGCACCCCAGTTCTGCGGCGTCGACTGCACCCCCGACACCACCGGCGGCGTCGTATCGCCGTTCTCGACAGCGCGCACGGTGACATCGGGCGTCGTCACCTCGTTGCCGAAAACGTCGCGTGCGGTGATGCGATAATGCCAGGTCGCACCGGCCTCGCCCGTGAACGACAACTGGATCTGATGATCGCGCACCGCGGTGTACTCGAGATCGGTGCGGGTGCCGTAGGCCGTCGTCGGGCCGTAATCGATGCGGCAGACCGCCGGCTCGTTCGTGGCAAAATCGATGCGCGCCCCGTAAGCATTCACATTGACCGCTGCCAACCCCGAAACGATCGGCGGGAACTTGTCGAGCGACTTGAAGGTGATCGAGTGCGTCGTCCCCTGCCCGACCCCGAACGAGACCGGATCAACGCGCGTCTCGAAACCAACCTTCTCGTATTGCACGTCCCAGGTGCCCTGCGGCATGTTGAACACCGTGTAATGACCGTTGGCGTCGGTCGTCGACACCTGCCCCCACACCGTGACTCGCACGCCCTCGACCGGAATCTGCGTGTTCTGCTGGCTCGACATTGACGTGTCGAGATAGACGTAGCCGTCGATCTGATTCGGCGCCGCATTGGCATTGAGATCGGCGATCGGCGCCGTGGTCTCGGCGGCCACCGACACTGCGGGCGAACGCCCCTTGAAGTGCCCGGCCACCGTGCCCTTGTCGTCGTCGACGATGATGTTCTGCACTCCGGCCGGAATGTTCGCCAGCGTGAAACTGCCGTCGGCGGCCGTGGTCGTCGCCAGGTCGGGATGGTTTTCGACGTACACCTTGGCCCCCGCCGCCACCGCGCCACGCACCGCGCCGCGCTGCGAGCCACTGCTTGACACTGTATTTACACGCCCCGACACCGCTCCCCGGCCGCGCGCCGCGGCCACGAGCCGCTGGGTGGCCTCGAGCAGGTTCGCATAGACCGTCGCCACCGGCATGGTCCGATCGACCTGGGCGATGGCCGCGGTCGCTTTGGCGGCCAGATCGACCCCGGCCAACGCGCGACGCGTCGGCGTCATCATGATGTGTTCCATGGCCTGGGCCACGAGATCGCCGCGCAACCCCGAGCCGGCCGGGTGAACCACGAGAGTGCTGCCCGTGTTGGCGACCAGATCGATGCCGCCGCGAAACGCCGTGTACGAGCCGATGCTGCCGCCGTTGATGCTGACCTTCGCCACCGTCGGCAACGCCGGCAGATCGACCGAGACGGAAACGCGGTTGTTGGCGTCGGCGATCGCGTTCACCGATTGATAGGTGATCGGAGTTGTCGCATCGCCGGGATGAAACGAGAGCAACTGAATCGTCACCGACGCGCCTTTCGTCGTCGCGCGCAACGCCGGGGTTACTGTGCCCTCGTCGTTCGGCGTCACCGCAAACGCCAATCGGAGCGTCGCCCGACCGTCACTCGCGGTCGCAGTGGGGGCCACCGGCATGGGACCGACGCCGGGCGCATCGTCGTTACGCGCACAACCGACCAACGACCCCAGAAGACAAGCAGCGAGAGCAACAACGAGCCACAGCGAGCGGTTTCTGAACATGGGCAGACATCTCCTCGAAAACAGGTGATGGAATTCGCGATCTGAGCCGCAAAACCGCGGCGACGCCATCTTATCACCGGCCCCGACAAGACTCAAACGCCAACCGGACACGCAAACCGGCCCGGTCTCTCTGTGCCGGGGCGCACCGTCACCGGGGTTGCGCCATCACCAAGCCGCCCCGCCGACGATCGTCGACTTGACTACTTTGCTCGCACACTCAACTTTTTCAGTCACGATGCCGATGGTTTAGATAGGATGCATAGCGCCCGTCGCTTCATGGTCGGATCGTTGCTGACCGCCCTGATGCTTACATGGCTCCTTGCGGGCTGTGGCGGCGGGGGCGGTGGCGGTGGTGTTGGCGGCACTGGCGTGGCCGGAAACGGCCCACCCGCCATGACCGACAGCACGATCGTCGGCCGTATAGTCACACCTGTGGCGCTTGCTCTCCGACCCGGCTGCGCCGGCGCCGCGCGAGGCAACTCGGCGGCGCCGGGCACCGAGGCTCGGCCCCACGGCGCCCTCGCGAGCGGACTCGCAGGCTCCATCCCCATTGCCGTCTGGGTCGAATCCCGCCCCGACCTGCGCACGACCTGCGATGCCGCCGGCGCCTTCATGCTCACGGGCGTGCCGACCGGCCCGCTGCGCCTCGTGGCCCGTTGCACCGATCCACTCTCAGGGTCGGGTTTCGTGGTGCGATCGGCCCCGTTCGCGGTAGAAC
>CAZADH010000248.1:0-9359 GCA_964483805.1 uncultured bacterium
CGGCAGCAGTGGTTGTGGGATCTGCGCGCCCGGGCCCGCACCGACTGGTTTCGCGCCAATCTCACCTACGAGAGCCAGATCGATGGCATGGCGCGCCGGTTTCGCCGGCGCATCCAGATCAACCTCAACCGCCAGGCCCAGTCCGATCGTCTCGATGGCACGGTCGTCGCCGCGGCCATGGAGGCCGCACTCGACCGTCGTCATTGTCCGACGGGAACCCGCCTGTACGTCACCGATTATCGGGGCGACAACCGGCGCGCCCGTCTGCTCGCCGGTCCTGGGCTCGAGAGTCGCGGCACCCTGGTCGCCGATATCCTGGCCCGCTTCATCGACACGGTCCCGCAAACCCGTGCCAGTGAAGCGCAGCGCCCAGCAGGCGCGGGTGGACAGGTGCGCCGCGCCTTCAACTTCGGGTATGTGGCCCCCGCGCCGCTGCGCCCCGAGGAGATCGATCGGCTCAACCGGCGGACCGCCGCGATGTTTGGCGGCTACATGCCGCAGTTCTATTCGTTCGAACTCGTCGGCCGTGAGCGTCGGGGCCGCGTCACCCCGGCGTTCATGTCGGAACGCCGCGTCTTCGTGCTGTGGGATCGCATCGTGCACCGCGGCCGCTTGCTCGGCGGCTACCTGCTGGTCATCCCCGGCACTGCCGAGCTGAAGGCGCGCCCGATCACCTTCGCCCTCGACGAGTTGCGTCGTACCGGGAACGATTACCCGGCACTGGTGTCGCTCGAAAGTGGTGCCGGCACCGGTACGCCGCCGCAGTTCCTCTTGCCCGCGTCCCACCGTCCGTCCCCCGGCGTGCGCGCGATTCTCGACCAGGTCCGCCGTGCCCAGATCCCACGTGAGAGCCTCATCCCCCATGCGCAAACGGTGACCATGGGCGATCGCTGGGTCTGGCGCGATTTCGTGCACCGCAATCTGCCATACGAAATATTGCTCATCGGCACGCGCCCGCCCTTGCCCGTGACCTGGCGCGATCACGTGGTTGCCGCGGTCACCTGGGGCGTCGGCGCGTTCTGGCTGTTGTTTGTCGGCCACACCTGGCTGCTCGGTCGCGCCTCGCCCTTCGACGGACTGCGCGTGTGGTTCGCCTCGTTCTTTCTGCTCATCGGCGCCCTGCCGCTGGCCGCCGTGTTCGTCACCGGCTCGCACATGATCGAGAGTTCGATCCTGCGCGAACTGCAGGGAGCGGCCGGTGCCGCGATGACCCGCCTCGAGCAGATCGACTACAGTTCACGCCTGGTGCCGGCCCAGTACGCCAACGCCTGCCTCGAATGGTTCAAAGACCGACGGTGGATCGCGAGCCTCGCCAATGCCGAGCGCAAGGAGGTCATGCCGATCCTGCGGCGCTTCCGCGCGGCGTGTTGGCGGCGTGGCCTGGCCATGAAGGAAACGTACTTCTACAGTTTCCGCTATGGTCTCGAAGGGTCCGGTCCGGGACTGACCCGCGCCCGCCTCGATCGCAGTTTCGCGGCGATGATGACCCCCTACATCCTGGCCGCCGCCCGCCACCTGGATCCCGAGGGGATGGCGCGCAAGAAGATCTTCGTCGACCCCACCACCAGCGCGTTTGCTGATTTCATGCAGACCATGGAGGGTCATGAGCTGCACACTGTATTTCTCATGCGACGCAGCCGGGGCAACCTCTTCGAGTTCAGCGGCCGCCACGTCTTCACCTTTCAAGAGATGGTGGTCAAGGCCGGTGACATCGTCGGTTGGTTCATCGTGCGCGCCCCGCTCGAGCAACCGTACCGCCGTTACCTTTGGGAAATCGTGCAACGGCAACGGTGGCGCGATGCGCGCACGAGCGGCAGTGACCGGCTCGTCAACGACATCGCCCTGGTGGAGCGGTCCGGGCCCGATGTGCAGATCCTGGCCCCGGCGGCCGCCTCGGGCTTCTGGGGGTCGTATCCCGGCAAACGCCTGCTGACCGCACTGACCGATGCCGCATTCTCGCAATCCCGGCAACTGTACGTCGTTGGGGGCGAGGCCGGGCAACGGCATGTGGTGCAACACCTGGTCTTCGCTCTGCCCTGCCAACGCGCCCCCGGACAAACCCTCGGCATTCATGTCGATGTCAGCGCCCTCAATCGCAAACAAGCCAACGAACAACAGGCGCTCACCCTGCTCGTCATCGGGTTGGGCGGCCTGGTCATGGCGCTGGGCACCACGGTGGCGCGCGGGTTTCTCGCGCCGCTGTTGCAGATCGAGAGCGCGCTGCGCCAGGTGATGCGCGGCGATTTCACCATCCGCGTCGGTGTGCCGCGACAGGACGAACTGGGCGAGTTGACCCGCGCGTTCGACGCGATGATTCGCGGTCTCGACGAGCGCGAACGCCTGACCCGCTTCGTCTCGGGCACGCTCACGGCCACGCTGGCCACGGCCCAGGTCGAGCAGCAAACCCTCACCGAACGCGAAGGCATCGTGCTCGTATCGGATCTGCGCCAGTTCACCACGCTCACCGAGGCGTATCCACCGCGCGACGTCGTGGCCATGCTCAATCGGCATCTCGAGACGATGAGCGCCGCCGTCGCCGCCTGGGGCGGTCTCATCGATCAGTTCATCGGCGACGCGATCGTCGCGGTGTTCATGGTCGACGACGACCCGGCATTCACTGCGCGCCAGGCCATCGGCAGCGCCCTGGCCATGCGCCGGCTCCACGAAGAACTGCAGACCGAGCGCCGTGCCGCCGGTCGGTTCACCTACGAGATCGGTATCGGTCTGGCGATCGGTCCGCTGCTCATCGGCACGCTGCGCGCCGGCGAACGGCTCGAACAACTGGTGGTGGGCGCCACCCGGAACACGGCCGAGCACCTCGAGGCCGAGTCGAAGCTCGGGCGTCACACGCGCATCGTCGCGGCCGCCGCGGTCGCCGATCTCGCCGCCGGCCACACCTTCGCGCCGGTCGCAGGCGGCATGGGTCGGGAACTGATCGCAGCGCCGGGGAGGCACCCATGAGTTCGCGTGCGGTGTCATTGGGCCTGGTTCTTGCCGTCATTCTCGGCGGCATGGCCCTGGTCGTCTACGATCACCGCGAGGAACGCGAAATCGAACGCGAGACCACCCTGGTACAACTCGCCCAACAAGCGCGGCACGACCTCGAGATGATGCGGCACCTGGTCACCCCGGATCTCGCCCTCGAGACGTTGTGGACCGGTTTCGCCGGCGAGGTGACGCCGGCACTGCAAACCGGCACGGCAAACGAGCAGCGGCGATTCGTATTGCACACGTATTTACGTATTGGCCGGTTGCTGCCGCGCCACGACGTCGCGTTGGTCGTGCCCCCGTTCGTCGGGTCCGCGTCGCTGCTGTTGTTCCGCTCGGCCGGGTTGGGACTGCGCCCACCGACGGCCCTGGCTTTCGCCGCCTTCATGGACGCCCGCTATGGGGGCCGCACCGCCTCACCGCCGGCCGCTGCCGTCGCCGACCTGGCCCGCCTCATGACCGCGCCGATCTCGGGGGCCTTCCTCAATGAACTGTTCGCCCGCTATGCCGCCACCCTCCAGATGTTCCACAGTATCGAGGGTAGTCGGGCCGCCTTCTGGCAACCGTTGCGGGCCCGCGACGGCCGGTTTGTCGGCGTTCTGCTGGCGGTCACCGACACCGGCAACCTGCGCGCCGATTACCCGCTGGCGGCCACGGCACGGGCACCGCATCGCCGCGCCGTCGGCGCCGCCTTTGTCCCACGCCGCGCCCAGGCCACCGCCCACCTCGGCGGCTGGTGTCGGACCCACCCGGCGCTGCGTGCTGCGCTCAGCGCCGCCCACACCGGGGAACGGCGACTCCCCGAACACTGGACGGCGTCCGACTACGTGGCGTTCACCGGACCCACCAATGCCGCCCAACCAACCACCGCCGTCATCGTCTACCGCTGGCCCCAGGGACGTGACCCGCATGAACGCCGCACCGACAGCGGCGTTGTCATCCTGGCCCTCGCCGGTGGGGCGCTGGCGGTACTGCTGACCGTGCAACACATTATATTGCAACGCGGCCCACGCATCGGCGTTGGCCTGTCGTTGTTGTTGGCGCTGCTGCTGGCCGCCGTGTTGCCGATCATGGCCGCCCGCATTCTCACCCGTCGGGCCCTGGCGCAGTTTGCCGGCGATCTGCGCGCCCGTGCCGCGACCGATCTGCACCAGAGCCTGTCGCGCACCGATGACGGCGCACGTTTTCAACAGGCCGGCATCATCGACCGGTTGCGCCGGCTCACCAGCGAACCCTGGGTAACCGGCGGATTGCTCGCCGAAGAGCAGCGTTCGCTGGCGCTGCGTCAGGGTCACGGCGGCGCTGTGACCCCGGTCACAACCGCACCGGTGCCCAACGAGATGCGCTATGCGGCCGGGGCAGGCCGCATCGGCTCCGGTACCTTGCCACGCCTCGCCTCCGACGTCGTTATCGATCTGGCCATCGACCCGGTTCTCGCGGCCGGCAACGAGTTCCTCGCCGGCGCCCGGGCCTCGCTCAACGTCATTTCGGTGGTCGGGCCGCAGGATTTCCTCGACTGCTGGACCAAGGCCCGCGACCTTCCCGAAGAGATCCGCGCCGGCCGGGCGATCAGTGGTGGGTCAATGCTGGCCGGCGTCTTCGGCGGCGTGCGCCGGGCCATGCTGGCGCGCGCGGAAAGCCACCGGACGCCGACCAAAATGGATGCCGGGAAAATCGCGGCCGAAGCCAAGATGGACTTCCTGCTCGAGGCGATTCGTCAGGCCCTCGGTGGCCCGGCGGTGCTCAACCTCGTGCATCATCCGGGCCGCATCAGCGAGTTCACCAATCGGGCCGACCGTTACTTCTTCACGCAGACCGGAGTCAAGATCGATCGATTGACACGTTATGTATTGACATGGGTCTGGAAGGAAGTGATCGTCGATCGGCCTTTCCTGGCCAACGAGTTGCGCAAGCACCGGATGACCCGCCACGACCTGCAGTGGTACGCCTGGAGCCAGCCAAGCGAAGACAGTCTGCCGGGCGGCATCCGCGAGGACACCGAACTGTACGATCTGGCGCAGAAGGCCCGGCATACCGGCATCACCTTCCAGGCCCAAGACCTGACCGCCACCGACCAACCGGTGCTCGCAGCGCTGCCCACCCGGCACCTCAACGACTTCGTCCTCGTCGGTCGCCGCTCGATGGCGGCCGAACTCACCGCAATCGCGCGCTGGCAGTGGCTCGCCAACATCGGTCTGTGGGCCACCGTCCTGCTCGCGCTCCTGGCGGCCGCACTCAGCGGAGCCTGGTTTCTCAGCCCGCTCACCGAGTTGCGGGCCGCGGTGGCCGCGGTGTCGGCGCAACGGTACGATGTGCGCGTGGCCGATCACCGCGCCGATGAGTTCGGCTCACTGGCCCGCACCTTCAACTCGATGGCCGACGACCTGCAGGAGGGACGCCTGCTGGGCCGGTTCGTTTCTGACTCGGTGCGCCAGGTGGTCACCGACGAAAGCAGCCGACGCGCCGCCGAACAGGGCGAGATCCGCGAGGCCACGGTGGTATTCAGCAGCATAGCCGGCTTCGACACCGAACTCGAAGGCAACGATCGCACCCGCCTGTTTGCTCTGCTCGAGCGGCACCTGGTCGTCGCCCATGAGGCGACAGCGCGCCTCGGCGGCACGATCGAAAAAATGATCGGCGACAAGATCCTGATCGTCTTCGATCACGACCGATTGGGCGGCGCAACGACGGCTGTCCACACCGCCCTCGCCGTCATCACGGCGATGCGCTCCCGCTGGCGGCAGCACGTGGCCACGACAGAGTTGGCGATGGGCGTAAACTCGGGTCCCGTCCTCGCGGGCATTCTCGGAGCGGCCAACGTGCGCCTCGATTACACGGTGATCGGCGACTCGGTCAACCTTGCGGCCCGCCTGGCGACGCTGGCACACACCGTCGCCGGCACGCAGGTGGTGCTGTCCGGTCGCACCGTCGATCTCGCCGGCCCCGGCATCACCACGCAACGCTTGCCGTTCCGCCACGTCAAAGGCAAGACGCAACAGGTCGAGGCCCACCTGCTCATCGCGTAGCGAAAAGCTGCGCGTCCGCCACGATTTCCGACCAAAAAAGGTATGCGTCCCCACTTTCCCGTGGTAGATTTACCGAAGTACTGGTCGAGGAGACGGCATGACAACGAAGTTGGCTTGGGCCGCGCTGCATGAAGCCAGGTCCCGCTTTCCCGCGTATTCCACGTGGTTGACGGCCAGAGGATGGCGCGAAGGCCACGCCTGGGAGGCCATTCCGTCGAGCTTCTTTGCCGACTACCTGGCCCCGGCCCCACCGCCCGATGAGGCACCCCCGTCCGAAGAACCCGCGGGCGCCGAGCATCTCCGCCAGGGCTTTCTCGCCGGTCCGCCGCCCGATCACCTGTTTTGCTTGTTCCGGGGTCTGGTCCGGCGCAACGCCACCAAGATCCTGTTTTTCGTGCCGAGCAGCAACCCCCCGTGGTTTGCCGACTGGCTGCGCGTGCACATACCGGGTATTGCTACTGCACTCGGTTGGCAACTGACGATTCATGCGGCCGCTGCCGATATCAACGTCCTCGCCGACCGGCTCGCCACTCTCGATGACGCCCACGACCAGTTGGTCATCGCCCTGCCCGAGACCGCAGCGCACGAGCTGATCCGCTTGCTCACCGAGCGGCGCGTCCACTTCGCCCCGCTGAAGCTGCGTCTGCTCGTTCTCAATGCCACCTACGATTCCGGGCGCCGCCGCCAGTTGGCCGAGCACCTGCACCTGACGCGCTCCGAGCTTCTCGGCGTTTCGTCGGTTTCCGGCTACGCGGCCATCGGTGTTCTCGGTCATGATGTCCCCCTGCTCGGGCTCCTGCTCGCGTATGAGGCGAGCAACCCCGGTTTGCTCGACCGTGTGTTCGGCTCGCCCCGACCGACCCAGATTTTCGGTTACGCTCCCGAACAACTCCTGCTCGAACCTTCCGATGAAGGCCTGCTGCTGACCCGGCGACAACCGGCGCCGCTGGTCCGCTTCCGCACCGGGCTGTCGGGTCGCATCATGCACCGCGATGTCGTCTTCGCCTCGTTGCAGGCGGCCGGTTACGATCCGGTCGCCGATCTCGAACCGCTGGGCCTGACCTGTCCCGACCAGTGCAGTTTCGCGCTCATCAGTTGATGCCATGCCCCAAGGAGAGACGTCGATGAAGGCACTCTTTTTCACCAACGAGTATCCGCCGAACGTTTACGGAGGCGCCGGTGTTCACGTCGAATACCTGTCGCGCGAGCTGTCGCGGCTGATGCCGGTCGAGGTCCGCTGTTTCGGCGACCAGGACCAGGCGGCCGGCGATGCCAAACCCCGGGCGCGCGGTTTCGTGCCCGACGAGGGCCGCTTCAAGAACAGCGACAAACAACTGAAGTCGGTGTTCACCACCCTCGACCGCTGCCTGCAATTCGTGGGCACCCCGATCGATGCGCAGGTCGCGCACTGCCACACCTGGTACACCCACATGGCCGGCGTCTGGGCGAAGCTCAACTACGGCATCCCGCTGGTCATCACCGTGCACTCGCTCGAGCCGTTGCGCCCCTGGAAACGCGAACAACTCGCGGGGGGCTATGATTTTTCGTGTTGGGTCGAGAAGACCGCGCTCGAGATGGCCGATGCCGTCATCGCCGTCTCGGCCGGCACCCGCGCCGACGTGCTGCAACATTTCAACGTCAAGCCCGAGCGGCTGCACGTGATCTACAACGGCATCGATACCGACGAGTACCGCAAGGTCGAGCGCACCACGGCCCGCCAGAAGTACGGCATTGACTTACAAAAGCCATACGTTCTCTTCGTCGGGCGCATCACCCGCCAAAAAGGCATCATCCACCTGGTGCGCGCCATCGAGCACCTGCGCCCCGACCTGCAGGTCGTCCTGTGCGCCGGTGCCCCCGACACGCCCGAGATCGCCGCCGAAATGCGGGCCGGCGTTGAAGCAATACAAAAGACACGCCCTGGCGTCATCTGGATCCAAGAAATGGTCGACAAGCCGACGGTCATCGAGCTCTACTCGAACGCGGCCGTGTTCTGCTGCCCATCGATCTACGAACCGTTCGGCATCATCAACCTCGAAGCCATGGCCTGCGAAACCGCGGTGGTCGCCAGCGCCGTCGGCGGCATCACCGAGGTCGTCGTGCCTGGCGAGACCGGCCTGCTGGTCAAACTCGAGCAGATGAAGGCCAGCCCGTTCGAGCCGATCGACCCCGCGAAGTACAGCCGCGACCTGGCCGACGCCATCAACACGCTGATGGCTGACGAGGCGTTGCGCCGACGCATGGGTGCCGCGGGCCGCAAGCGCGCCGAAGGCGTCTTCAGTTGGGCCGCCATCGCCCGCCAGGTCGCCGATCTCTACCGCACACTCGCCAAGCAATGATCTCGACAACCCCCAACAGGAGCCAGCCACGATGAGTCGCATGCCCGAGTCGGTCCAGGTCATCATCGATTCGATCACCCCGTGTCTCGACGGCGGTCGCTATCCGATCAAACGCGAGGTCGGCGACGTCGTCACCGTGCGCACCACGACCTTCCGCGACGGCCATGACCGCATCTGCGTCGATCTGCTGTGGCGCCCGACCGGGCGCAAGAACTGGACGCGCCAGCCGATGACCTGCATCAACGCAGGTCTCGATCAGTATGAATCGTCCTTCCCCTGCGAAAAACCAGGTGAAATCGAATACACCGTCGCCGGCCGTCTCGACACCTTCGGGTCGTGGCACCACGACACGGGCAAGAAGCGCGACGCCGGACAAAACCTGAAGTCCGAACTGGTCGAGGGATTGGCGTTGCTCGACGCCGCTGCCGTTCGCGCCATGCCCGAGGTCCGCGCCGTCATCGAACGGTTCGCCGCCGAGGCCCGCAAGACCAGCGACCCGGTGCGCCTCGCCGGCCTGCTGTTGGGCGATGAGGTCCGCCAGGCCGTGGCCGCCGCGCCGGAACTCGACGCCGAAGTCACCATCGATCCGCCGTTGCGGGTGCGCGTCGATCGCGTCAGGGCGCGCTACGGCACCTGGTATGAGATGTTCCCCCGCTCCGCCGGCACCGATCCGAACAAGAGCGCGACCTTCAAAGACGTCGAAACGCGACTGCCCGAGATCGCCGAGATGGGCTTCGACGTGCTCTATTTCCCGCCGATTCATCCCATCGGCCACACCCACAAGAAAGGGCCGAACAACAGTCTTGTCGCCAAACCCGAAGATCCGGGCTGCCCGTACAGCATCGGCAACAAAACCGGCGGGCATGATGCCATCGAACCGGGCCTGGGCACGTTGTCCGATTTTGCTCATCTCGTCAAAGAAGCAGAAAAATACGGACTCGAGATCGCCCTCGATTTCGCGCTCAACTGTTCGCCCGATCATCCCTATTTGAAAGAGCATCCGGAA
>CAZADH010000249.1:0-9351 GCA_964483805.1 uncultured bacterium
CCCCGCGCGGGATCCCGGATGCCTGATATTACGTGTTATTACCTTGGCGCCGCCGCCGTCAGTCGAGTTCCTCATAGGGAAAACAGACGGTGATGATCTGGGGGATCTCGACGTCTTTGATGACGATCTTGAGATGATCCCCGTTGAACCGGGTGCCGAGGACTGCGATCTTCTTGTAATCGCGTTGGCGCCAGGTCTTGACCACCTTGCCGTTGAGAATGGCGTCGATGACCTGGCGGATGTAGATGTCGCGCACCTTCATCTGGTCGTACGCGTGCCGGGTCAGCACATACTTCTCGGCGGCGACCTGGTCACAGATGCGCTTGAAGCTCATGGCGAAGTGGCGCTGCCGGCGCGGTCAGGTGCGCAGACGCGCGCGCACGGCCTCCAGTTCGGTGGCAGACCCGATGCGCATGGCGAGGCCGATATCGTCGATGATCTGCGCGCCGACCGGTTGGCCGATCAGATTCGCGAGGGCATCGGCGCCTTCCTGCAGGGGGAGCCGTTGGGCCATGACCTTGCCGATGAAGAAAACGCCGAGTTTGCCGGCGACCCCAAGCGGATTCTTCAAGGTCTGGCGCAGTTCCGGCAGCAGGTGCGCCAGTTCCGGGCCCGAGGGTGCGGACGCGGCGAATGCCGGGCCGAGCCGGCCGTCGGCGAATCCGTAGCTGGGAATCTCGACACCGGTCGGCAGGCGATCGGCCGGCACGGCGGCAACGGTCAGTCGCCGGTCGTTGCGGCCACTCTCGGCCAGGCGCGCCAACGAGGCCGGATCGGCCGATGCCAGTTGGGCCAGCGCAACGGTGACCGGTTCATTGGTCGGCAACTCGGCAAGAACGGTGTCGAGACCCCAGAACGGCGGACTGGCATCGACCGGCAGCGGGATGCACTCGATGTCGTGCGGTAGGGCAGCGGCAACGCGGTCGACGTGCTGGGGCAGAACCAGGACGGTAATGCGAAAGCGCGACTGCAGCCGTTGGGCGAAAATGCCGACCAGTGGTTGTCCGTCGTGCTCGTGCAGGCAGCGCAGGGGGGGCGCTTCGCCGTAGCCTTCGGAAAAATCGTCGGGGGTGCGATCGACGGCCAGCAGCAGCAGCCGATCGAGTGAACCGCGGCTCATGGCGCCTGATTGGCGGTCGCTTCGACCAGTTCAGCGATGCCGTAGACCATGTTGGCGACCTGGGTGACGTTCTCGGCCGTGAACGCGAACGAGCAATCGTCGAGACGCTCGAGCGTCGGAATCCAGGCCAGTCGTTGGGTCTGGGCCGGGTTCTCGAGGCGGACGGTGACCTGCACCGGTGTGGGCAGCACCGTGGGCTCCATGTCTTTCAGGTTCTTGATCGCCCGCTTCGTCTCCTCTTTGAGTTGGCGGCACACCCGTTCGGGATGGACGCACAACGCCGACTGATGGTCAATGCCATATTTTGTAACTACGTTGTATGTTGCTGTCAGATTGGTGCGTGCCTGCTCGATCGTCTTGGCGTCGCCGGAAATCAAGAGGGTCGGGACCTTGTGCGAACCCGCGACCAGGGCGAGCAGATCGAATTCGCCGATGGGTTGGCCGAACATCTCGAACTGCACGTGCGACGACCAGGTGTGCGGCATCACGCCTTCGCGGCTGCCGGTGCGGGCGTGAGCGCCCAACAGAATCAGGCCGGTGAACGTGCTGTCGAGCAGGTCGAACCCCGAGGTTGGTCGGAAACCACCGCGGATGACCATGCAATCCTGCGGCAGCAGGTCGAGCTGCAGATTGCGCCCGCACCCGTGAAAATCGTTGACCACGATCTCTTCGACGCCCGCGTCGAGTGCGCCGTCGCAGACGGCGCGGACCTCGCGGGTGAACTGCTGGCGGGCCCAGGTCTGTTCGGCGCCCGGGTGGCGTCCGTCGATCTCGCTGAAGGAGACGACCCCGGCAATGCCTTCCATGTCGGCGACGATGTAGATCTTCATGGATGCTCCTCGCGGCCGAGGGCGGCAATCGCCTCGGCACTGGTTTCATAGACTGGATACAGGCGGGTGTAGTTCATCTGCTCGAAATTCTCGCGCACAAAACCACGCAGACCCGAGAGCACCAGTTGGGACCTGTTGTCGGAGGCGCGTTTGAGCAAGCGGATGATCATGCCGTAACCGATGCTGTTGATGTATTCGAGTTGTTCCAGATCGACGACGACCCGGGTGGTGCGCCGGGACAGCAGAGGCCCGAGTTCTTCGAACAGGCGCAGCGCCCCGTCGCGATCGAGCGAGCCGGCCAGCGCCAGGCAAACCACGGACCCATGCTCTTGTCGCGCTATGTCCATGGACCGCCTCCATGTTTCAGGGGTGAAAACCGACGTCGTGCGCTGGTTGGATGACAAGCGCCCGACAATTGCCTATACTAACCGCCGGAGAACAGCAAATGCAACCTGGCGCCGTCGGTTTTCAGCTCAACAGTCCGTTTGGTTTGCGGGGAGATCAACCCCAGGCCCTGTCCCAACTCGAACAGTGGTTCACCGAGGGGCACCGTTTCGCCACCCTGCTGGGGGTGACCGGCTCGGGCAAGACCTTCACCATGGCCAACCTCGTCACCCGCCTGCAGCGGCCGGTGCTGGTGATCACCCACAACAAGACGTTGTCGGCCCAGCTCTACAGCGAGTTCCGTGACTTCTTTCCGCACAACGCCATCGAGTACTTCGTCAGCTATTACGACTACTACCAGCCCGAAGCCTACATCCCCGGCCGCGATCTCTACATCGAAAAAGACTCGGACATCAACGAAGAGATCGACCGCTTCCGTCATGCCGCCACCGCGAGCATCTTCTGCCGTCGCGATGTGCTGGTGGTTGCGTCTGTAAGTTGTATTTATGGTCTTGGTTCCCCTGAAGACTACGTCGGTATGCATATCGTGCTGGAGCAGGGCATGAACCTGCCTCGCCAGACGCTGATCGCGCGCCTGGTCGAGATCCAGTATTCACGCAACGACATGGATTTCAGCCGGTCGCGCTTTCGCGTACGCGGCGAGACCATCGACATCCTGCCGGCATCGGCCGAAGATGCGCTGCGCGTCCGGTTCTTTGGCGACGAGATCGAACGCATCGAGCGGTTCGATCCGCTTACCGGCGAGATTCTCGCCCGGCTCGATCGGGTCGATCTGTTTCCGGCCCAGCACTTTGTCACGCCCCTGGCGAAGAAGGAGCGGGCGATGGCGGCCATCGAGGCTGAACTGCACGTGCGTCTCGAGGAACTCAAGGCCCAGAACAAGCTGGTCGAGGCACAACGACTCTACGAGCGGACCCGTTTCGACCTCGAGATGCTGCGCGAAACGGGTTTCTGCAAGGGCATCGAGAACTACTCGCGCCACCTGTCGGGGCGCAACGCCGGTGAACCGCCGGACACCCTCATCGATTACCGTCCCAAAGATTGTCTGATAATCATCGACGAGTCGCACATGACCCTTCCGCAGTTACGGGGCATGCAGCACGGCGACAAGAGCCGCAAGGAAACACTGGTCGATTATGGGTTCCGCTTGCCGTCGGCGCTCGACAACCGGCCCCTGCGGTTCGATGAGTTTCTGAGCCATCCGAACCCGATTCTGTTTGTGTCGGCCACCCCCGCCGCGTGGGAACTGGAGGTCTCGGCCGGTCGGGTCGCCGAGCAGCTCATCCGGCCGACGGGGCTGTTGGATCCCGAAATCGAGGTGCGTCCAACCGAGGGCCAGATGGATCGCCTGCTTGCCGACATTCAAGACCGGGTGACCGCAAAAGAACGGGTGCTGGTTACGACCTTGACCAAACGCATGGCTCAGGATCTCGCCACCTGGCTCGAAGAGATGGGAGTGCGGGCCCGCTACCTGCACGCCGACATTGAGACGCTCGAGCGGGTGCGGATCCTGCGCGAGCTGCGCCTCGGCGAGTTCGATGTCCTGGTCGGCATTAATCTGTTGCGCGAAGGTCTCGACTTGCCTGAGGTTTCGTTGGTCGCCATCCTCGATGCCGACAAAGAGGGCTTCCTGCGTTCAGCGTGGGCCTTGATGCAGACCTGCGGCCGGGCGGCGCGCAACGCGCGCGGACGCGTGGTTCTTTATGCCGACAAGACGACCCCGGCCATGCAATACTGCCTCGACGAAACCCGCCGCCGGCGCGCGTTGCAGCATAAGTTCAATGAGGAGCACGGCATCGTGCCGACCACTATCGTGCGGGCGGTGCCGAAGATGCTCGCCATGTATCCGACGGGCGAGGAGCGCGTCGATGGGTCGCGCGGCGCTGACAAAGCGGCCGCCGAAGAAGCGCGCCAGTTGATCACGACGTTGCGTACCGAGATGGACAAGGCCGCCGAGGCACTGCAGTTCGAGCGGGCCGCGCAGATTCGCGACGAGATCATCGCCCTCGAGGAAACCTACTTCGAGAGCGCGTTGGAAACCCAGTTGCACCAGGCCCTCAAGAAGGGGCGCGAACAAGGGCTGACCAAGCGCTCGCCCCGGGGCCAGCGGGCCCCGGCCCCCCCTGGGCGCGGTCGTGCTTCCGGGCGGCCAGGGCACGGGCCACCGGGCAGGTAAATACACTATATTTCCGAAACGCCGCCTTCGTGGCGGCAACGTGGCACTGCGCACCTACTGTGCGGGCGTCAGGAGGTCGGTTTTTTCGGGGCGGTGACGGCCGCCGACAGATACTGCAGCGCTTTGCGGATCAGGTCCTGCTCGGTCGGATCGAGCGTGCGACTGAGCAGTTCCCGCAGCGCGTCACGGTTGCCGGGATCACCCTGGTGCGCGAGGGCTTTGATCACCTTGTGGCGGATCTCGGCCTCCGGATCGTGCAGCATGCTGCGCAGCAATTGCGCTGCCTCAGCGTTGTGGATTCCTGACAACACATGGGCCGCGGCATCGCGCTGGCGCGGTTCCGGATCGTTGACGATCTGGCGTAGATGTTCGATGGCCCGGTCGTCGCCGAAGCTCTGGGCGGCCTTGATGGCGTTCGCACGCAAGCGATGGTCGGGATCACCGACGAACTTCCAGATCTCGGCGAGGGCCGCCGGATCAGCGTTCAACTCGAGTCCTTCGATGGCATTGGCGCGCACACGCACGTCGGCGTGCTCCAGCAATCGGCGGATCAGCGGGGTGACTTCGGGCAGATGCATCGTTCCGAGCATTTTGCCCAACATGGCGCATGTGGTCGCGGGCAGATCGCGGCCGAGATACTCGGTCCAGGCCGGCACGTCGGCAGCCGTCGATTGCTGCACCAGTGCATGAACTACGTTGTATTGCGGTTGGCTGCCGAGTTGGCGGATGTCGTTGGCGAGGGGTGACCCCATGCTCGCTGCCGAGACGGTGACAACTTCGTCGATGGTGATGGTGACGGCGTCGTCCATCGACGTGCCGTCGGGTGCGACCGGTGCCGCCGGGGTCGCGATGGGTTCCGGCAGGGCTGCGGGTGTGCGGGGTTCTGCCGGGACCGGCGGTGTTGCGAGCTCGGGCAGTGCGGCAGGAACACCAGGCGCAACAGAAGCTGGTGGCGCAGCGGGTTCCGGTGGCGTTGGCACCTCGGGAGGTGCCGCAGAAGCCGGTGAGGCGGTGGACTCCGGTCGTGTCGGTGTTTCGGTGGATGCGGCAGGAATCGATGGTGCAGCGGGTTCGAGAGATGTCGACACCTCGGGAGATACAGCAGGAGCCGCTGAAGCAGTGGGTTCTGGGGGTGTCGTGGGTGACGGCGGTGTGACGGCCGCAGGAGGAGCGCTTGGTTCGTCGTCGGGCAGGTCGATCGAGACGTCTTCGCCCAGCGTTTCAATCACGAGGTCGAACGAAGTTTCGTCGTCGCTCGTGATGTCGAGTTCATCGAGATCGTCGTCCGGTTCTTCTTCGTCGGTGTCGGACGAAGAACAGGTGGTGGTGGGCACGTCATCGGCAGATTTCGCAATTGACTCGGAGGCAGGCGGTGCAGATACGATTGCGTCTTCAGGGGTCGGTGCCAGTTCGGCCACCGTATCGGGTTCTGTCTTGGTATCTGTTGCCGGTGTCGCGCTCTGGGTTTCCGTGAGGATGTCGACCGCCGTGGTATCGACCGGTTCCGTCTCGGGTTCGCCGGCATCGGCAGGAACCGGTTCGGCTGGGGGAGGGGGCCCTTCGTCGAGAGGCGCCGGTGCGGGTGCGGGTTCGACGGTCGGCAGGGTTGTGATTGGGCCGGGTTCTTCGACGATAATCGGGGATTCGATGGGTTCGGCCGGTTCTGGTGCCGCGGCAGGGTCTGAACGAATCGGAATGAGCGGAATCGCCGTGTCATCCTCGTCGTCAGGGATGGCTGTCGGCTCGATCTCGGTCTCGGGCTCAGACCTGGATCCGGAGCCGGAAGAAGAAGGCGGGGTCGGTAGGTCGATTGCTGCCGATTCGGGGGTGGATGATGCCGGAGCTTTCGGTTGGGCGGCGGTTGCCGGTTCGGCCGACGGTTCGGGTTCCGGTGCCGGTGCGGATTCGGAGGGGCTGGCTTCCGTTTGACTCTTTGGCGGCACATCCGGCAATGGAGGTTCGGCCGCAACCTCAGGCGTTGCTGCTGCCGGAACTGGAGACGCTGGCACAGGGGTTGGCTCGGCCTGCGTCGGTTGGGGTTCCGGGGCAGCCGGAGCAGTGTTCGTGTCCGGGGTCGGTGTCGCCTCTTTGGCTTCGGGGGCCGGCGGCGGCACCGGGCCGAGGATCGACTCGTGCAGGGCCACCGAGGGCTTGGTGATTTCGTTGAGGTGGTTCTGTGTCTGGCGCGCATTGTAGCGAAGCACGGTGTCGTCCGGGTGTTTGGTGAGAAGGGCGTCGAGATCGGCGGTCAATGCACGCGCATCGAGCGGCGGCATGAAAGCATAGGCGCGCAGGGTCTTGAACGGTTTCTCGAGGCTCTTGCGGTCGATGGTCGCAAGTTCCTGGCGGATGCGCGTGATTTCAGGGCCGAATGCCGCTTCGAGTGCGCCCAGCAGCGCATCGAGCTCGAGTTCCGACGACTGCGTGGCCAGGTCGGCGGCGCGTTCAAATTGGCCGTTGACGACCAGGCCTTGCCAGAGGCGACCGCGCCGTTGCATGTCCGGATCATGGCGCCACAGATGGTCCATCAGTTCGACGGCCCCACGATGGATACCGACCAGTGGCAGTTGTTCGAGCGTGGTTTGCAGGAAACCAGGCAGGACCTTGTCTTGCGGGAACTCTTGCAGGTGGCGGGTGAGGATCGGGGCGATCGCGGCCTGCAGATCGCGATTGGTCATGGCGTAGGCGGCCATGGCCTTGAGGGTCTCGCGGTCGCCCGGATTGAGACAGAGGTAGGCGCCGGTGATCTCGATCTGTTGCGAGGTCATCGGGGTGCGATGGACAAATCGCTTGCCGAGAATCTTGATGGCGATGCCGTTGCCAGGCATGAGTTCCCAGAGCGTCTCGCCGTGGCGTTCGATCCGCTCTTCGTCGCGGGCGCGAGCGGCGATCTCGAGCAGCATTTCGAGCACGCGGATGCGCTCGGTGCGGTCGGTGATGCCGGCCACGCGATCCTCGAGGCCCGAGAGAGCCCAGCCGGGGAAACGTTTGCCGACGACGTCCATACATACAAAGTAAATATTGTCCCAGTCGCGGAACAACACCGGCAGTTGGCGGCCGACAATGTAGAACAGAACCGAGAAGAGAATGAGCAGGCCGGCGAAGATCCGTTTGCGCCAGGCCAGGGTTTCGGTGGCATGGCGCAACACCGGATGGCCGGGTTGGATCTTCTGTGCCTGGTCGAGCAGGGTGGCGGCCCGCGAATACTCGCTGTGCCGCAGGGCGATGGTCAACTGGGCAAACAGGATCCAGAAGCTCTGGGGTTCGTTCTTGAAATCGAGTTTGCCGGCGCGGACCAAGCCGAGGATGCGGGTGCACTCGGCTTCGATTTCTGCTTCCGATTTGCGGCGGAGCTGCAAGTCCGCAACCATGATGAGCTCGGCGATCTGGGTTTGCAGGGTGGGGTCCTCGCAGAGCTTCGGGTTGTGAAAGAACAGTTTGCGCAGCCGGCCCCAGTCGCCGCTGCGGGCCAGGGTCTGGGCTTCGGTCCAGTCGCTGTGTTGGCGGAGGGCAGCGGCATTGATGTCATCGGCGATCTTCTTCTTGAGACGGGCATACTCGACATTCATCAGGCCGATGCGTTCGATTTCATTGAGGCAGTGCAGCATCGTTGCCACATCTTCGTCGCGTTTTGCCTGGGTGAGTTTGTCGATGATCGGCGCCAGAAGGGGGTTGAAACGGCTCTGCTCCTGGTTGTGGGCGCCGATGTATCCGGTGCGGCGGCGGGGCTTGCCGTCGTTGGGGACCGGTGCGGCGGTCGCCGGTCGGGACGCCGGGGCGTCGGCTTCCTGAGCCCAGGCGATCGGGGCACTTGGCGCCACCCCAGGTCGTTGCGGGTCGGGAAACGCAACAAGAACGCCGACCGCACATACGGTCAGCGCCAGGACTCGGCCGGCCCCACCCAGTCTCATGCCCTCCGCACCTCGAACTGACTGATGCCTTCTGAACCGCCAATCGGCACGGTTTGGCGTCGGTCGTGCTCGGTCATGGGGTCACTGTGCAAAAAGAGTAGACCATCGTTCGGTATATCGGCAGGTTCGTGTCGCCTGTCCATGGTCGGCGACACATTCCTGGACGAGTAGGCCTCGACTCGGGGCAGAGGAACGGGGGCGTTGCCGCCGGACCGTTCTCCTCTTACAATATTAACGCGTCGGTGGGGTGGTTCGTGATCGGGCGCCGAACAAAGGGCAAGGAAAGGGGGGCAGTCGGTGCGGAAGACGATCCTGATGCTGGTTTCTTTCCTGGTCGCCGGGTTGCTCCTGGTCCTGCCTGCCGACGCCGACATGCGTGCAGCGATGCGCTGGCACGATGCCGAGGATTACACGCGGGCCCGTCACGAATTGATGCCCCTGGCGGTTAATGGGGATGCCTCGGCGGCATTTGTCCTGGGGTGTCTGGCCCATCTTGGGCACGGGGAACCGGCCAGCGATACGGTTGCGGCGCAATGGTGGGAACGAGCGGCAAGTGGGGGGCACGCGGGGGCGCAGTTCAACCTCGGATGTCTTTATCAGCGCGGTGCCGGAGTGCTCTCCGATCAGGTGGAAGCAAATCGGTGGTGGCATGCCGCCGCCAGCCAGGGCTATGCGTTGGCCGAGGTCGCCCTGGGCGATCAGTATCGCCGCGGTTGGGGGGTCCAACGCAATCTGACCGAAGCGCTGAAGTGGTATCAGCGTGCGGCCGAGCGCGGCGATCCGGAGGCGCAGAAATGCGTCGGTGATCTCTACTTTCAGGGGCGCGGGGTGAAGGCCGACGCGGCCGAGGCCGAGCGGTGGTGGCGGCGTGCCGAGCAGCACGGGCGTCCGTGCATCAATCTCATGACC
>CAZADH010000250.1:0-9339 GCA_964483805.1 uncultured bacterium
CGGCAGTCGAAGGCGCGCCAGCCGCCCCCGTCACTGACCCAAGAATCCGCTGCCAATCGCGCCCGCCCGCTTGACACCGTTTTGCGGGCTATGCTACTAACTGGCGAGAAATCGCGGTCACCGCGAAACAAAGCGAGGAGGCACCCCATGAACAAGCAAGAGTTGGTTAAAGAGCTCATCAAGAAAGCCAAGATTACGAACGTCGAAGCCGACAAATTCCTCAAGGCTTTTGTCGATTCGGTCAAAGCGACCCTCAAGGGCCACGGCAAAGTGCAACTGGTCGGTTTCGGCTCGTTCACCACGATCACCCGCTCCGCCCGCGTCGGCGTCAATCCGCAGACCAAGAAGAAGATCAACATCCCGGCCCGCCGCACCCCGAAGTTCGTCGCCGGCAAAGGCCTGAAAGCGCTCTTCAAGAAGTAATCGGCCGCACCCGGCAAACAGGGCGGCACCGACAATCGGGCTGCCCTGTTTCGCTGTGGGGGAGATGTCATTGAACGTATTTACACTGACCGCCGCCGAGCTGAAGACGCACAATCCTGAACTCAGCCCGGTGTTGCTGCCGCTGGGGCCGACGCAACAGCACGGCCCGCACCTGCCGCTGGGCACCTCGTTCATGCTGGCCGAGGGCATCGCGGCCGGGGTTTCACGCGCCCTGAAGGCCCAGAATCTGACGCCGCTGGTGGCGCCGTCGTTGCCGTATGCGGCGGCCGAACTGACCATGGGCCTGCCCGGGTGTTTCTCGGTCAACGCCCGTGTCTTCGCCGAGTTTCTCTACGCGGCAAGCGCGATCACCACCGCCCGGAACAGGCGTTCCACCGCGAGGGTTATCGCTGGTTCGCCGTCATCAACCACCACCTGTCGCTCGATCACCTCAAGGCGATGGCCGAGGCCATCAAAGACCTCAACAAACTGCCGGGGTTCGTGGCCTTCGATCCGCTTACGCCCTGGCTACTCGGGCGCCGACCGGCCCTCGAAGAAGCTTTACGACGTATGGACCTCGACCCGAGCAGCGAAATCTTCGCCGACGTCGTCGCCACCTCGGCGGTCATGTATCTCGACCCGACGTTGGTGAAGAGCGATCTGCTGCCCAAGCTGCGGCCGTTCCTCGCCAGCCTGAGCTGGGAGACGCTGAAGGGTCATTTCACCCTCAAACAGATGGGCGCGACCGAGGGTTTCATCGGCACGCCGAGCGCTGCCGACGCCCGCCTCGGCGAGTGGTATCTCGACACCACGGCCGCGGTGGTCGCCGAAACCGTGCGCCATGCGATGCAGGGCAATCCGCCGCCGTCACTGCCGATGGTCGTACGCCTGCTCATGCGCCTCGTCGACCTCGAGGACGCCGGGTAACCGGCTGTCGTCGGTCATCCGGTCCAGGTGAGCCCCGACCCGCATTCGGTAGACTCTGGCACCGCCGTCACCGCTGAGATCAGCGCCCATCCTCGTTCGTCGGCATCATCGCCAGCCGCGACCGATCGCCGGCCGGGTCTGGTGCGTCCGTATTGGCTTATATTGCTTGCACTCGTGCAGTTCGCTGCCGTCGATCAATTGTGTCGCCTGCTCGAGCGGCAATGGACCGAAGCCGAGACCGGCCGACGCACCCGCGCACTGGCGGCGAACCTCACCCGCCTCGCCGGGTTCACCGACCCGCTGAGCGAAGTCGATCGACGTTTGCAGCAACTGCTGGCGGCCCTGGCCGAGCAACCGCTCACGGCCGATATCGCCCGCGGGGAATTGGCCCGCCTCCGTTTTGGCGCTCCGGCGTTTCTCAACCTCGACGTCTACGATCGTGAGGGCCGCGCGCTGGCCGGTGTGGCCACCGGCACCCGACCCATGCGCAGCCTGCAGCAACGACTCTACGCGGCACTCATCGAGGCCGAGCGCACCGGTCGCCGCGACGCGTGGTCTCGCCAACGCGCACTCTTCTCGAGTTTCCTCGGTCCCCGCGACGGCGACCGCCTGTTCGAGGCACGCGGAAAACTCACACCGGTGCGTGTGTTCGGTCAAAAAGGGTGGGTCTTCTGGGCCCCGCTCACCTGGCAACCTCCCCCCGGCCCCAATACGCGCGGGGCATTGCCGCCCGAGGTGTTCCAGGGCGGGGTTCTGGCCTGGTTCACCGCCTCGATGATCCCGGCCGATCTGGGTTTGCGAGCCCAACTGGCAGCGTCGACCCGCCACGGCGCGGCCGACGACGAACGGTATCTGTTGCTCACCCCCCGTCATGCCCGCTCGCGGCAACTGCCGCCGGCGGTGCGCCAGTGGTTGCGCGGTTCGCCGCACCAGCGCACCGGACTGCAGGCCGAAACGGTGTTCGTTGCCGGCCCACAACTGTGGTTCCTGCGGCCACTGACGGCGGGCGGGGTCCTGGCGGGCGTCGCTGAGCGCGGCGCTGCCCCGGTGGCCCCGGCCATCCCCTTTGTCGCGCGCTGGCTGGCGCTGCTGGCGATTCTCTACACGACCCATTCGTATTTATATCGTCAATATAGTGTGCATATTGTTGCCGCTCGACCGGCCTGGTCTGTCGTGATCCTGGCGTTGCTCGGCGTGTCGTTGCTCGCCGGCCTGCTCGTGCCGGCCGCCCATCGCGAGGCGATCAACTGGCAACGCGATCGGGTGCAACTGGCGCTCGACGCCGTCGATCAGGAGATGGCCCTGCTCGAGCCCCGCTTTGCCCGCTTCCTCGGTCGCTTCGCCGCCAGTCCATTGCTGCTGTCCGATCGGTGGGCCGAACTGCGCCGTGCCTGGCAACGCGGTGCGGCCGCCGGCCCAATCCAACGGGTGCTCCTGTTCGATCCGCAAGGACGGATCGTGCTCGACCTGGCCCCCACGGCGAGCCGTGCGCCGGGCGACTCCGGCGAACCGGATCCCGGCGAGAAGATGCCGCCGATGCTGCAGAAGATGGTCGGCGGCATGGTTCGGCAGGCCTGGACCACGATCGTCGGATCGGGCAAACTGACACCCTTTTCGCTCGACGCCATGGTCGATGGGGTTGCCGAAATGATGGTCGGTCCCGCGCAACGGCTGATGATCATGGATGCCCTCACCGCCGTCGACCGCTTGCAGACGCTCGCGTTGGGCAACAGCGTGCGCATCCAGTTGTTCACGAGTGTTTTGCGCGATCGCCACGGCACGCCCCGCCACTTCCTTCTGGTCGTCGGCGACACCCGCGCCCTCGTGCGCCGACTGCTGCGCCGCGCGATCGATGCACGCACCAGCGCCGGTCGCGGCATCCAATTGGGGTATCTCAGCGCCAATCCCGACGAAATGCCCTACCCGATCGCGTTGACGCGCTATCCCTTCTTGACCGCACTGCGCGCCGATCTCGTCGCCGACCGCCCCCACCGCCGCGACGACGATGCGCGCACGTTCGGCGACGACCGGTGGTTGGTGGGGACCCTCGCGTTGCAGCACTGGCCCGGGCACGAACTCATCGCCATGGGCACCCTCGATGCCGCCGATGCCGAGCGAAACCGTGCGGGGGCTTCCATGCTGATGGTGGCGTTGGCGGTCGCGCTGACGCTGTGCCCACCCCCGCGACATCGGGGGGGCTGTCCCTAGGGTCTGTCCCCCATGCCGCTATGCCGGGTCGCCGGCGCGGCGACCGGGGACGGGGTTTTCGGCCGGTGGTTGGGCGTAACTCACGGCGCCTTCAGGTACCGGCAGCGACGAAACCCGGTTGCGACCGTGTTCTTTCGACTGGTACAGCGCCATGTCGGCCGACTTGATCAGGGCATCGGGTTGGTTCGCGTGCTCGGGATACACCGCAACGCCGAACGATGCGGTGATCTTGATGATCTGCGCGTTGTGCTCGATATGCTCGGCCTCGATGGTGCGGCGAATCCGCTCGGCCAGCGTGGTCGCACCGGTCAGATCGGTCTCGGGCAGGACCACGGCAAACTCTTCGCCGCCGTATCGTGCCGGCAAATCGTGGGTGCGAATGGATTTGCGCACGATCGAGGCAACTTTCTTGAGCACCTCGTCGCCCAACTGGTGTCCGTAATTGTCGTTGAACTTCTTGAAATGATCGATGTCGATCATCACCAGCGCCAACGGACGCTTGAACCGCTCGGCCCGCTTCACTTCGTCGAACAGCCGTTGTTTGAAGTAGCGATGTAAATACAAACGTGTCATGCCGTCGGTGATCGCCTGCTCGTAGAGCTTGGCGTTCTTCACCGCCGCGCCAAGCTGCACCGCAAACACGGTGGTCAAGCGCAGGTCGCGTTCGGAAAACTCTTTCTCGCCGACCTTGTGACAAAGGTGCATGATGCCGAGAAACTCACCGCCACTCAAAATCGGCACGGCAATGAACGACTCGCCAAACAGCTCGATGTCTTTCTGGATCTCGGCCGGCAACGCCGGGTCAGGCGTGTGCTTGACCTTCATCGCCTCTTTCTTCTGGTAGATCTCGGTCGCCAACTTCGAACTGTCGAGCGCCAATTCTTCGGGCAGGTCGACATATTCGCCGCGGTGGCTCTTGAGCACGAACTGATTGCGCTCCTCGTCGAGCAGCCACACCGACGCCCGCGAGACTTCGGTGATTTCGGAAGTCGCATTGATGGCCATCTCGAGGAGGCCCTGCAACTGCAGCTCGGTGGCGATCATCTGCGTCGCCTGATACAACACCGACACTTCTTGGATCTTCTCGTCGAGCTTGTTGTTCGTCTCGCGCAGTTCCTGCAACAACAGGAAGTTGTTGATGGCAACCGCGATGTTGCGAGACAGCGTGGTCAGGAAGTTGACCTGCTTCTGATCGAACGTCGCCTTCTGCAAACGTTGGCCAACCACCACCAACCCGATCAGCTTCTCGCGGACCTTCAGAATCGTGAAATATCCGAGGTTGTCGCCGGCGAAGTGCTCGTTGATCTGCTTGAGGAACGGCAGCTCGTTGGACGCGAAAGTCAGCGGCTCGTTGATTTTCTCGAGGGCGTTGATCTCAGCAGCGTCGATCTTGAATGCCGCGGTCTTGGTCGATAGCTTCCAGCCGCAACGCAAGTTCATGTTGCCACTCGGGGCATCGAAAATGAAAATGCCTCCTTTGGACACGCCAAGCGTGCCCATCAGGAGGTGTAGGAGCGACTTGAGTTGCTGATCGAAACTGGTGACGCGACACAGCTCGTCGCCGATGTCACTCAGGGCGCCGAGGACGTACTCGTAGCGGAGAGACTCCTGCTGGTGGCGTTGGACCAGCTCTTCGAGCTCACTAACCGGTCGATCGGTCATGAGGCCTTGAAGGTGGTAACCGCCTGCTCCTCGGTATCAAAGGCCTGCGCAAATTGCAGCAAACCCATCATATAGAATGTCTTGCGGTTGGTCGGGGTCATGTTCGTGAAGGCAAGCGCGCCGCCGTCTTCTTCGATCGCCTCGATGATGCCGATCAGGATCGAAATCCCGATGCTGTTGATCAACGGCGACTTCTCGAGGTTGATCACGATCTTCTTCACACCCTTTTTGAGGTGTTCGGAACAGACCGTATCAACTTGCTCGGCGCCCAGGTCGTTGAGATAACCCTGGGTTTTAATGATGAGGATTGGTCCGTCGACTTTGTGCTCGAGCGAGAAATCTTCAGCCATCATGTAGCATCTGACCCCCGAAAAGATGACTCATACTAGCAGATCACTCTGGGGTTTGCAAATCTCAAAGCAACATTCTCGCCAATGCGATTAACAGGCGCTATCATCTGGTCATGACGCAGGATTCCATCCACAGTCTTTAAGGAGGCGCAACATGCCGGTCATTGAGGTCAAGGTCATGGGCAAGCTTTCGGAAGGCCAAAAAAAGGAGATCGCCAAGAACTTCACCGACACCATGGAGAAGGTCGCGGGCAAACCCAAAGACTACACCTACATCATCTTCACCGAGGTCTCCCCGACTCACTGGGCCCACAAAGGCGAGCTATTCGGCTGACCTGGGTAGGGGGTCTGTCCCTAGGGTCTGTCCCCCATCCACATTTTGTCCTTGAAAAAGGGGGCGCGACCCGTATCTTCGTCGGCGCATGTGGACTCTGCCCCAACAAATCCGGTGGCGTACCGGCAGTTGGATCGTCGCCGGCCTTGGTCTGATTGCGCTGCTCGTCATGAGCGGTTCGACCCGCCATGAGTTGTGGACGCATCCGGGCCTCAGATACTGGATCGCCACCGCGAAGGCGTGGTGGCTCCTGGCCGCGGTGGGCGGCAAACTGCTGGCGGCACTGGGGTTGCTCGCGGCATCGCTGACCGGGGTACCGCTGCTGTTGATCCTGCTGCCGACGGTTCTCGTGCTGGGGTTCACCTGGGGTACCCTGGCCGTGGTCGCCGCCGAGATCGTAGCGTTTCTGACCATCCGTCGCTTCTGCCGCCAAGAAGGTCTCCAACCCGGCATTCCGAACCTCGACACCAACAAACCCACCGACCGACCGATCGCCGGGTGGGATCGCGCCGTCTGGCCGCGGCTGTTCCTCCTCGTTCCCCGCCGCACGCTCGACGTGCTGGCCTGCCGACCGCACCCCCCGCGGGACGGCGTCGAGATCGCCCCTGCCCCCCACTGGCTGGTTGTTGCGTTTGCCAACGCCCTGCGCGTTGCCCTGCAAGCCACGTGGATCGGCGCCCTCTGGGCGTTGAGCGAAGACTACCAACCGTTCGTCCATGTCTATTTGTGGCCGCTGATCGCGGCAACCGTATTGACAGCGTATGGCATTTCCGCGCCGTACATTCCCGAACTGGTGCCGGGCAGCGCCGCCATGTATCGCCTCTGCCACGTGCTCACCGGCGACCCCGACGTCAGCCCGCCGGCCTCCCCCGAGGCGACGGCGGAGACACCCGCCCCGACAACGACAGAGACGCCCGGTCAGCCCGCCGCCCCGGGCCGCACCGCTTCGGCAGCGACCTGACCGGAGTTTCGATCTGCCCCCGCGCACCGACCGCTCCCGGCAGGCAAGCGCTCGCCCTCCCCTGCCGACGGGTCGTTTGCACTGCGCCAAACCCTTGTTTGGCGCTGCCATCCATGGCAGCAAACGCCCACTGCGCCGTCCGTGGCGGGCGGATGCACGCGAACCCGCACCGGCTGCACGCCGGGCAGCGGCCCCCCGTCCGGGCCAGCAACAGCGCCCGCGGTCGCCAGATCCTGTCGATCTGTGGTAGACTCCGGGCCAGTTCGCCCATGGCGCCAGCGACTGACCAAGGAGATGACGCATGCAGATTCCGTTTCCCGGCATTTTCAAGAACTACGATATTCGCGGCATCATTGACGTTGAGTTGACCGAATCGATCGTCGAAGCGATTGGCCGCGCCTACGGCAGCCAGTTGCGCCGTCATCTCACCGGCCGCACCCCCCATGTCGCCGTCGGGCACGACTGCCGGCAGTCGGGCAAACGTCTTTACAAAGCACTCGAGAAGGGGCTGCTCGGCACCGGCGTCAACGTCACCTATCTCGGCATGTGCCCGACCCCGGCCGTTTATTTTGCTCACTTTCATCATGCGGTTGACGGCGTCATTCAGATCACCGGCAGCCACAACCCCGGCGAATACAACGGTCTCAAGATGTGCGTCGGCCGTGAAACGCTGTTTGGCGAACGCATCCAGGCGCTGCGGCAGATCATCGAAAACGAGCAGTTCGAAACCGGCACCGGCAAGGTCAACGAGGACCCGATCAACGAGGCCTACACCAAGCACCTGGTGAGCCTGGTCAAACCCACACCCGGTCTGAAGAGGCCGCTGAAAGTCGTCGTCGACGCCGGCAACGCCACCGCCGGCCTCGTCGCGCCCCAGGTGATCAGAAAGACAGGCGCCGAGGTCATCGAGCTGTTCTGCGATCTCGACGAACGGTTCCCGAACCACCATCCCGATCCGACCCTGCCCGACAACCTGAAGAGCCTGATCGCCAAGGTCCGCGAAACCAAGGCCGATCTGGGCCTGGCCTACGACGGCGACATGGACCGCCTCGGCGTCGTCGACGAGACCGGGCGCATCCGCTGGGGCGATGAGTTATTGACAGTGTATGCACGCGACCTGCTCAAACGCCATCCCCAGGCGGTGGTCATCGGCGAGGTCAAGTGCAGCCAGGTCATGTACGACGCCATCGAGGCGATGGGCGGCCGGCCGATCATGTGGCGCACCGGCCACTCGTTGATCAAGCAAAAGATGAAGCAGGAAGGCGCCCTGCTCGCCGGCGAGATGAGCGGCCACCTGTTCTTCGCCGAGAACTATTTCGGTTTCGACGACGCCCTCTACGCGTCGCTCGTGCTGATGCGCATCGTCGCCGAGCATCTTGCCGCCGGCGGCCAGGGGCTGTCCGAGCTGTTCAAAGACCTGCCCCAGGTCTTCGTCACCCCCGAGATCCGCACCAACACCCCCGACGAGATCAAGTTCGACCTGGTCGAGGCGATCCGCGGGCGCATCGAAGAACTGATCGAAGACGGCAGTTGTGAACTGCCGATCCGTCGCATTTCCGAGGTCGACGGCGTGCGCGTCGAGGTCGGCGCCGGCTGGGGCCTGGTGCGCGCCTCCCACACGCAACCGATTCTGGTGTCGCGCTTCGAAGCCCGCGACCAACAAACCCTCGAGAAGTACCAGAAGTTCCTCGAAGGGATCATCGAGGAGTGCAAGTCGGAGTTGCTCGAGGCCTGATTGCGAGCGCGGAGTGGGCGTCAGCCCCACGGCGACCGCTGCGGCCGACACGCCCGGGAAGGATTGTGATCGTGGACTGGTCAAAAGATTACTTCGAGTTTCTCGGCCCGCATTATCACGAACTGTACGATCATCTCACCCCGGCGCGCACGCGGCGAGAGATTGACGCGGTATTGCAGTTGTCGGGCGTTTCGGCGCCCGGCCCGGTCGTCGATCTCGGCTGCGGACCCGGCCGACACGCCGTCGAACTGGCCCGCCGCGGCTACGAAGTGACGGCGATCGACCAGGCGCGCTCGCTGCTGCAGGCCGGAGCGGAACGGGCTCGCCGTCACAATGTCTCGGTCGAATGGGTCGAGGGCGACCTGCGCAACTACGAAGAACCCGAAGAGTTTGCTCTGGGTATCAGTCTCTTCAACACCTTCGGATACGCGTCCGATGCCGACAACGCGCGGATGATGCAGTGCGCGGCCCGCTCGTTGCGACCGGGCGGCACGCTGGTCGTCGAGATGTTCCACCGCGACCACTACGTGCGCGAGTTCGTCCCGCAAACCTGGGAGAAGAAGCGCCGTTTCATCGAGATCACCGCGGTCGAACTCGACTGCTACACGTCGCGCTTCGAGATCGACGCCATCTACGTGTTCGCCGACCATCGCGAAGGTCACCATTTTTCGATCCGCGTCTACTCGCTGCCCGAAATGGAACACATTGTCAATACAGCCGGCCTCGAAATCGAGCACGT
>CAZADH010000251.1:0-9322 GCA_964483805.1 uncultured bacterium
CAGACCCAGCTGGAGTTCCTGGCCGGGGTCGCGCATGACCTGCGCGACCCGCTGATCCTGGTCGAGGCAACGGTCTCGGTCTCGGGCCGCCTGCTCGATTCCCAGGGCGAGGCCCTGCCCCTCGCGCGCCTCTCGGTCTGGGGCGAGTCGTTCACCACCGATGCCAACGGTCGCTTCACCACGCCACGACTGCCCGAGAGCGAGCGATCGGCCCTGCTCGAAGTCATCAGCGCCGCCAACTGCCGCCCCCGGGCACTCGAACTGCCCCTGGCGCGACCCGACGTGCTGCAACTCGACATTCCGCTGGCCCGCAACGGCGACGTCGCCGTGCCGCCCGTGGTCAGCCTCACCGCCAGCACCGCGCAGCCCCTCGACCCAAACAAGAAGACGGATCCCGGCACACGTCTTACGTTGTATGCGAACGTATTGACGTTGTCAGACGCCCCGGTCCGCCTTGACTGGTCGACCACGGCGGGCGCCATTGCCACCGGAGCCGACCCCCGCGTGGCCCAGTACATCGTGCCGGACGGCGACGGTCCCGCCGCCGTTGCGGTCGCGGTAACCGACAGCACGGGCGGCCGGGCATCGGCCCGTTTCAATGTGCGCCTGGCCCGCGCCGCCATCACCAACAACCCGCCATTGGTCACGCTCGCACGCCCCCTGGCCACGGAGGTGGTGAATCTGATGGCCGGATCGGCGATCACGATGGCCGCCAACGCCACCGACACCGACGGCCGCGTCGACATCGTCGAGTTCTACGATGCCGGCCGCCTGGTCGGGATGGTCGGTACCACACCGTTCACCCTGCGCTATCTCGACATCCCGGTCGGCTCGCACGCCATCACGGCGCGCGCCATCGACAACGCCGGCGGCACCGCCTGGTCGGAACCCGCGGTCACGTTCACCGTCGTGCCGTTCATCCCACCGCCCGCCCCGACGCCAACCGTGATTGCCGCCGGCAACTACCACACGGTCACCCTGCAAGCCGACGGCTCGGTGAACGCGTGGGGGCTCAACGACGACGGCCGTCTCGGTGACGGCACCAACACGTTGCGCAACTCGCCGGTGCCGGTGGTCGACCTGAGCAATGCGGTCGCCATCGCGGCCCGCAACCGGCACGGCGCCGCGATCCGCACCGACGGTACCGTCGTCTGCTGGGGTGCCAACGACCAAGGTCAATGCGGCGACGGCACCACGATCAACCGGTTGCGTCCGGTCCCGGTCATCGGCGTCGATCGCATCATTTCGGTCAGTCTCGCCGACCATGCGGTGGCCTTGCGCGACGATGGCTCGGTCTGGACCTGGGGCCGCAACGCGCAAGGGCAACTCGGCGACGGCTCGACGCTGCAGCGTCTCAACGCCGCCCGCGTGCCCAACTTTCAGGGTGTCGTTGCCGTCGCCGCCGGCCTGGGGCATTCGGTCGCACTGAAATCCGACGGCACCGTCTGGACGTGGGGTCTGGGCGCGCTCAATACCGGTCAGGTCACAATTCATCCCTCGAACCTCGACATGCTGCCGACCAAGGTGAACGGCATCAGTTCTGCCCTCGCCATCTCGGCTGGCGAGGATTACACCGCAGCCCTCAAAGTCGACGGCACGGTCTGGACCTGGGGCGCCAACACCTGGGGCCAACTCGGGGATGGCACGACGCTCTATCGTTCGGCGCCGCAACCCGTCGCCAGCCTGACCGACATCACGGCGATATCGGCCGGTCGCTCGCACATGCTGGCGCTCAGCCGCCTGGGCACGGTCTGGGCCTGGGGATTCAACCGTGACGGCCGTCTCGGCGACGGCACCGGGCGCAACCAGGTCACCCCAGTCGCGGTACCCGGCTTGACCGATGTGATTGCCATCTCGGCTGGATACGCCCATTCGGTCGCCCTCAAACGCGACGGCACCCTATGGATCTGGGGCAACAACGGCCTGGGCCAACTGGGCGACGGGACCACCGTGAACCGCCTGCTGCCCGTGCAGGTCGCACTCGCCGCCACCGTGCCGCTGCCGCAGACGCCGCCGCAGGTTGCCCTGGTGGCCCCGCTCGCCGGCTCGACCCGACCCACGGGGCAACCGATCACCATCACCGCCGACGTGGCCGTCGCCGACGGCGTTACCCTCGATCGCGTCGAGTTCTATGCGGATGACGAGCTGCTTGGCAGCGTCAACGCACCACCCTATCAATACATTTGGAATACAGCCGCGGCCGGAGCGCATGAACTGATGGCGCTGGCCGTGGCCGGCAACGGCACGGAGCGCCGCTCGGCACCGATACGCATTGCCGTCGTCGATGCGGCCCACCCGGTCGGCCTCATTCTCACCAACCCCGCCGACGGCTCGAGCTACTCTTATGGCGAGACGGTGGCCTTCGGCGCCGAGGTGATCAGCAACGGCGCCGACAGCGTGGCCATGGTCGAATACCTCGTTGACGACGTCTCGGCCGGCCGGGCGCTGGCGCCTTTCTTCAGCAGCTCCTGGATCGCGCTGCTGCCTGGTGAACGTGTCATTGTCGCCCGCGCCACCACCGTCGGCGGCGTCATCGTGCAATCGGACCCGGTCACCATCACTGTGGGCGCCAACCCCGGCGGCACCCAGGTGCGCATGACCGCCCCCGCCAATGGCGATCAGTTTCGGGTTGCCGACCCCGTATCGCTGACGGCATCGGTGACCGGCTCGCTCGACCCGATCGTGCGCACTGCGTTTTTCATCGACAACGCCCGCATCGCCGACGTGCAAAACGAGCCATGGATCGCCACCTGGTCGGCCCAAGGCGAAGGCGTGCATCATTTGTATTGCATTTCAACCGACAACCGTGGCCGCGAGATCCGCTCGCCCGACGTCACAGTCACGACCGGCACGACGATGACCGAGGGCGACTCGGTCATTCTCGCCGCCGAGGCCACCAGCCCGCGCGCCGCCATCAACCGGGTCGAGTTCTACGCCGACCAGAACCTGATCGGTTCCGACACCCTGCCGCCCTATGTCTTTGCCTGGGCCAATCTCACGCCGGGCTACTACCTGCTGCGGGCGCGCGTGGTCGACAGCATCGGCAACGCCACCGACTCGCCCGAGATCCCGTTCGACGTGGCCCAGCGGTTCGCCCCGCCCCGCACCACCCTGACCGCCCCGACCTTCGATGCGCAATACGTCGTCGGCGATCCCGTTGTTTTGACTGCCGATGCCACGCCGGCGACCGGATCGGCGATCGCTCGCGTCACCTTCTACGACGGCGGCACCGTCATTGGCGAAGCGGTGAACCCGCCCTACACCTTCACCTGGACCACCGCCACGCTCGGCCGGCATTTTCTCGTCGCCGCCGCCACCGACAACCGGGGCATCATCAGTCGGTCGAGTCCGCCGATCACCATCACCGTGACCGTCGCCAATGTGCGCCCCACCTGCGTCATGACCGCCCCGATTGCAAATCTCGAGCAACTCGAGAACCTGCCCTTGACCATCAGTGCGGTCGCGAGCGACAGCGACGGCCGGCTCGAACGGGTCGAGTTCATGTATTTACCACGTAATGCTACCGGGGCCACCGATCTGTCGCAGGCCATCCGCATTGCCACCGACCCGGTGCAACCCTACGAGTTCGTCTGGAGCAACCTGCCCGTCGGCGACTGGAACTTGATCGCCCGCGCCGTCGATGACGCCGGGGGCTACACGGACTCGGCCTGGACCCCGATCCGGATCCTGTCGAACAACGCCAGCCCGGTCGTCAGTATCGTCAACCCGATCGACGGCGCCTGGATCCTCGGCGGCGACGATCTCGTGCTCTCGTGTATTGCTGCCGACCCCGATGGTCGCGTTGCCCGCGTCGAGTTCTTCGCCAACAACAACCCGGTCGGTGTCGCCACCGCCGCGCCCTGGACCTCGATCTGGCGTGCGGTGCCGGTCGGCTCCTGGACACTCACTGCACGTGCTTACGACGACGACGGCGCCGAAACGATCTCGGCCCCCGTGCAGGTTTCCGCCAACGCCAACGTGCCGCCGGCGATCCGCATCGTGCAACCCCCGCCCGGCAAGATCTTCGTGGCCGGCGATGAAGTGGCGATTGCGGTCTCGGCCACCGATGTCGACGGCCGGGTCACCAAGGTCGAGTTCTACCGCGGCACGCTGAAACTGGGCGAAACCACGTTGCTGCCCTTCACCTTCACCTGGCGCGGCGCGCCTCTGGGAGTCAACACCGTGGTCGCCCGGGCCTACGACCACAAGGGGGCGTTCACCGACTCGATCCCCGTGTCGTTCATGGTCCAGGTCAACACCCCGCCCGCGGTGTTTGTCGCCTCCCCCAGCGCCGGCGCAGTGTTCTATGCCGGCGATCCGATCACCATCGTCGCCTCGGCCACCGACGTCGAGGGCCGTGTGCAGAAAATCGAATACTATCTCGACGCTCTCTACCAGAGCACGAGTTACGTCACGCCGTGGCTCGGCAACGCCCGCACGCTCGTTCCCGGTGCCCACACCGTGCAGGCCCGCGCCTTCGATGAACGCGATGCCTTCGCCGATTCCGCCGCGGTGCCGATCACCGTCATCCCCGAGACGCTGCCGACCGTGGCGATCACTGCCCCGGCGGCTGGGTTCCGCTCGATCACCCCCGACCCGATCACCCTGACGGCGGTCGCCGGTGACGCCGACGGCGCGGTGACCCAGGTCGAGTTCCAGCGCAACGGGCTGCGCATCGGCATCGCCACCGCACCACCCTACGCCTACATCTGGAACAACCCGGTTGTCGGCGTCCACAACCTGACGGCACTGGCCACCGACAATCGGCGCAATGTCGCCACGTCGGCGGTGGTCACGATCACGGTGGCGACCAACACTGCCCCGACCGTCGCCATCGCCAATCCGGCTGCCGGCGCAGTATTTACCGAGTATGACGCATTGACCGTCGTTGCCAACGCCAGCGACTCCGACGGCACCATCAACCGGGTGCTGTTCTACCAGAATACCGACCTTCTGGGTTCCGACACCACGGCGCCCTACCAGATGAGCATTGCCCACCTGCCGTCGGGCGTGCTCACCTACACGGCGCAAGCCATCGACAACCGGGGTGCCGTGACCATCTCGGCCCCGATCACGGTGTTCGTCACGGTCAACGCCCGCCCGACGGTGGCCCTCACCGGACCGGCATCATACAGTGTATTTATTGCCACCGACCCGGTCCCGCTGAGCGCCACGGCTGCCGACAGTGACGGCACCGTCACCAAGGTCGAGTTCTACGCCGACGCCAACAAGCTCGCCGAGGTTGCCGCCCCGCCCTACACCTACACCTGGGCCACGCCGACGCTGGGCGTGCACCTGATGACGGCGCGGGCCCACGACAACCGGGCCGGCATGACCATCTCGGCGGCCCGCCTGATCACGATCGCCTCGAACACGGCCCCGTCGGTGCTCATCGCCAGCCCCACCGCCAATCAGGTTTTCAGCCTCGATCTGGCCGGCAACCTCGCGACAACGATCACCGCCAACTCGTCGGACTACGACGGCACCGTCACCCAGGTCGAGTTCTTCGTCGACAACATTCTGCTCGGCGTCGACACGACTTTCCCCTACACGATGCCCTGGATCAACCCGGCCTCGGGACCGCACGTGCTCACCGCCCGGGCCACCGATGAGCGCGGCGGCCAGCGGACCTCCCCGCCGGTTCCCGTCGTCGTGCGCACCATCATCGGCCCTTACGTCGCCATCGCCTACCCGCCGTACGGCCGGTTCTACCAGGAAGGCGAGAATGTGCGCATCGATATGTATGCCACCGACCGCGATGCCGACATTCGCAACTTTACATTGTATGGCAACAACGTATTGCTCGCCTCGACCAGCGTTGCCACCTGGCCCCACGTGGCCACCTGGTCGTGGAGCTGGACCCTGCCGACCCCGGCTCCCGGCACCTATACGTTCGTCGCCACCACCCGCGACAGCTATGACCAGTTGGCAACGTCCGGCGCCATCTTCGTGACGGTCATCGCCAACCAGGATCCGACCTGCGAAATCACGCTACCGGCCAGCGGCACCGAGATCACCGGCACGCAGACCGTGCACCTCGCCGCGCGCGCCTTCGATCCCGATGGCTCGGTGGGCAAACTCGAGTTCTGGATCGATGGTAACAAACACAGTGAAGACACCGCAGCCCCCTTTACCGGCGTCTGGGTCGAAGGCACCTTCGGCTGGCACACCCTGTGGGCCAAGGCGTTCGACAATCAGGGCCGCACGGCCACTTCACCGATGGTGATGTTCTTCGTCGGCCCGTAGCGCGCGCCGGCCGCTCAGTTCTCGGTCTCGAGATAGCGCCGCAAGCAGCGGTTTTGCAGAACCTTCTCGGGCGCACCCTTAACCCCGCCCTGCTCGAACGGAATGTCGAGGATGATCCGCGGTGTCCGGATCGGCGTGCAGATGGCATACCGCCGCGTCGATCCCCGCTTCGATTTCGTAATTACAATGTAACCTTCTCGTACCAGCCCCTCGAGCATCGTCTCGACGGTTTTCTCGTCGTAACCGGTGCATTCACAGACGTCGACCACATCGAGATCGAGATCGCGGCCAACCCGCTCTTCGCGCACGTAGTCGAGTTCGATCAGTTTCTTGAGGGTCGGCCAACCCTGCGGCCCCAACGCTTCGTTCACCCGCGCCGGCAACCCCGAGTGCTCGAGCCACTTGGGGAACTTCACACACATTTTCGGCCCCTGGGTCGCCGGTGCCTGAGCGGCACCCGCCGGGGTGAAGTACTCTTCGATATCGGACTCGCGCAACCGCCAATCGCTGCCGACCTTGACGCCGGTAATGCGCCCGGCCCGCAGCCAACGGCGCAACACTTCGGGATTGATCTGCAGGCGTTCGGCGGCCTCGAGCAAGGTGAGCAGACGTTTCACTGGACCCATACAACCTCCGGAGACATCGGCACCAACGACTGGCGCGGCGCCGGGACTCATCGATGCAGAGTCTACTGCTATCCCCACCGGGTGTAAAGCGCCAGGCTGCGACCAGACAAAACGTCAACCTCGCTGCGCACCAATCTCGCGCTTGCCGTCAATCCGAGGGCGTGCCAGCGGGTCCCGACGACTCTCCCGGCAGCGTGCGCTTGAACAGCGTGCACCGGCAGATGTCGTCGACGTTCACCAATGCCTTCACATTGGGATTGGCCGGGTTACCGAACACGTCGGCCGGGGTGCCTGCCTGCACGACCTTGCCGGCGGAATAGACCAGTAACCGATCGGCCAACGAGTACGCCTCGAAAACATCGTGCGTGACCAGCACGACCGGAATGCGAAACTCCCGCTGCACCTGCTTGAGGAAATTGCGCATCCGCGCCCGAATCGGGTTGTCGAGCGCCGAAAACGGCTCGTCGAGCAGCAACGCCACGGGTTCACCAATCAAGGCGCGGGCAAAGACCACGCGCTGTTGCTGTCCCCCGGAAATCTCGCGCGGATACTTGTCGAGCAGATCGACGATCTGAAAGTCGGCGGCCATCCGCAACAGTGCCTCTTCGCCCCGCTTTTCATCGACATCGCGCAAACCGTAGCGGATGTTTTGGGCGACGGTGAAGTGCGGAAACAGCGAAGCGCCCTGGACCACATAGCCGATCCGGCGCCGCTGCGGCGAAACGGTCAGACGTTTCTCACCGTCATACAATATATTGCCATTGGCCTCGATCGACCCGCCGTCGGGTTCGAGCAGACCGGCAATCATCCGCAACGTCAGCGACTTACCCGCCCCCGAGTAGCCGAAGATAACGCCAATCTCGGCACCGATCTCGAAGGCGACATCGAGTGCGAACCCCTCGAGCTTCTTCTGCAATTTGACCCTGAGACTCACGGCACCACCGTCCGACTCCAGCGTCGCGCCAGGTAGATGGTCAGCCCCGACACCAAAGTGAAAAACACCACCATGCCCTCGGCCCGCACCCACTCACCGGATGCGGCCAGGCTGTAGATCTCGAGCGGCATGGTATTGGTGCGCCCCGCGATGTTGCCGGCGAGCATCAAGGTGGCGCCGAACTCGCCCATCGCCCGGGCAAACGACAGGATCGCACCGGCCAGCAACCCGGGCCGGGCGAGGGGCAGAACGACCCGCCACGTCGTTTCGAACTCGCTGTGACCAAGCGTGTAGGACACATCGATCAGGTGCCGATCGACCGACTCGATCGCGGCGCGCGCCGTCTGCACCATGAGCGGCAGCGAGATGACCGCCGCCGCCACCACCGCACCATGCCAGGTGAAGATGATGCTGTAATCGAACCACTGGTGCAACCAGCGACCAATCAAGCCGTTGCGCCCGCACAGCACGATCAGGTAGTAACCGGTCACGGTGGGCGGCAACACCATCGGCAACAGCACCACGACCTCGATCAGACCCTTGCCGCGAAAGCGCCAGCGGGCCAGCACATAGGCAATCACCGTGCCGACGACGAAAACGATCAGCGTGCTGACCAGGGCGACCTGCAACGACAGTCGCAGCGGAAACCAGGCCGAGCCATCGATCATGCGCTACCTCTTACGATTCAGACTCACCAGAGCAAACCAGGAACCGCCCGCCCACCTACGGTGCCGCCGGGGCGACGAACCCCAGCGTTTCGAGGGCCTGCACCGCCTCACCGGTTCGCAGAAAGGCGACAAACTCGGCGGCCAGATCGTGCTGTGTTGAGGCGGCCACGACCCCCGTGCCGTAAACGATCGGGACATGAAGGTTGGCGGGCACCGCCAGGAGACGCAACTCGGCGGCGCGCGTGCGGGCATCGGTGGCAAACACGAACCCGGCATCGACCTCCCCCCGCACCACGTAATCAAGGACCTGGCGCACGTTTTCGCACATCACCAGGCGATCGGCGACGCGGTCCCGCACGCCGGCTGCGGTCATCGCCTCGGCCGCGTACCGCCCGGCGGGCACGGTCGCCGGATTGCCGACAGCAATACGTTTAATGCGAGCATCGGGCAGGTCGGTCAGCGACGCGACCTGCACGGGTGCCGAAGCCAACGTCACGACCACCAACGCGTTGCGGATCCAGGGCGCGGCCGACCCACTGGCCAACAACCCCTTGCCATCGAGGCGCAGCACATCTTTGTGATCGGCCGAGACGAAGACATCGACGGGCGCGCCCTGCTCGATCTGGGTGGCCAACGCCCCGGAACCACCAAAATTGACCGCGACATGCACGCCCGGACGCGCTTTCTCGAACGCGGCCACGATGCCGGCCAAGCCATCCTTGAGGCTCATCGCCGCCGAGACGATCAGTTCATGGGTACCCTTGCCGGCCGCAACCCCAGCGGTCGCGACCGCCGCCTGCGCCGACGCGACACCGTGCGCCACCACCGCAAACAGCACCAGCATGGTC
>CAZADH010000252.1:0-9255 GCA_964483805.1 uncultured bacterium
ACTCGTTGCACATTCGGCTGACGCGCTCCGCACAGACCAACGTTGCCGCCAACGATTTCGTGATCGTCTCGACCAACTGTGCGGCGAATGCGACACCGTTTATTGATGCGACGCGGCGCGTTGCGTCAATTGCCGTCCCGGTTGTGTTCGTTCCAGGAAAGGACAAGCTTACCATTCCCACGAACACCACCTTTGCAGACTACTCAGGTACGAGGTGTCGGCCTGATTCCATGGCCATTGCGGCTCGTTGACGGGGTGACCGAGCGCGTCGGCCGTTTTGGTGTCGGCGCGCTCGGGTTCTGCCCGGAGATCTGAACCGGCGGAGTTTTCTGTCGCGTTGGACGCACTCGAGCCGGGGCTGCCTCGGGATGGTGGTCTGTCTTCGCACGCAGAGCCAGCAACGCCCTTTCCATGTTTTTCTTTTCATTACATTGTATTGACGCCGACGCAGGGTCGTCGGGATTGTGAGTCGAATATGATCACTCGCCGTGGTGTGACGCTCATCGAACTGCTCATCGTTATCACGATTATCGCGATTCTGTCGGGTGCTGCGCTGCCTTACGTGCAGCAGTATCTCGATGACTCGAAGCAGTCACGGTGCAAACAGGACCTCGATGAGATCAAGGGAGCGCTGGCCCGTTATGAGGTTGCGCGCGGGCAGGAGTATCCCGACACGAACACCGGGATCGCCAGTCTGGTTGGGCCGTATCTGTCGAAAATGCTCATCGATCCATGGGGTGCACCGTATCTCGTCTACGGTGCATCGTCCACCGTTCTGTCGCGTGGCCCGGATGGTGTAGACAACTCCGGTGACGAAGTGATCGTCGAGTTTCGCCCCCCGATGGCCGTGTCTGACGTGTTCTGGGTCGACACCAACAACGACGGCCAGGTCGGGGCAGGCGATTCGCTGAACTTGAAGGTTACCCGACCGGGGAAACTGCCGGGGACTCTTGCCGCCGCTGACTTTACGGTCAGCAGTGGGTGGGCGGTGGCAATTTCCGGCGCAGCCTGGGTGCAGAATGGTCGCGTAGCCTCCTATGGGTTGTCGGGATCGCCCGTGTTCCAGGCCGGCAAAGACACGGTGACCATCGCCGTGAACAACAATCTGATCGACGGCAACAACGGCAAGGCCCGCCAGGACACGCAAAAGATCAAGGCTCGCTGACTTCGTTTCGTTGTCAGAAGGCGCCGACCCGAGTCGGCGTGTGACGCCATACCTTTCGGCCCCCGCACCGGTTATCGCGACCGGTCCGGGGGCTTTTGCTGTCACGTTCGGGCGGTTGCGTCCCCCTGGGGGGTGTGGTATGGTGATTCGCCATGAAGCCCAACAAACGCGGATTCAGTCTGCTCGAGCTGGTTGTCGTCGTTGCCATTCTGGCGATTCTCGTGGGTGCGGCCATTCCGTACTACCAGAATTACGTGAAGGATACGAAGGTTGCGAAGGCAAAGCAGGAACTCGACATCATTCGTGACGCCCTGCTCAAGTTCAACACCTTTGAAGAAAAGAAGTACAGCTACGCCGACGTTTCGCCGTTGATCGGCAAATACCTGCACAACATCACCCGCGATCCGTGGGGGCGGGATTACGTCGTCGAGCCCGATACGGGGTTGATCCGCTGCCAGGGGGCCGATCATCTCGATGCCGGCGACGACATCGTCGTTGATTACCTGTCACCGCTGGCCCTGCAGGCCGCGACCTGGATCGACACCGACGCGAACCAGCACATCAACGATGGCGATGTCTTGCGCCTCGATTTCACCCGCAAGTTGGCCACTTCAGGGGCCAACGTCACCATGGGCTATGCGCCGGGTGGCGGGGTCAGTCTGCTGATCAGCTCCGAGTGCGTGTTGTTACCGGCCACGCCGACCAACTCGTTGCTCACCTATCTCGATTTTCGGGTCACCGGTCCCGCGATTGACACGGCCTTCTATCCCGGCAGTTCGACGATCCGGGTGGCCTCGACCAACGTGACGCTGAAAGACTACTCCGGTCGCAAAGCCCTCGGTTCAGACGGTGAACTGAAGGGGCTCGAGGCCGTAATCAAACCGCGGTGACAGCCATGACGCGTGATTCCGAGATTTCCTCCCGACAACGTCGCCGATCCCGGGGCCAACAGCTCGAGGTTGCTCGGGTCGGTAGCATGGGGGCACAGGTCGACCCCGGGCATCCGGCCACGCTCATCAATATCCTGATCTTTTTGGCGTTGTGTGCGATCACGCTGATCGTGCCGCATCTTTTGTCGCGACAGACGACCGAGAACTTCCTGACTCCCAAGGAGTTCGTCACCCGCATCTCGGCGGGGGTGCTGTTGCTGGTGCTGGCGGTGCGGTTCATGGTGTCGGGCAAGGTCGCCCCGACCCGGTCGCGCTTCGACCTGCCGATCGTGCTGTTCTTCTCGTTCTGTCTGTTTTCGATCTTCTGGAACCTGAACCCGGCCTCGGCGGCGCGTGACCTGCGCAACACCCTGCTTGTATTGTCATTGTATGTCGCCATCGTCAACTGTATTCAGTGGCGCTGGCAGATCTCGACATTGCTATGGTGCATGGTCATCGTCGGCGTGACGACGTCGCTGCTCGGCATCATGGAAGCCTACTTCATCTTCTTCCGGATTCCGGTGACGGGTGGGGCGCCGTACTACGCGTCGCCCGAGATCGCCTCGGGGGTCATCGATCCGCGCGACTATTACATTCCGCTGTTCCCGCAGCTCGGCAAACAAGAGAATATGTTGTATGCGGTCATCTCGACGTTCGGAAACCGCAACTATCTGGCGACGTTCACCATGTTCACGTCGTTCGTGTCGATGGGATTCATGTTCTATTACCGCAACCTGCTGGTGCGCGGCCTGGCGCTGTTGTCGCTGTTCATCATGGTTGGCGGCATGGTCATTACCCGGTGCCGGGCCGGTCTGATCGGCCTGGCCTGTGGGGCGGCGGTGGTGTTCCTGTTCATGATCATGCGTGAAGCCGGCCGTCGGTTCATTCGCAACAACCGCTTGTTCTTCGTGATCGTCGCCTGGCTGTGCATCGTGCCGATCGTGGTCACCGCCTTCACGCTCAATTACTCGATGGTCGACAAGATCAAATCGACCTTCACGCTCGACCGCAAGGTGAGCAATACCTACGAGCGGTTGTGGGTCTGGTTTGCTACCATCGAGTCGTTCGCCTATTCGCCTTCCCGGCTGCTGTTGGGGCAGGGGTTCGGCAGTTTCAAGCACTTCTTCCCGCTGCAGCAGGCCGAGACCTTCCAGCGGCATCCCTCGGCCGACAACGACACGTTCACGCCGGTGACCTTCCGCCAGGCCCACAACGACTGGTTGCAACTGGTGTCGGAGTTGGGGTTGATCGGTCTGGTGTTGTTCCTGTTTCTGGTGTGGCGGGTGTACTCGGTGCCGCTCCGGCAGATGGATGAACACCTGCGCGAGTTGTATCCCGAATCCACACAGGGCGGTGGTGTTGGCCAGCGGGAGGCGGCGGCGCCGGCGGTTCGCGATGCGAGTCTGATGGCCAGTATCCCCGACGCGGTATCTTACGTTTTTGTCGGTGTGTGGTTCGAGGTGGTCGAGGTGGTGCAGAACTACCTGCAGGGCCGGATGCCGGCGCCGGTGACCACCGGGGCCGCCCGCGCTGAATTGCAGGGAGAGCACGTGGTGATGCTCGCTTGTCTGGGCGCGTTGTCGTCGCAGTTGTTCGCAGCCGGACCGGACTTCCCGTTCCATCGGATCGAGACGGCACTTTACGCTGTATTGATGCTCGGCATCCTCGCCGCGGTGACCGAGTCGCGGTTCATGACCCGGTCGATCCCAACCGAAGAGAAGCTGCTGCCTGCCGATCAACAACCGATTCTCGCGATTGTTCTGGGGGCAATGGGGGCGTTGGCCTGTGTCACGGTCGCCACCAGCGAATGGACCTCGTGGGATGCCGACATCAAGGTGCGCACTGCCGATGCGTATCTCGAGACCCGGCAACCCGAGATGATCGGTCGGGCGCAAGAGCTTCTGGTTACCGCGGCGAAGATGGACCCGTTGCCCGGTGATCCGTATTTGAAGCTGTCGATGATTCAAGAAATGAACAACAACGCCAGCGCGGCGATGAAGCTCGCGGAACTGGCCGAGAAGAACATCAATTTCAACGCCCGTTCGACCTACCATTCGGTGGTCTTCCGCAAGATGCACGTGGCGTATCACCTGATGAACGATCGCGAACTCGCCATGAAACTGGCCGAAGAGGGCCTGCGGCTCACCAACGGCGATGCCCGCTCGATCTACTATTTCTACATTGGCAAGATTGCCATGGAAACGGGCGATCTGAAGAAAGCCGAATGGGCGTTGCGCGGGTGTTCGTTGTTCGCCGCGTTCAAACAACAGGCGCTGGGGAATCTGGCGTTGTTGCAGGCCAGCACCGGGAAGTGGCAGGACGCGTACGACACCGCGGCCAGTTACACCGAGTTGTACCCCAACGACGCGCCGATGCTGAACATTCTTGGTTTGTCGGCCAGCAATCTGGGCCGGCTGGCGACCGCCGAGGCGGTGTTGCGGCAGGCGGTGGCCTTGTCGCCTGGCCAGGCGGTCTATCGCCGCGACCTGGGCACGACGTTGTTGCGTGCCGGCAAGGTCGAAGAAGGCGCCGGATTGCTCGTCGATGCACTGGTGGCGCCCGATCTGCCGCCGCAGGTGCGCGCCGAGGTGCGCAAGGTGTTCGGGCTGGACCCGAACGGCTCGGATGTGCCGTCCCGTGCTGAGTTGCTGCGTCGGGTCGGTATCGGTGGTCCGCCACCGGTCGCGCCGGCCACCGCGTCGACACCGGCCCCCGCTCCAGGAGCGGTCCCAACCCCTGGGCCGACCCCTGCACCGACCCCTGCGCCCGTGCCCGTCCCTGTGCCCGCACCGGTTCCGACCCCTGGGCCCACGCCTGTTCCTGCGCCCGCCGTGGGGCCGGCGTCTGCCGCGGTCGCAACCGGTCCGGTGGCGCCGGCGGCCGGGCAGTAATAGCAATACACGATATTGCAGGTGACACCCATGAACGACAGTTCGCGTTCCTCTTGGTCGGGGCGTGGCGCTCGCGCGGCGATGGCAGCGCTACTGGTGGCGGGATTGTGTGTGGCGGCCGGTTGCGGGCGCCAGCCGACGCTTCCCCCGGAAGCGGCCGCGGTCGCGGCGCGTCTGGCGACCGACACCCTTCATTTGTCGCTACCCATGGACCCGGGGCAACTCAATCCGATTCTGCCGCTCGATGAGTACGGGCGGTTGGTGGTGAACCTGATTCATGCTGCACCGTTGCGGCGGATCGCTTCAGGTGGCTTTGCCCCCGATCTGTGGCAGAGTCACGAGATCACCGTTGATGACCAGGGCCGTCTGGTGGTGAGCGGCGTTTGGCGTGGCGGGCTTTCGTGGCACGACGGCACCGTGTTTTCGCCTGCCGATCTTGTCTTTACCATCGATTGCATGCGTCAGCCTGCCAATCTGTCGCCGTATCGTGAACTGGCCGAGAAGGTGGCGACGGTGTCGACCGATGCCACCGGCCGGTGCACGGTGGTATTCAGCACCAACGATGTGGCGTGTCTCGAGGTGTTGGCTGCCGGCGTGTTACCGGCCCATCTGATCGGCGCGCAACCGTTGGCCGACGCCCAGTATCGCTTTGCCTCGGGGACGATCATGGCGGTGACCGCAACGTCTGAAACCGCGCCGGGCGTGGCGTCGACGGTCGTGACCGCGAGCGGCACGTTGTTGCGCTATCACGAAGCGCCGATCGGTCTGGGGCCGTACGCGATGGCTCTGCCGCGCGATCGCTACTGCATGGTGTTGCGCGCGCACGGACCAGGAGCGCGTCTGGCTGCCGACGGCACGTTGGGTCCACGGTTCAAAGAGATCCTCGTCGAGTATCACTTCGACCCGGAAGGCATGGTGCACGGGCTGCGCAGCGGCAAGACCGACGTGGCCTGGTTGCCCTCGGAGCTGGCCCGCGGTTTCAGCGAATTGAAGGTGCAGAATGTGCGACTGGTGCGGCGACCGAACCCTTCGTACTGGCTGTTGGGTGTCAATACAAAGTGCGCACCGTTCGCTCAGGTCGAGGTGCGGCGTTTGCTGGCTGCAGTGATCGATCGGGAGGCTCTCGCACGCCTGATCCCGTATGCGGGCACGCCGGCGGCGCGCCCTTGGCCGGCTGCCGGTTCAGCGAGTGCGGCTGCGGTAACGCCCACGATGGCGCCCGAGGCGGTCAAGGCGAAACTGCAGGCGCTGGGCGCCGTCGACAGCAATGGCGACGGAGTCCTCGAGTTGGGGGGCCGGCCACTGGAGTTGCCGATTCTGGTGAACGACGACAATCTTCTGCGCAAGCAGATGGCCGAGAGTCTGACGTCCCGCTGCAATGCGGCCGGATTCAAAGCGTCGGTGACGGCGGTGCCGTGGTCTGACCTCGTCCAGCAGCGCTTGTTGCCCGGGTCGTATACCGCCTTCCTCATGGCCTTTGCCGTGCCGGCGAACGGCGACTGGCGGGCATTGTGGGGCAGCCGTGGCATGGCGACCGGCTCGCTCAACTTCACGGGGGTGAGCGACCCGCAGCTCGATGCGTTGTTGGCACAGTTGGCGCGCTGGCCCGTGCCGTCCGACCGTGCAGCCCTGGTCGAACAGGCGGTTGCCCGGATCCTCGAAGCGGCGCCTGGCGCATTTCTGTTTATACCGGATGACGTCATGGCTGTGCGCGACAATGTCCAGGGCGTGGTTGTCGACATGCCGTTATGGGACCTGGACCTGGGCACCTGGGCGAAAACCGCGCCCTGAATGTGACGATCGCGTCGCCTGTCCCGCCGGCTGTCGCCGAGCAGCCCCTGCTGACGATCAGCGGGTTGCATCTGGCGCTGCGTGGCCAGGACGGCCGTATTGCTCGTGTATTGCATGATGTGAGCCTCGCCCTGGCGCGGGGTGAGTGCGTCGGCGTTGCCGGCGAATCGGGGTCGGGCAAGACGGTGTTGGCGATGACCGTTCTCGGGTTGTTGCCGCCGAGTGCGATTGCCGAGCGCCGTGGGTCCGTCTGTTTCGCCGGTGATGAGTTGTTGTCGTTGTCGGGTGAAGCGTGGCGGCGGTTGCGCGGGCAGAAGATGGCGATGGTGTTTCAGGAGCCGATGACGGCGCTCAATCCGCTGTTGACCATCGGCGAACAGATCCGCGAGACCGCGTGGGCGCACGGGGTGGCCGATCGCACCCCCGACGGGCTCGACCTGGCGACCGCGGTGTTGGGGCGGGTGGGTTTCGCCGATCCCGATCGGTGGGTGAATTCGTATCCCCATCAGCTTTCCGGGGGAATGCGGCAGCGGGCGATGATGGCGATCGCGCTGGCGCTCGATCCCGACTTGGTGCTGGCCGACGAGCCGACGACCGCGCTCGATGCGGGGCTGCAGGTGCAGGTGATCCGCGAGCTGCGCGCCAGCGTGGTGGGGCGGGGCAAGTCGCTGCTGTTCATCAGTCACGACTTGGGAGTTCTGGCTCACGTGGCCGATCGCCTGGCGATTCTCTCTGCGGGCCAGTTGCTCGAGTTGGGGCCAACGGCGGCATTGATGCGCGCGCCGCGGCACCCGTATACGGCCGCACTGCTGGCCGCGTTGCCGCGCCTGGTCGCTGAAAAGCGCCTGCCCGCCGCCATCCCCGGACGGTTGCCGCACGCCGGCGAAGTCGAGTCCGGGTGTGTGTTTGCGCCGCGTTGCGCGCAGGTCGAAGAGGCTTGCCGCACGGGGGAGATCGCCTGGCGCGACGACACGGCCGCGCGGCGGGGCGTGCGTTGCCGGCGGCCGCTGGCGGGAGCCTGAGATGGCAGACATTGTATTGACACCGCTCTTGCGGGTCGAGGGATTGTGCAAGCGGTTCGTGCGCGAGCGGCCGTGGTGGCTCGCTGCCGTCGATCGCCTGGCCGGACGTCGGGCCCCGATTGTGACCGCGCTCGACGACGTGTCGTTTGCGATCGGAACCAACGAGGTGGTCGGGTTGTTGGGCGAGTCGGGGTCGGGAAAGTCGACGCTGGCGCGGGTGTTGATGGGCTTGATGCCTCACGATGCGGGGCAGGCGTGGCTCGAGGGTGAACCGCTCCTGGGGGCAGGGCCGCGGCGGTCGGCGTTGGCGCGCAAGCTGCAGATCATCTTTCAGGATCCGGTTGCATCGCTCAACCCACGGTTGTCGGTGCGGTCGCTGCTGAGTGAGCCGCTGAGCATCCACGGGCATGTTCCCGCGGCCGAGTGGGAACGCGCGATGCAGGCCGCGTTGACCGAGGTGGGTCTCGAGGCCAACGCCCTCGATCGGTATCCGGGCGAATTCTCGGGCGGTCAGCGCCAGCGGTTGGGCATCTGTCGTGCTTTGTTGCTGGGGCCGAAATTGCTGATCGCCGACGAAGCGGTATCGGCGCTCGATGTGTCGGTGCAGGCGCAGATCGTCTCGTTGTTGCTGCAATTGAAAGCGGGTCGGGGCATGTCGCTGTTGTTTATCGCCCACGATGTGGCGCTCGTGCGCCAGGTCTCGGACCGCATCCTCGTGTTGTACCGTGGGCGTCTGGTCGAAGAGATGCGTGCAGAGTGTCTGCTCAGCGACGCGGCGCACCCGTACACCCGACGGCTTCTCGGTTCGGCGCTGACGCTGCGGGAAGGCCGGGAAGCCCAAGGGGGGGCGCCGGCCGTGGCCGCGAAGAGCGACGGTGGCGAGGCGGCCGGTGGCTGCTGGTATCGCGCGGAGTGCGGGGAGGCCGGGCCCGAGTGCAGCGCGTCGTCGGGCCTGCGCGAGCTTCATTCGGGCCATCGCGTGGCGTGCGTGCGAGGTTCGCAACTTTTTGGGGACAGACCCTAGGGTCTGTCCCCAGTGCAAAATCGCTTTGGTAGCGGGTTTGCGCTGATGAAGTTTCGTTGACAATACCCTGGGTGGCGGTTATAATCCGGTGATTCCATCAATATTCTCTGTGTCGGAGGTTCCGCATGCGTGTCGACTTGGCCTGGCCGAGGAACTGGCGTTACGCCTTGGCTATCCTCGTAGTGCTTGTGCCGTGGCTCGCTTTTGCCCAGGTTCCTGGGTCGGGTTCCACGGCTCCCGTGCCGGTGACGGCTGCCCCTGCGGCGGCTCCGGCCCCTGCGCCGGCGGTCACGCCGGCGGCAACCCCCATCACGCCTGCGGTTCCGGCTGCTCCTGCAGTTGCTGCGCCCGCTCCCGCTCCCGTTCCTGCGGCTGAGGCGGCTCCCGCGGCGGTTGCGGTTCCCGCGCCGGCGACGCCCGCTCCGACGCCCGC
>CAZADH010000253.1:0-3941 GCA_964483805.1 uncultured bacterium
GGTCACAGCCTGCGACGCGGTGTCGAGCTGCAAACCGGCGGCACCGCTGGCCGCGTCCTCATCGAGTTTGCCTGCGGGCACACTGGTCATCGAGGCCACCCGCCAGTTTTCGCTGTCGGGCCAGCACACGCGAAACTTCTGGGTCTCGTTGCCAAAGGTCATCGCCGACTCTTTGTCGGGCTGCACCTTGACCACGCGACAGTTCGAACTGTCGGCGTCGCCCGATTGCTGTTGGCCTGGCGGTGTGGCGGCCGGAGGCGCGGCGGTCACGGCGGCATCACCACCGAGAAGCAGGGCAGCGGCAACGGTCGTCGAAGCAAGCAAGGATTTGCGCGGGTTTTTGGCCATCTCTGGTGTTCCTTTCGTGTCAATACAACAACAATATCGTCAAGAGACAGAACCCGCAACCGCGGCAAGCGGCGCGGCCGGAGCCGGCAGATCGACGGGCCACGGACCGGTACGCGGGGCGACCTTGCCCTGCAACACGTCGAGCATCGCCTGCAACGCGATGGTGCGGAACCCGAAGGTGGCCACGGCGGCACCAGCCTCGGGAATGGCGTTGACGTCGAAGGGGTTGCGCAACGCGGCGAGCCAACTCTTTTTGGCCTGCATCGCCAGCTCGCGCAAGGCGCGGGCCTGATCGGCAAACAGATGCGCGTTGTATGACAACAGCAATACCGTGCCGTTCTTGTTCGCGAAGGCAGGCGCCAACTCCCGACGCAGGGTCTCGGTCGTTCCCTTCGGATCGTAACTGAGCACCTTGGCCTGCGGCCACAGTTTCTGCAGGGTGGCGGGGAATCCTTCGCCGGTCTGGCTTTCTTCGACTTGCACCAGGGCATCGAAGCGCGGGCAACACACGACGTCGGGGCCGGCAGCCGGCACCGGCAGTTGCTCGGCACCGCGCTGCACCAGAATCGATTTGGTCGTCGATTCGACGACGAGCGGCGCATGTTCGCGCACCATGTCGTCGAGGGTCGCCGTCGGGGGTTTGGCCGCCAACTGCTCGAGCGCTTGGTGCCAGCGCCGCTCGCTTTCCTCGAGGCGCTTCATGCCCTCGGGACTGTTCTCGACCCAGTGCTGGATCGCCTCGAGCGCCTGACGCTGCTCGCTGAGCCGGTGGCAGATCAAGAGGATGTCGGCACCGGCCGCAAACGCCTGCCGCGCCGCCTCGGCGATACCAAACGAGTTGGTGATCGCGCCCATCTCGAGATCGTCGGTGATGAGCAAGCCGTCGAATTTCATCTCGTTACGCAGCAAACCGGTGAGAACCGCGGGCGACATCGTGGCCGGCAGATTCGCCGCCGTTTCGAACGCCGGAAAAAACACGTGCGAGGTCATGACCGAGCCCACTCCGGCATCGATTGACGCCTTGAACGGCACGAGCTCGAACTCGCGCAAGCGTTTGGCGTCATACGGGATGGTCGGTAACGACAGATGGCTGTCGACAAATGCGTGCCCTTTGCCGGGGAAGTGCTTGGCGCACGCCAACACGCCACCGTCGTGCAAACCCTTGATATACGGAATCGCGTAGCGGATGACACGCTCGGGGGTATCGCCAAAAGAGCGGGCGCCGATGCCGGGGTTGTCGGGATGGTTGATATCGAGAACCGGGGCCAGGTTGAAGTTGAGCCCGAGCGCCCGCATTTCGCGCGCACACGCTTTGCCAACCTGATACGCATAGTCTGGGTTACCAGTCGCTGCGAGCGCCATGGCCCCCGGAAACGGACTGCCATTGGCGAGAAGGCGCAAAACAAGGCCACCTTCCTGGTCGATCGACACCAACTGGGTGCGCCCGGCGGCGGCAGCGAACCGCTCGATATGCTTGGGAAGGTGCTCGGGGTGTGACAGATTGCGCGTGAATACGATCACGCCGCCCAAGCCCCACTCCTCCGAGAATTTCAGAACATCGTCGGCGGGAGCATCCCCTTGATAACCAGCCATCAACAACTGCCCGATGCGTCGTTTGTCGATCTTCGTGGACACGTCGTTTCTCCTTGCGTGGCGCACAGCGCACTTGATACCGAGGGGGTTCACCCCGCCCCGTTGCACCGCGCACCGGGGGCGCGAGTGGGGTCGGACCCTTGTCGGCACTACTGCGATGGAGTATACTGCATCGACCCAAGGAGATACCAATACCGTGTTTTGTTCACGATGTGGCAAAGAACTCCCCCAAGGTTCCACCGCGTGTTCCGTCTGTGAAACTCCGCAAAAGAAGCGTGGCCGCCAGGTGCGCCGTCTCTGGATCGGTCTGTTTGTCTTTCTCGCCGGCGCCATGGTCGGCAGTTTTGTCGACAGTGTGGTGTTCAGAGGTCACGGCTTCGACCAGGGCATCTGGCAGACACTCCGGCAGGCGTTGACCGGCGAACCGCGCCGGGCGCGCTCCGGCACGTCGGCGATCCTCTCGCTGGTTGAGCTCGAGCGGGCCCTGGGGCCGATTCATGCGCTGGCGTCCGGCAGCGACATGCGCCTGTCTGCAGGCACCGACGGCGATTGGGTGCTCGAGATCAACGGCGTCGCCCCGTCACCCGCGCAACCCAAAGCCATCGGCGATCGACTATTGAGTGCACACGCCATGATTCGCGGCGTGCAGATCGACGTCAAGCCGGCCAAAGACGGTCCGGCCGGCACCGTCGAATACCGGTTCCGCTGCCGACTTGCTGCGGCCGCATCAACCGGTCCGGCGGGCGCAGAACCCGTGCCCGGCACGCCCACCCCCACCAGCGGTTCGAACACCAAGGCATTGGCTGAATCGGGATCGCAAGCCGTCGCCCGCGAACCGAGCAGCGCAGCGGCCGACCAAAGTGCAATACAAAAGAATACACCGGCGGCAACTTCGCCAACGGCGGTGGTTGCCGTCGCGGTCCCCGCACCAGTGGCGTCACTGCCTGTCGCCCCGGCGTCCCCGGCTTCCAGTACCGAGGCAGCCGACACGGGTATTTTCGAGCCAGGGAGTCCGACGGCCACCGACTCCGCGGTGGCGGTGGCGCCGGTGCGCCCCTACAAGGTGGCGATGGCTCGGGCCGAAACGCTGGTCGAGCATCCCGCCCAGGACTTTCAGGGCACGTTGTCGGCCGACGGCAAGACCCTGCTCTTCTCCGGCAAACGGCCCGCGCCGGAGGGCTCCCCCGAGCGGTTCCAGTGCCTGGTCAAGACCTTGGGCGACAAACAACCCGAGCGCGTGCTGTTCACCTGGCCGGGTGACGTCTGGACCCCCACATTTGTGGCGGGCGACAACACCCGCGTCGTGTTCTCGAGCAACAGCGAACCCGACGAACAAGTGTTCGTTTATGATCTGGTGCAACGCAAAGGCCAACGCTTGACCCGCGGCAAGCACAAGGCGCAGACGCCTTCGCCTTCGCCCGACGGTCGATTCGTCGCCTATGTCTCGAACGAAAAGGGCAACAACGACATCTGGGTGCTCGACCTGCAGGCGCCAGAGGCGCCCACCCGCGTCACCGATAACCCTGACGATGAACGCGAGCCCCGCTGGTCACCCGACGGGCGCACCCTCTACTTTACGCGCATCAAAAAGAAGCTGGCCGACTCGGCGATCTGCAAGGTCAGCCTCGAACCGCTCGAGGCACCCGTTGAAATCATCGCCGATGGCAAGCGCAACTGGTTGCCCGACATCTCGCCCGACGGCCAGTATCTGGCTTACGTTCGCTCCGAGAAAGCCGACGGCAGCGGCAACACCGTGGTGCTGCACCGCTTGGCCGACAAGTGGCAAACGACGTTGAAGCCGGTCCCCGGTCGCGAAGATTTTCGCCCGATCTGGGCCCCAGACGGCGCGTCCCTCATTCTGCACTCGGAAGGCAAAGCCGGTCGTGACATCTATCGGTTCTGGCTGAAAAAGACCGAGCAAGAATGACCGTAAATACACAAGCAATATCATCTTCAGCAGCCCCCGACATGTTGCCACGCTGCGCCTGGCCGAGGGGAAC
>CAZADH010000253.1:3951-9197 GCA_964483805.1 uncultured bacterium
GTCGTTCCGAACGGCGATCGCAACGGCAGTGGCCGCCGCCTGCCTGGGCATGACCTGCGCGCTGACCCTGCGTTATCTGATCTATCCGCTGGCGACGGTTCTCCTGGGGGTTGATCCCCGCAGCGGTGCCGCCGATGCGGTCAGAGGATGGTTCGCCACCTTGCCGATGATCCCGTTGCTCGAAGAAAGCGTGCGCGCCGCCGCCTTGCTTGGCCTTGGCGCGATCGGCACGGGCCTGCGACCACCGTGGCCACTCGTGGCCATCGCATTTGGCCTGGGGATGGCCGGCGGCGAACTGCTGCCCCGTCTCGCCCACCCCGCCGGCGACGCAACGGCGCGCCTGGCCCTGGCCACCCTCGGACACGCGATCTGCACGCTGCCCCTGGCGTGGGTGCTGTGGCGCGAAGACAGCAGCCCGGCCACCGACACCATGCAATACCGGGTATTGCTCTTCTGCGTCGGCCTGATCGCCGCCATTGCCTTGCATACTTGCTGGAATGACGCATGCAGAGTCATCGCCATGAGCCGTGGAGCCGGCCGATGACCCGCATAACGCGCCACCCCAGAGAACACACCGACAATGCGGCCCCGCCTGCCGCCAATGACAGCCGACGGTTTCGCGCCTTTCTCGTGGCCGTCCAGTTGCCCGACCAGGACGCCGACGGCGTGGCCGACTCGCTGGCCGAGCTGGGTGAACTGGTGCGCACCCAGGGCGGCGAGGTGGTCGGGTCGCTGATCCAGGCCCGCGAGCGTATTCACCGCACCGGTTACCTCGGCAAAGGCAAGCTCACGGAACTGGCCACGGCGGTGCAGACCGCTGGTGCGCAACGGGTCATTGTCGATGACGAGTTGTCGGCCCTGCAACAGCAGAGCATCGAGGACGCCATCGAGCTGCCAGTGCAAGATCGCACCAGCGTGATTCTCGAGATCTTCGCGCAACATGCATCGTCGCGCGCCGGCATGCTGCAGGTCGAACTGGCCCGTCTTCGCTATCAGTTGCCGCGCCTCACCGGCATGTGGAGCCATTTCTCGCGGCAACGCGGCGGCATCGGCACCAAAGGCCCCGGTGAGACCCAGCTCGAGACCGACCGTCGCACCGTGCGCATCCGCATCAAGCGCCTCGAAGAAGAACTCGACAAGGTTCGCCAGGATCGCGAGATCCAGAGGACCAAGCGGGCCGAGCGGTTTGCTCCGCTCTTCGCCCTGGTCGGCTACACGAACGCCGGCAAGACCACGTTGCTCAACCGCCTCGCCGGCACGAACCTGATTACCAACGACGGACTGTTTACCACCCTCGATCCTACCGCCCGCCGCGTCCGCCTGCCCAGTGGTCAGGGCATCATCCTGTCGGATACGGTCGGGTTCATCAAAAAGCTGCCCCACACCCTGGTCGAGGCGTTCAAGTCGACACTCGAAGACGTGGTCACCTCGCACGTCGTCGTGCATGTCGTCGATCTGGCCAACCCCGGGTTCGAAGACCGGATCGCCGCCGTACGCACCGTGCTCTCCGAAATCGGCGCCGTCGATCACGACACTTTGCTGGTCTTCAACCAGATCGATCGCCTCGATGCCGAAGTCGTCCCCCGTCTGCTCGCCCCCTTCCCCGGCGCGGTTGCCGTGTCGGCGGCCAACGGCCTTGGTATTGACAATTTATTGCAGGCACTGCAAGGCCGCCTGACCGCGAGTCTGACGCGGGTCGAACTGCGACTGCCGGCTCACCATCCGTTGATTGCCGAGCTCCTCGGTGGATGTCGGGTGCATGAACAGAACTGGGAACCGGGTTTCTTGCGTTTGCGCGTCGACATCCCACAGAAGTTCGTCGGCCGGGTGCAGCCCTTTCTGGCAGCACCGCCGGAGGACGCTCCATGAGCGCGCCTGAACGGCATCTGAGCGGCTCCGAGTACCAGGTATTGCGCGATTTTCTGTCGCGCGAGTTCGGCCTCTTTTTTGAAGAGAGCAAGGTCACCCTGCTCGAGAACCGCATCGTACCGCTGCTGACCGAGTTCGAGTGCGCCGACGTCAACAGCTTGATCGACAAGATCATGCACGACGAACCACGGCGCAATCGCCTTCTCGACGCCGTGACCACCAATGAAACCTGGTTCTTCCGACACCCGGTCCATTTCGACATCCTCCGCGACGAGGTCCTGCCGCCGATGTTCGAAGAGAAACGGCGGGCCGGCAATCGCACGCTCTCGGTCTGGTCCGCCGGGTGCTCGATCGGAGCCGAAGCCTACTCGCTTGCCATCGTCATCCTCGAGCTGTTGGGCGCCGAGGCGCCCCAGTGGCGCATCGACATCTTCGGCAGCGACATCTCGAGCCAGGCACTGGCCCGCGCCCGCCAGGCCCAGTATTCGAGTTCCGAGACCCGGCTGATCAGCAACCTGCTTCTCAATAAGTATTTCTCGACGGTCACTCCCGGCACCTTTGTCGTGCGGCCCGAGCACCGCGAACTGATTCAGTTCGAACAACTCAACCTGCTCGATCCGTGGCCCGAGCGCACCTTCGACATTATTTTCTGCCGCAACACGATGATCTACTTCAAAGAAAAGACCAAGGCTGCGTTGACCGAGCGGTTCTACCACGCCCTCGCACCGGACGGCGCCTTCTTCGTGTCGGCCACCGAAACGCTGCACTGGAAAGAGGGTTTCTCATCACAGTTCATCAAACAGGAGTACGTCTACCGACGTCCGTCGGTGCAGCGCGAATACGCCCTCTTCCGCTTCCAGACGCCGTCCGACTTGTTGCGCGCCCTCAATCTGGTGGTCCGCCACCGGCTCAACTATCGACTGCAGCCCGACCAGGTCACCGACCCATCCCGGCCCAAGAAGGCCCTGAAGGTCGAAAAGATGCTCGAGAAGCAGTTGCATCGCCTGCTGGCTGAGGCGAATCTTTCTGCCCGCGAGGTCGAGATCCTCAAGGAGTAGCTCGGTGCGGGCCGACGCCCGCCGCCAATTCGACATGCACGGCCGGTCTACATGACTGACGCCGATGTGCCGATGTATGGGCACAAGGACATGTCGAACCATCGCCACATCGAAGTGCGCATCCGGGTTTCCGTGCTGATCCGTGACCAGCACGGGCGGTTGCTCATGGTGCAACACCGCAAGGACGGACGCGACCACTGGCTGTTGCCCGGAGGCGGCCAGGCCCCTTTCGAAGCGCTCGAGGCCACGGCGCGGCGCGAACTGGCCGAGGAACTGAAGCTGGTGTCGATCGGCACGCTCACGTTCGTCGGCCTCCGGGAAGTCATGTCCGAACAGGCCGGGCGCCACATCGTTTTCGCGCTCTTCGCCGCAAGCCACGTCGATTGCTCCACCCTCGAACTGGGCACGGATCCGCGTGTCGTCGGGTTTGCGTGGATCGACGCCGCGCGCCTCACCACCCTGCCCGTGCAACCCGCCATCGGCGATGACCTCGCCGCCTGGCTCAATGAGCGTCCCATCCCTTCTTACCGGCAACTGACATGGCAGAATTGACAAACCAGCGCGGCACCACCGGCATCACCCGCCGCCGCCGGCCCGGCGTCTCCCGCGGAGGAATCGCATGATTGAGCAGAAACTCGACCAGATCATCGACGAAAGTCATCGCAAGATTACCGCCAATCCGCGCGATTTCTACGCGTACTACCAGCTCGCGCGCGCCCACGAGATGAAGGGTTCCGTCGACGAAGCGATCAAGTATTACCTCGAGGCGTTGACCATCAACCCCAAAGACGCCTACGCGCACAATTTTCTGGGGCTGGCCTATCGCAACAAAGGCCTGATGAACGAGGCAATCACCGAGTTCAAAAAGGCGATCATGTTCAACAATAATTATGCGTTCCCCTACGCCAACCTCGGAGTGATCTACAAGATCAAGGGCATGTACGACGAGGCGATCATCCGCTTCAAGAAGGCGATTTCGCTCAAACCCGACTTCGCCTATGCCCATCTGCAACTGGGTCTCATCTACAAGATGAAGCGGTTCTACGACGAAGCGATCGTGCGCTTGCGCAATGCGATCGATCTGAACCGGGATTTCGGCTACGCCCATTACGCGTTGGGATCGACGTATTTCGAGATCAACCAGCACGCCAAGGCGGTCGTCGAGTTCAAGAAGGCGCGCCTGCTGAATCCGCAGGATTACCACGCACTGTGCCAGATGGGCCGATGCTACGTGCATCTCAATCAGTTCGATGACGCGGCCAAGTTACTCAAGGAAGCGATCGACCTGAATCCCGAGCACGCCTTCTCGTATCTCAACCTCGGCCTGTGCCATTTTCACAACGGCAGTTTCGATGCCGCCATCGACTGTTTGAAAAAGGTGCTCGACATCAACCCCGACATGATCGAGGCCCACGTATTTCTTGGGTTGTCGCTGTCGAAGAAGGGCATGGACGACGCCGCACTCGTCGAGTTCAAGAAAGCCCTGAAACTCGATCCGAAATACCCGCGCATCCATCTGCACATGGGCATCGTCTATCGCAAGAAGGCCGATGCGGTGAAGGCCATCGAGTGTTTCCGCCAGGAGATGCAGATCAACCCGAACGACGCCGAGCTGCATTACCAGATGGGCATGGCGTTCAAAGACCGGGGCATGCTCGACGAGGCCGTCGGGGAGCTGAAACGGGCGCTGTTCCTCGATCCGACCATGTATCGCGCCCATCAGGCGCTGGGCGAGATCCATGACATACGCGGTGCATACGACGATGCGGTGCAGCACTGGCGCAAAGCCGACGAGGCGCGCAAGAAACTGGGCAAGAAGGCCATCGAGACGGCGACGCCGGCGGTGTCGACCCGCACCGAGCTCGACCTGATGATCGAGCGTTACAAAGCCGAGATCCAGAAGAACCCGAACAACGCCGAGGCGCACTACAACCTGGCCTCCGCTTACAAAAACAAGACAATGTATGACGAGGCGATCATCGAGTATCGCAAGGTGCTCGCGATCAACCCGTACGATCCGTTCACCCAGTACAACCTCGAGGTGATCTACCGGCTCAAGGGCATCGACGACCAGAACATCTCGCGCTGGAAACGCAGCGTGGCCATCAATCCCGAGAACGCCGGTGCGCATTACCGTCTGGGTCTGGCGTTCAAAGAGAAGGGCATGCTCGACGAGGCGATCCGTGAGTGGGAGAAGGCGGTCGCGATCGATCCCGATTTTTCGCACGCCCACCTGCAACTCGGCATTGCCTACAAGAACATCGGGCGCTCGGAAGACGCCATCGAGCAATGGAAACGCACGGTCGAACTCGACCAGGA
>CAZADH010000254.1:0-9193 GCA_964483805.1 uncultured bacterium
GTCATCTACAAAGCGGGCATCGAGACCGAGCTCTTCCCCCTGCTCGTCTTTATTGGCGTCGGCGCGATGATTGACTTCCGTCCGCTGCTGGCGCAGCCCTCGCTGGCGCTGCTCGGCGCGGCGGGACAGTTCGGCATCTTCGGGACTCTCCTGCTGGCGGCCGCGCTGGGATTTCCGTTGAACGAGGCCGCCTCCATCGGCGTGATCGGCGCGATCGACGGCCCCACCGCCATCTTTGTGACGACCAAACTCGCGCCGCATCTGCTCGGACCGATCGCGGTCGCGGCCTACTCGTACATGAGTCTCGTCCCGATCATTCAACCGCCCATCATGCGCGCGCTGACGACGCGCCGCGAACGCCTCATCCGCATGGACTACGCGCCGCGTCCCGTCTCGCGCGTCACCGCCATCGCCAGCACGCTCGTTACCGCGGCAAACACGCCGTAGAACTGCGCCAGTTCGTTCTCGGTCTGAAACGCGTTGACGAAGATCTGGCTGTACTGGAACTCGATGAAATACCGGATCATCGTCAACAATAGCCCGCTCGCCACCATCAACGAGACCAGGCGGTTCGAGAAGATCGTGGCAATCTCGTTCTTCAGGTGCGTCAGCCAGTCCTCTTCGAGATACTGCGGCTCGGTGTCGGGTTCCGGACCCAGCGCGGGCCCCGCTGCCAGCAGTTTCGTGCGACCCAGCAGGATCCAACCGCCGGTCAGCACCAATAGGATCATCCACACCCCAAGACAGTCGCTGAGGCTGGTGCGCTCGGCCATGCTCGAAACCAGCATGCCGCCGCCGAAAGCGCCGCCAACGACCCCGGTCATGATCAACGGCAAGAGCCGCTTCGAGTCGAGGGTCGACAACTGCCCCGACAGCATCACCCAGAAGTGCGTCGGCCAGATGATGGTCATCGCCGTGTTGAGCAGGTACAGGATCGGACAGGCGATCTCGAACTCATGGATGGTCACCCGCGCATCGAGCAGGCGAATGGTCAGGGTCAGAGCGACGACCGATGCGAGCCAGAGAGCAATATCGAGTGTTGCAGGTCGCAGACGCGACAGCAACATGGTGTAAAGCATCGTCACCGGGATCGAGAACAGCGCCGCGGTCAGGAACATGTGCGGCAGGAAATCGACGCTGAAGCGCTTCAGAAAAAGCGTCTCTGCCAGCGACTCGCCCATCGCCAGCCCACACCACAGCAAAACATTGAAGATGAAGAAGAAGAACAGCGTCGCCCAGTCGCTGCGGCGGATGTCGAGATACTGCTCGAAAAACTGGCGCACGGGCGTTTGTCGGTCGGCCGGACTCGGTTACTTGAGCACGTGACTCAGATCGAAGATCTGGCGCGCGTTGGGCATGATGATGAAGAAGATCGCGTAAGCGGCAACCAGCAGGAAAATGACGGTCGGGAAGACCGCGCTGAACTGGGTGAGCCGGTAGGATGCCTCCTGCTCGTGATACTGTGCCGTCTTCTCGAGCATCTCGGGCAACCGTCCCGACTCCTCGCCGGTGCGGATCATCTCGACGAGCGTCGGCGGCAAGACCTCGACCCGCCGCAGCGTGTCGGCAATGCCCTGGCCACGGGCCATCTGGGCCGCGATGCCCTGCAAGCGCTGTTGCAGCCAGGCATTGCCGCTCACGTCGATCGCCGTTTCCATCGCCTGCATGATCGGCACCCCCGCTTTGGTGCCGATGGCCAGGGTTCGGGCAAAGCGGCCGAGCGCCATTTGATACATGATATTGCCAATGTATGGCAGATGAATCAGGACCTTGTCGAACGCCCCGCCGCCGCCGACGCGGTACAGGGCGCCCAGCGCCACGACCGCCATGGCCAGGGTCACCAGATTGAGCACCGCCGGCATCAGCGCACTGTCGAGGGGCCGTCCGCCCGAAGTCGCCGAAATGACCGGGCCGGCGATCAACGCCACCGCCAGCACGAACCCAGGATAGATCATGGCGTTGATCAACTGGCGGGCCATGCGCACATCGCCCTCGGCATGCTCGGCCAGGCTGCCGAACACCCGGTCGAGACAGCCGGTCTCTTCACCGAACCGCACGAAGGCGATGTGCAGCTTCTGGAAGGGCGCGCCGACCTGGGTCATGGCGCCCGACAGAGTCGCCCCCTTCTCGACGCGGTGGCCGAGATCTTCGATCTTTCGGCGCAGGCTGCCCGACTGATTGGCAGCCACCAACGTCAGTGCGCGGATCACCGGAATCCCGGCGCCGAGCTGTGTTTCCATCTGCAGAAAGAAATTGCGCAGTTCCATGATTGCCCTCCCGCGCGCCACCGGCACGAACCAGCCCGAGCGCGCCCCCAGATAGCGAACGGGAAGAGGATATCACACCGCCGCGCGCGAGACACGACCGCTCAGAACTGCCAGTCGTAAGTCACGCCGACCCGGACCCAGTCGCGCGGTTTTTCGATCTCGGCCGAGAACTTGAGTCCCTTGGGCAGCCGATACTCGAAGATGTAGGTCTTCTTGTCTTCGTTCGAGAGTGTGCCCTCGTAGACGAAGAAAATGCTCTTGCTCAGATACTTGCCCAGGCGCAGAAACGCGCGACTCGCGCCAGTCATCTGGTCGAACACCGTCCCGTAGTAGAACTCGTCGAGGTTGAGCGAGTTGGTGAAAGTCGAGCTGAGCAGGCCGCCAATGTAAGCGCTCTTCAACCCTTCGAGCACCTCACCTTCCAGCAGATTGCGGGCACTCGCGGCCTGGATCTGCTCCATCGAGCGGCCCAGGGCCAGCAACGCAAAGACGTCGCCTTCGGCCAGTGGCGGCGACGAATAGAGGCGTGACGAGAAGCTGCTGATGCGCCCTTCCAGGTTCAGGTTGATGCGGTAGTTCTGGATGGTCGTTGACGATCGCACGTAGAAGGTCGGGTCGAAATTGCCGTGCAATTCGCCAAAGTGAACCTCACCGTTGTCGATATCGAACCGGCGGCGTTGGAACTGCAGATACCCGCGGATCGTCTGAACATCACCCTGAAAGTGGTGTTCGTGCAGGCTGCCCAGAACCCGGAACTTGCCGCGCATCTCGGCGTTCATGAACGAATTGCGCAACCACACGTTGCCTGGGGCGTCAACGTCGAAGACGTAATCGAGCGACTCGAAGGGCAGGCGCAGCTTCGCTTGCGACGGGCGAACGAGACGGTCCGAGAGGGTGATCCGACCGCGGGGAATCTTGATGGCCCCGCGAACCACCGGTCGGTACGGCTCTCCGCGCACCGAGACCGTCAATCCGACGCGACGGAACTCCAGATCGCGGGCGGTCATGTCGAGATTCTTGCCACTGACGTCGAGTTTGATCGAAGGCGAAGCACTGCGGAAGTCGACCTCGCCCGTGCCGTTGACCACCCCCTTGCCAACCCGTGCCGTGACCGGGGCCAGGATCAGGCGACCGTCGCGGTGACTGACGCCGACCTGCACGTCGGTGAAGGGGCGCCGCATGCCCGGGATCGCCACCGCCGAGGCGATCAGCTTGAGATTGCCTTCGAGTGCGGGTGTCGGCCAGTCGCCGACCACGTGCATGCGCCCGGCCAGCGACCCCTGCGCCTGGCTGAAGACACCGGGAAAGTAGTAGGTCAGATCTTTGATCGGCCCCGAGGCCACCTCGACCAGCATATCGATCTTGCCGATGCCCAGACCATTGAAACCAATATCCCCATGCGCCGACAGCGCCGTGCTGGGCAACCGGACCTGCAATGGGGCCAGGCGCACGCCCTGCCTGGTAACAATACAACGTGTGTCAATGAGGGGAATCGTCTGCGATGCCTGGGGGCCGAAGTCCTTCAACAACAACTGCGCCGAGAACTTGGGGTCGGCCAGCGTGCCGGTGACGCCGCCCTTCAGCGACAAGGTGCCGCGCAGTTTCGGCGAACTGCGCTTGACGAGCCGCGCCAGTGCCCGCGCCGAGAAATCGCGGCCGGTCAAGGCGAGCGCGATCGCACCCTTGGGATCGACCAGGCCCTCGATGCCGAATACGCCCTGGCGGTATTTGAGTTCGAAAGAGCGGACCTCCCAGCGACCGTTCTGGTAGAGAAGGCGCAGAGGTCTGTTGGCAACGAGCGTCTCGCGACCCTGGCGCACCGTCAGCGCGTCGATGACGCCCTCGATGCGGCTCGGGAAAGAGGCGAGCAGCTCACCTGCACCCGACACGCTGCCGTCGACGATCAGGTCCCCCGGGCTGAATGACTCGAGCCCGTAGGCCGCGGGCAAGAACGCAAGGTCGGTGTTCTTCATGCCGAGTTTGGCCTGCCACGCAAAGGGCGGTGCCAGGCGCAGATCGCCGTCGATCTTGATGCCGAGCCGGTCGAGCAGGCCGCGTTGAATGACGGCGTGGTCGCCGCTGATCAGGATCTCGCCACCGAACGTGCCCAGCGAGCGGTCCCGCCAGGCCAGATCGGTGGCGATGACGCGCAGGTAACCGTCGCGGTTCTTCTTGTTGATCGCAATCTCGCCCTCGAGATCGATCTGCCCGGTGACCCCTGGCACGGCGCGTTGGGCCGTGTTGATCGCCGTCAGCGTGAGGCGCTCGCCGCGCACCGATCCGGTCAGGCCCTCCTCGGCGGTCAGCCGGCCGTTGACCCGCAGCGCCCCGCCAAGCCCGGCCATGTTGAGCGTTTCGATCTCGACCTGCCCACCCAGGATCCGCGCCGTGCACGAGCCGATGTGCAATTCCCGCACCGTTCCACCAGCGAACTCGAGCCGCGCCAGGGGTACCGATGCCTCGATGCTGCGCTTGAGGCGGCCCGCGACCTGGCCGCTCAGTTGAACCCCCGGCATGGCATCACGCAACGCCGCCGGCAGTCTGCCCAGGTCCAGGGCGGTGAACTCGAGACCGCCGATTGTGGTCCCATCGGCATCGCGAAGGTTCAGTGCCACCGTTCCGGTCGCGTTGAAGCCGTCGGTGTCGCGCACCCGGATGCTGGTGCACGTCAGTTGCTCGCCGGCCAGACTGCCGGCAGCCACAATCTCGGCGACGCGCACGTCGGCGACCGCGATATTACGTAATATTACTGGTTCGAACTCGAGCACCGGGTCGGTGAGCGGACCCGACAACCGGCTGGCGCCAAACAGCCGGGCCCGCCAGCCGCGCGGGTCGGCGAGCAGGGTTGCCAACTCGATGTCGTTGGCGATGATCGCCGCCGCAAACCCCTGCGGATCGATGACTCCGCGCATGGTCAGGTGGCCACCCCCAGCCGTCTCGAGGTCGAGGTTGCGCACCGCCCAGGTCGGTGACGCTGTGTCGCTGCCGACGGCCGGTCCCGTTCCCTCGACCGTGCCGGTCAAACGTCGCCCCAACAGATGATACGCACGAGGCTCGCTCACATCGATGTCGGCCCGATAGCGCAAGCGTTCGCCCGGTGACCAGAACACGGTGAAACTCGCCGCGCCGACCCCCCGGTAGTTTTCTTTCAGGTGTTTGCCCAGCTCCTCGAGTTGCATTTTGGCCAGGCGTCCGCTGAACGTCCAGCTTTCCGGGCGTCGTTGCCCCGCCTCGGCGGTCGCCGACGCGGCCACGGCGGTCGCCGTGAAATTGCCCAGGCGACCGAGATCGGCATGAACGGTGCCGGCCCGCTGATCGCGGTGCAGAGCCAGGGCCAGACCGAAGGAAGCCACGGGAATCGCCTCGACCTCGAGTCGCGGCACCGCCAGGGTCAGGTCGATGTCCGGATCTGCGAGTGGTCCGGACAGAGTGATGCAGGCTCCCACGGCTCCGGGCACCCGCACCACTTTGTCGACACCGGTGCGCGCATACCACGCCGCTGGCCACTGCTGGGCGTCGATATTGATCGCGGCCGTATGCAGGATCTGTTGGCCGTCGCGTCGCAACAGGCCGTTGGCCATCACCGTGGCCGTTGCTGTCTCCGCCGAGGCGACCCAGCGCCACCCGGTGAGGTCGCGCTTCAACAGCAGTTGGCCGCGCACCGGCACGCCGACGACGTCGGCTTTGCTCTCGCGCAGGCCCACCGTGGCCGTTGCCTCCTGCCAGATCGCTTCGAGTAGCGGATCATCGCTGGCCAGGCGGATCGGTGCCGTTGTAAATACATCAGCAATCAATCGGCGCGCCAGTTGCTCGCCCCGTTGGCTCGGGTTGCCACGCCACTCCAGATCGATGTCGAGTTTCCCGGTCGCCCCCGTGACCTCGGGGCCAGCGAACCGCTCGAGCGGCAGCGGCAGCGCCTCGGCCCGCACGTCGCGGCACGACAACTGCACCGCCCCGCTGCCCAGGCTGGGCGTCACCAGCACCCGCAACGCGCAGTCGCCGCCCCACGGCAGTCGCCGACTGCGCACGCTCAGGTGGGCTTCGTTGCTGACACGCATGAGCAACGCCTCCACCTCGTCGATGTCGAACTGCGTGAAGCCCTGGCGCAGGCGGAGGTCGCGCACGATCAGTTCTTTGAGCGGAATGCGGGCGAGGTTGGTTTCGGCCGGCGCGTCGAGTGGCACCGCCGCCGAACCAGCGGTCGGTGCGGCCGAGGCGACCGGGGCCGGCAACCCCACGGTGGGCGTGGCCACGCGCAGCGTCGCCGATGCCACGGTATCCCCTGTCGCGACGGCGGTCGGTGCAGATCCTCCGCTCGGTGATCCTGCTCTGGCGGCGCGGTCGGCGGCGGCAATGGTGGCGCGAATCTGCGCCAGTTCCGCCAGGTCGATCTCGACGGCACCGAGGTTCACCCGCTCGATCCCAGCGGTTCCTTGCCATACCTCGTAAAACGGGGCGGTCAACTCGAGGTGATCGACGGCAACCGCCGTTGGCGCATCGGGGCGCCCGACCTTCACTCCGGTCGCATCGATGCGGCCTGCCCGCCAGGCGATGACGAAGGTCTTGCTGGTGAACGAAAGGCCGTACCGCTCCGCCAATTCACGTTGCAGGCGCTCGTAGATGGCCCCCGATGAAGCCAGGCGCCACACCTGGACCGCCGCCACCGCGAGCACGAGGGCGGCGAGCAAGGCGCCGATCTTGAAGAAGCGGACCAGCCGCTGCCAACGGGTCATCGGCGCAGGTGCACGCGGGGTCGCCGGGCGGCGGAGCCCGACCGACCGCAATACACGATATTGCAGTCAATGGGTGCAGGCAGGTTCCGTACGGGCAACAACGCCCGATCCTTTGCGGCCGGTTTCATGGCGCACCATGATAAACCAACGGCCCGCGCGCGAAAAGAGCGCGCGCCGTCTTTTTTCGCGTGGTTCGTCGGTCTCGTCGTCGTTATTGCAGGTCGAGCACGACGGTCTGGGACAACTCGCCGCGCATGATCGTCAAGGCGATCCGACCGGTCCGCCGCGCTTCTTCGAGCCCCTGGGCAAGCGCTGCCGGGGTGCTCACGCGCACCTGGTTCACGCCCACCACCACGTCGCCGGGGCGCAGGCCCAGCACTGCCGCCACCGACTCGCGTTGCACCGTGGTGATCAGCAGACCCTTGCTCGTGGCCAACCCGTGCCGCTGTTGCAGTGCCGGCGTGATCGACACCACCGCCACGCCCAGGAGGTTGCCGCTCGCACTTTCAGTGGCCTGCTTGGGTTCTTCGCGAACCTCGACGGCGACGACAAATTCCTGGCCTTTGCGCCGCACCTTGAACGAGGTGCTCAGACCTGGCGCCAGCCGCGCCATCCGTTCGTTGAACTGGTCTTTGTTCGCCACCGTGGCGTGATCGACGCTGAGCACGACATCGCCGGGCTGCAGGCCGGCCTTCTCGGCCGGCGACCCTGCCGCCACGTCGGTGATCAAGACGCCGTCTGCCGGGATGCCCAGATACTCTGCCAGGTCTTTGGTCAGGTTCTGCAGGGCCAGACCCAGCCAGATCTTCTTGACCGCGCCGAAGGTGATCAGTTCCTCGATGATGCGCCGCGCCGACGACACAGGGATGGCAAAACCAATACCTTGTGCATACGGAATGATCGCGGTGTTGATGCCGATGACCTCGCCGCGCGCGTTGATCAGCGGCCCGCCCGAGTTGCCCGGATTGATCGCGGCGTCGGTCTGGATGAAGTTCTTGAAGGTCCGGTTGCGGTCGATGGTCAGCGTGCGCTCGGTGGCCGAGACGACGCCAACGGTCACCGTGATCCCAAGGCCGAACGGGTTGCCCACCGCCATCACCCATTCACCGACCCGCGCCTTGTCGGAATCACCCAGCGGCACGTGGGGCCAGGGGGTGGTCCCCTCGATCTGGAGCACCGCGAGGTCGGATTGCGGATCCTGCCCGACCACCTTCGCCTTCACCGTCTTGCCTTCCTTGAGCGTGACCAGGATCTCGCTGGCGCCCACGATCACATGCTGGTTCGTCAACACATACCCCTTGGGATCGATGATGACTCCCGAACCGTTGCCCTTCTGCGGAATGACGTTGTTCTGATAATTGTCGAAACCGTCATCGAAAAAACCGCGAAACAACTGGTCGAAGAAGGGGTCGCCGGTGCCGCGAAAGGTGCGGGTGCGAATGTACTGAACCGCCTCGATGGCGACCACCGCCGGGCGAACTTTGTCGCTCAGGTCGGCGACCAGATCGGTGCCAAACAGTTGCACTGGCTTGGCGTCGGCTGGCGTGGCCACCAGGACGGCCACCACGGCCAACATCACCAGGCATTTCAAGACCGTGGCGAACTTGCCCCGGGCGCGCCATCCCTGCGGAACAGCAGACATCGTCGGCAGCGAGATAGTAAACATAATGTATTTACCTTGTATTCCCATCCAGGCGGTATCCCACCAGGCTCACGCGTTGGCGGACCCGCTCTTCGCCCGATACTTCGGGATGGCTGGCCCGGAATGCCGCCATCTTGTCGAGGAACTGCTGGACTTCCGCGGGGCTCAGGCGCGGTACCTCATGACCGGCGCCAGACAAAACTTGCTCCACCGGCACCGCACCCGGTATCCCGCCCGGAGCTGCGGCCACCCTCGCGCTGTGCGGTGCGACAGCGACCGCGGGGCGGGTGCGCAGGGTCGGGGTCGCCGGCGTGCGCACCTGCTGCCACGCAATGCTCACCGCCAGCACAACGCAGGCCGTGGCGAGGCCCACTTGAATGGGACGGGCACACCAGGCCAGGACCGTCTCCCACCAGGGGATCAGGCTGCCATCGCCGTTCTGCGGTTCATCGAGGCTCTCGGCCAACCGGTGCCGCAACTGCGCCGACGGCACCACCGGCTCGGGCAGGGCGCTGAGCAGCACGAGCATGTCGTCGCGCCCGCGCGCGTAT
>CAZADH010000255.1:0-5562 GCA_964483805.1 uncultured bacterium
GGAGGGACAGAACATTCAGTCGATTTTCGCAAAGAGCGGGCTCAATCGCCTCGAGCCGTTCTTCGGTAACGACCCGAAAAAAATCACTATTTGTGCTGAAGACCCCGACGTCCCGCCAGACAACGAGACCGGATTCAAGGGTGGCAAATGGTCGCGGTTGCGCCTCAACTGTTGCGGCGTCTGCAACACGCCGTTGCCGACCACACCGCCAACCGGTGGCGGTTCGATGCACCGATGCAACAAGGCCGGGTGCAAGGGCGCACGCTTCTTGCGCAACAAGGCGAGTTACTACGTGACCGAGGCCATCGGCGGCACCGACATGGTGAGTTGGAAGGCCCTGGCAAAGACCGACTTCATGAAGCGCTTTTTCACCGACGACGGGGAGTTGTACCTCAATCAGATCCTGGTCATCAAGCACAAACTCGTCATCGACGAACCCCTCACGGTCATGCGCGGCGGCGCGATTCTGTGCGACAACGACATCGAGGTCAATGCGTCAATACGTTGTGCACAACCCCAGACCGGCAACTACATGCCATTTGTGACCCTGGTCACCAACAAGAACATCACGTTGAATACGAACCACGTCGAAGCCTTCCTCGTGGCCTCAAACGGGAGCACGAGCGAAGTCCGCAACAATTGCGGCAACCCGATTTTCATCCGCGGTGGCGTGACCTGTGACGTTATCGACGGTCTGGTGAAGAACGGCGGCACGATCATGTATGGCCTCGATCCGGCCGACCTCGGCGGCGGCGGCAACGCCACCGAACAAGACAATCCCGAGTTCTACGGGTTCGCCTTTGGCCCGAAGACGCAAGAAGACCTGGTGGACGGACCATGACGCGACATGCTGGTCCGATCTCAATTCATCACATCAGTCTGCTTCTCCCCGGAACCGAAAACTTTCGATTCGCGCATCGGTAATGATAGATGAAGCAACCCAGTGATGCCGAAATCGTCGAGCGGGTGCTCAACGGCGAAACCGAGTGCTTCAAGACTCTGGTCGAGCGGTATGAAAGACTGATGTACAGCTATCTGTTGCCACAACTGAACAGTCTTGCCGAGGTCGAAGACCTGGCCCAGGAGGCCTTTCTCAAGGCCTATCGGTACCTGGGTTCGTTCGACCGTGAACGGAAATTCTCGGCATGGTTGATGACGATTGCCAAGAACCTTCTGGTGAACCATTATCAACGCAACGCCAATCGGACGCGTCAGGTTGCGTATGTCGAGCAACTGCTGCCGCGGGCCGACGCAGGGCGGGAAGACGTTCTCGAGCCGGGGCAGCGACTGGCGGCACGCGAGGCTTTCCGCGAGACTTTTCTCGACATGCTCGACCTGCCCGAAGAGGCCAGGGTACCGTTGTTGATGCGCGTCATGCTCGAAATGCCCTATCAAGAAATTGCTGAAGCCCTCGATCTACCTCTACAGACGGTGAAGAACCGCATCTTTCAGGCCCGCAAGCAGTTGCGGGAAAGGAGAAGTGACGACCATGGTCTGTGAACGATTCGACCTGGTCTGCCGTCACATCGATGACGACCTGACTCCCGACGAGAGCCGGGAGTTTCAGCAACACCTCAAGAGTTGCCGCGAATGCCAGGCGGGGGTACTCTCTGTCCGTGACCGCGAGGGAGCCATCCGCGCCTCGGTCTGGACGGCCCTGGCCGGGCGCAACCTGGCCGACAAGGTGATGACGCGGGTGGCGAACGAGCCGGCCCCGAAAGCCGCCGTGCCCGCCACCGCTTCGACCTGGCAGGGCGGTGCATTTCGCCAACTCGCGTGGTTACTCGCGTTCTCGGTGATCGTGGCGGTCGCCTGCCTGGTGTTCATCGGTTCCCCGAACCGGGAGCACGCCGTGCGTGGGACGGAGTTCGTCGCGATGGCGACGGGTGCCGAGGCGCGAATCGGCACGCAGGCACTGGCCAACGGGCAACGCAGCACCTTGATTGCCGACATCGCGTACCGCCTGCGCGGGCCGCTCACGGTCGGCATGCCCGCCGGCAACCGGGTCGCCTTCAGTGGCGAGGCCACGCTGGCCCTGGCTGACGGCGAGATCGACTGGCTCGATGGTCAGGCGACTTTTGATTTCACGTTGATTCGGCCGGTCGCAGTCCGGATCGGCGCGCAGCGTCTCGAGATCAGCGGCACCGCCATCGAGGTCAAGGGCCGGGTCAACGATCGGGTGACGGTGAAACTGCTGCGCGGCGTCGTCGATATCGTCGGTCCGAGCAGTCGGATTCGCATGGTGCCAGGCACCACCATTACCGTGGTGAGCGGCACCCAACTCGAAGGCAGCGCGATCCGGCCGATCCCGACCGGATCGACGGGCTCGGGGTCCGGCGACGATTACGTGGCGATTCCCGAGCCCGCGCCGACACCCATCGAACAACAGGCAACGACCGCGGGTTCGGGCGCTGGCATCGTGCCGCCGTTGCCGGTTACCGGGTCAACCACAGAACCCGCGGCGACGGGCACCCCCTCCGGCGTTGGCAGCGCGGTCGATGTAGGCTCGCCAACGGCGACCACAACAACGGAACCGCCCCGTGGAAATCCTTTCGAGGGCCCGATCAGCGCCCCGGTGCCCCCCTCCGGGCCAGGCGGAGGTTGATCTGGACCGGCCTCGCTTGACGCTTTCGCCCCGCACGAAACGCGGCTGTCAACGACAGTCGCGCCTTGTGTTTTCTCGCGGTTTCACGCTCATCGAGCTGTTGCTCGCGCTGTTGATCCTGAGTTTTGCGTTCCTGCCGATGTTCAACCTGTTCCGGTACGGGGCGGAGGGCACGCAGTCCACCCGCATGGAAACAGAAGGCGCCAATTATGCCGGAGACATCCTCAACGCGTTCCGAACGCTGTCTTACCAAGAGGTCAAGACCCAACTGGGCGCAGATCTGAGTGGTTCACCCAAGTCGCACGCATACACCGACGCCGAGATCTGCGGAAAACTCAAGCAGCGGTTCAAGCTCGAGATTCCACTTGTGAAGAAGCCGTTCTCGCGTCAGGTCACGATCGTCGAGTTCCAGGGACAAGCGAACACGCTTCTGGGGATCCTGATCGAGAAACTGCGCCGACTGCAAGCCGTGCCCTGTTTCCTGGTCATCGTCGATATCGATTTCGAACCCGACGGCGTGCAACGGCGCAAGCCCGAAACATTCCGCATGGCCACGGTGGTGTCCAAACCATGATGAACAAAAGAAATTTCGCCGGCCCCAGGTTCCGTCGGGGGTTCACCCTGATCGAGGTTACGATCATGATCGTGATCGTATCGATGGTCGGCGCCGTCATCTACAAAATCTTCTCGGGCACCTGGAGTAGTTTCTTCAAGAGCCAGACAAAGATGACCAATCTGCGCTCGGCCAACCTGATTCTCGAGCAACTCAAGCGCGATCTGCGCATGGCAGTGCCCGGAACCGACAGCCTCGTCTCGATGCCGCAGGGTGGGGGAACAGCGCATGCCTCGAGTTCTCTCATTTTCAAGGCTTTCGATCGTTCCGGACTACCTCGGCAGGTGACCTATGCGGTCAAAGACCGCGTGTTGAGCCGCGAAGTGGAGGGCGAAACGTCGCGCAAGATTTCGCGTGCGCCGGTTCTGAGCTTCGAGGTCGGTCTCGAACCGGCCGGACCGAACGGTGGCGCGCTACCCGCCGGCACGAAGCAGGGCATGCGCGTGCGTATCCAGGTTGATGAGACCCCGGAAGGATTGAAGACCAAGGAAGTGAATCGAACGAATGCCGTCGAACTGGCGACCCTGATGTATCCACCGTTCTTCGATTCGAGTGTGTCATACGAAGAGAAATGCTGGTATGCAGCCAGCCAATGGCGCCGGTAGCGCCACGATTTCGCACGTAATATCACCGTACTCTTTCGCTCAAGGAGGAAGTTTCCCATGAAGAGCCACCGCTTGATCTCCCGGTTGTTGCTGGTCACAGCCCTTGTCGTACTCGTGGCCGTCCCCGGCCATGCCCGTACCTACACGATGGTCGAAGGCGACACGTTGTGGGAACTGGCCAACAAGTTCTACGGGGACCCCACTGTGTATCCGGTGTTCCTCGAGGTCAACAGCATCGACAACCCGCGCACCATCCCCGTTGGCCGGGTGATCAATGTTCCGTCGTACGATGAAATGCGGCGGATCGCCAACGAGGTCAACCCCGAGAAGCGGGCGCAGTTGATCAACCAGATCCGCGGTGGTGGGACGCCGGACAAGCCCAACAACGGCAGTGGCAGCGGGTCGGGCAGCGCCATCCAGGCGAAGAACCTGAACTTCGACAAGGTCATCAACAGCAAGGTGAACCCGAGTGACCTCGAGAAGAACAAAGACGCGAAACCGTTCACCAAAGTGGAACCCGGCCGCTAGATTCAGACCGAAGCCCGGGCCAGAACCGGGTGCAATGCACCGTGCATTGCACCCGGTTTGTGCTTTTCAGTATGCCGAATCCAGCTCTTTGCGCGGGCTCAACGACGGGGTATGAGGTGCGTTTTCCACCTGCGACGAGAACCGTGGCGTACCCCTGAAAACAATGGGGCAGCCGGACCATGATTTCTGTGCGTCCAGGGTACATCTTTTTCGACACGAACCATTGACACATTGACGAATCTCGATTAGGATCGAGGGAGTATCGTCTTCAGTATTGAGTAGATTTGTCTTTTCCGTCCGTGTTCCCTGCATCAGCGCATAAGTATCGACAAGACATAGGGAGTACCGAGTATGAAGCGCATCGTCGTATCCATTTTTGTTGCAGCATTCGCGTTGTGTGCGTTGCCCCCGGTTTTTGCGGCCAAAGCACTGGTTCGGCTCGAGGGCGTTTCGGCCGAGCAGATCCGGCAGATGGCTGCCCGCGGTGACGACATCGCCAAAGCCGGCCCTGGTTTCGTCGAGGTAGTTCTCGATGAGAAACAGCAGGCCGAGCTGGCCAAGACGAAAAAAGCCCACGCCAAACTGATTCCCGACCTCGATGCGTACGTGGCCAAGGTTGTGGCCAATCAGCGTCGTGGCGAGCAGTATTACACGTTCGAGACCATGGCTGCGCAACTCGAAGCCTGGGCGAAGCAGTATCCGAACATCTGCCGGCTCGAATCGATCGGCAAGAGCTGTGAGGGGCGCGAGATCTGGGCCTTGAAGGTCAGCGACAAACCCGAGCTCGATGAGAAGGAACCCGCCGTGTTGGTCATGGGCGCACACCATGCCCGCGAGTGGATGTCGTTCGAAGTGCCGATGGCGACCATCAAGGGCCTAATCGAAGGATACGGCAAAGACGAGCAGTTGACGAAGCTCGTCGATGAGCGCGAGACCTGGTTTGTGCCGATGGTCAATCCCGACGGCGTGGCCTACACCCAGAAATCCAAATACTGGCGCAAGAACCGCCGCAAGAACAAAGACGGTTCTTACGGCGTCGACCTGAACCGCAACTATGGTTACAAGTGGGGCAACACCGGTTCCAGTAACAGCGGCAACTCCGATACCTATCACGGGCCCAACGCGTTCAGCGAACCCGAGTCTTGTGCCATCCGCGATCTCGCCGCCCGCGAGAAGTTTGCCGCGTCGGTTTCGTTTCACAGCTACTCTGA
>CAZADH010000255.1:5572-9163 GCA_964483805.1 uncultured bacterium
GTCCCGTTCGGATATGCATACAATGTGCCTACACCGGATCACGACCTGCTCGCGAAGCTGGCTGGCGAAATGTCGAAGTTCAACAGATACACCCCCGAAAACAGCGCGGATCTGTACCCGGCCATGGGTGACTCCGACGACTATCTCTACGGTACTGAGAAAATTCTGGCCTTCACTTTTGAGCTCGGCCAGACCTTCATTCCGCCGGCCGCCGAGATCAAAGAGATGAATGCCCTGAACGTACCGGCCATTTTCCACCTGATCGACAAGGCCGGAACCTACGGGCTCGTGACCCCCGCCGGTCAGGAGACCATCCCGGCGTTGGGCACGCGCACCGCCGTTGCCGCGCTGGCCGACTTGAGCACGGTCGCCATGAACAACGACCAAGCTGCCAAGGCCCTGACGAAACTGCAAAATGAACTGGCAGCGCGCATCGCCGGCGAACAAGCACAAGGCCTGACGTCGACGGTCGAAGCCGTGCGCTCAGGTGCCCGTGCCCCTGTGGTCCAGGCCGTGTTGCAGGAAGCAGCCCAGCGGGCCAGTTTCGATGCGCTGCACAACGCCGCACGCTAAGCGCCTTTTCAACCGCTCGGGTTTGTCGTAACCCGAAAACGTGTTACAATGAGACCGCCTACGGGCGGTTTTATTGCTTAACACGCCTGTCTTGTTGAGAATTGGTCCCGTTAGCACTCACGGTGGGCCTCGTGCCCAGGCAGGCAAGCTCAACCGAACTGGAGTCGGCAAGGGTTAATGAAGCGCCACAACCGACCGATAAGAGAATAGATGGCCAAACATCTGACGCTGCCCAATCTCTCGATTTTTTCGGGATACAGCCACATCGGGTGGTGCCGTGAGTTCGTCTGGATTCCGGGCGATATCATCGGTCGGCAGCGCATGAGCTCGTCGTTCACCATCCGCGGCCTCAAGTGTTCGTATGAGATCGAGGCCCTGATGATCCGCAAAGACCTCTATCTGCAGGCCGAAGACGGCAAAGAGTATGTCGTCATCAACTTCCGGCTGACCGACGTCGACGACCCCGACAACATCGGGGGCGTGGCCGACAGTTGCGAGGTGCTGTTCGAGAAGTTCCCCGAGATGAAGACCATCACGGAGGGCGAGCAGATTGCTGTCAGCAAGCAAACCCAGGTGATGGCGTTCAAAGCCGTGAGCGGCATCATGAACAATGTCCGCATCGGTCAGAGCATCGAGACCCAGAGCGCCAAAGAAGTGGTCGGCCACATGGTCGATGAGGTCACCGAGAATCAAGACGCGATTCTCAACCTCATGAACATCAAGTCGTTCGACGATTACACGTTCACTCATAACATCAATGTCGCCACGATCTCGTGCCTGATCGGCCAGCAGATAGGCCTGTCGCACGACCAGCTCAAAGAACTGGGCATGGGCGGCCTTCTGCACGATGTGGGCAAGCTCAAGATTCCACTCGCCATTCTCAACAAAGATGGCAAGCTCAGTGACGAAGAGTTCAAAGAGATGAAGCGTCACTCGACGTACGGCTACGAGATCCTGCAAAAGGCCAAAGACCTCAGCGAGAACGTGCGCCTGGTCGCATTGCAGCATCACGAAAAGGTGAACGGGAAGGGGTATCCCAAGGGACTGACCGGCGAGACGATTTCGCGAAATGCCCGCATCTGCGCGGTCGCCGATGTGTACGATGCGCTGACCACCGATCGGCCCTACCGCACGGCGATGGCCCCCTACGATGCCGTCAAGATCCTGATGGCTGGGGTTGATTCGCAGTTCGATGCGCAGGTCATGGATGCGTTCCTGCGCAAGTTCTCGATCTACCCTTCGGGGTCGTTGGTGCAACTCAACGACAACTCGGTGGGGTTGATTCTCAAGGTCAATCCGAAGTCGGTGCTGCGTCCCGTGATCAAACTCCTCATGGACCGCAACCGCAAACGCGTCAAAGACCGTGCAGAGATTGACCTGATGGGCGAGAAGAATCTCTTCATCCGCGGACCGGCCGCCGCATCGATGCTGAACGTGACCGAGGGCAGCCTGTGAGTCTGGTCGCACCGGGGGTTCGAGACGGTGCGCCCAACGACCCGAACCCCGTTGTGACCGGCCTGCAGAACCATGGGTTCGATGCGGTGCACCTTGTCGCCGAGGCCCTGGGACACTGACGACGGCCCGATGAAGCACGGCCTGCGCGTTCTGGCAATCCTGTGGTCGGTGCTGGCTGTCTCGCTTTGTTGGGCTGGTCCGGAACACCATCACGCATGGCAGACCGACCCGTATCCGCCCAATCCCGAGACCCCGTATCTCGACTCGGTGAGCCGCCCGGCATCGACAACAGGGTCGTTGCGGGTGACCATCGAGACCCAACGCTCGACGACGCCCAAGCGCTCGACGATGTCGGGAACGCGTTGCGAGTTGTGGGTCGAAGAAACGCTGCTGGCCGTGTTGTCAGGCACCGAAGCCGGGGTCATTCCGACGCGGCATGGGCGCACGTTTTCGTTCGCGCCGCTCACGCTGCCCACCGGCTACCACCACCTGATCGTGCGGGTATTCGCCGAGGGTCCGATCAGCCGCGATTTGAAGTATAAGGAGCGGGTCTATCAGGTGGGGATCCACGCCGGCACCGAGACCGTTCTGCGGGAGCGCATTCACTTTCGCGTGTGGTGAGTCGCGGCTCGAACAGCGTGCCCGTTCGGCGCGCCCGCCCCGGTTTGTGATATTGTAGCGGCAACCGGAACCGCCCCCGTATAACCGATTTTGCCGCGAGGTTCAGCGCCAACCATGTTCGATCTGCTCATCGCTTCTTTGTTGGGAACTTTTTCGCGGATGGTCCCGTCAAAAGTGGTGCGACTCGACCGGGAAGCAATGGCAATGCGGGCGAACACGCGAGCAACGACGGAAGCGGACGATATGTCCGCGCGACAAAACGAGGAGCAGCAGTGGATCGAAGAAGCGGCGGCCGGCCGGCGGGTGGCGTTCGACAAGCTGGTCGAACGGTACCATGCGCTGGTTTACCGCATGGCCTACCGGTTCTGCAACAACCCCGACGAAGCGCTCGATGCCACGCAGGAGGTGTTTCTGCGGGCCTGGCGGGGTATGCGCAGCTTCGAGGGCCGCAGCCGCTTCAAAACGTGGCTGTACCGCATCGCGGCCAACACGTTGATCAGCCTGCAGGAAGAGAAGCGCCGCGAGCAGGGGTCGTTTCTCGATTACGTCAGCGATTGGCTGACGCGGCCGCGCACCCACGATCCCGAGCGGGAGGTCGAGCGCAACGAACTGATGAGTGTGATCGGCGAGAAGATCGCCCGATTGCCGGAGGAGTATCGCCTGGCCCTGATCCTGCGCGATGTCGACGGGCATCGGTACGACGAGATCGCCCGCATTCTCGGCATCGAGGAGGGCACGGTGAAATCACGCATCAACCGCGGTCGACGCATGCTGCAGGACATGCTGTCGGGGTATCTGGGCCGCTCGTAGGCCCCTGGAACAACACCCGGAGGAGTTGATCCATGCGTTGTGAGAAGCTTGCCGAGTTCTGGAGTGCATCTGCCGACGACACGACGGAGGTCCCGGCGTCGCTGCGCGAGCATGTGAGCGCATGCCCGGATT
>CAZADH010000256.1:0-9150 GCA_964483805.1 uncultured bacterium
CACGAGCAGCGACCCGACGTACGGGCTGTAGGTGGTGTTGGTCAGAATGGTGCTCGAACTGACGAACGACTGCACCGAAGACAACGTCGGTGCCGCGGCCAACGCCGGACCTTGGGTTTGAATGAAGGCGCCGAACACCGCCGTGCTCGGGTTCTGGAGATTGCCTGCCAGATCGCGCCCCCCCGAACAATTGTAGGCCCAGGTGCCGTTGGTCGTAGCCGCCGAGATTGCCTCGACGTTGGCATAAACCGCATACGAGGCGAGGCTGGGGTTGTCCCAGGATGAGAACGTGAAGTGAATCGTCTCGGCCCCGCGCGTCATGGTCAGCGTCGGCAACGTTGCCGAAGCCATATACTCATCAAAGCGCACGATGAACGTGGCCGAACCCGCAGGAATGGCGCCGAGCGGCACCGAGTTGGGCTCGATTGAATAGACGTTGGGAGCGACATTGTCGAGCTCGAGCGTGAACGAGGCACTGGTGAACCCCGGGACCGGCAAGGTTGTCGACCGCTGCGCGTTCGATTGCACTAGAGTGCTCGTCGCATTGGTTGTATTGCCAAATACATCTCGAATATTGCTGACCGAGAACCGCGCTCCCTGGCGCTGGAACGCGCCGGTCCAGACACCGCCGTTGCGGAAACGCGCGATGGTCACCTGTTGGCCGGCGGTCGTGCGGGTGGTCCAACTGTTGAATACCGGAGGGGTGACCTCGACTGTACCGCCGAATGCGGGGGGCGGCGTCATGAACTGCAGTACCGGAACGACGGTCGGATCGATCGGCACCGTGACCGTGTTGGGCCCGGCCGTGTAGGTGCCGGGCACGATCTCGACTTCGTACCACATTGTATTCGGTGCCGGCTCGCGATACGGCGAGGTCGCGTTGTTCAGCACGAATGCCGAGACATACGGGCCGTTGCCGGTTGTGGGCGGTGGTGCAACATCGAGGTTGCCCGGGCCGGTGGGCAGATAGGCAGCCGACAGGTTGCCCCAGTTGTCGCGGAAAGCGCCGGCCGAGACGGCCAGATACAGCGTCTGCGTGCGCAGATTCATGATGTTCTGCATGTCGGTGGCGCTCAGCGTCAGGATGACGGTCGTCGACGAATGCTCGGTGTTCTGCGTCACATCGCAGACGGCGCCGGTGACCACCGCCTGGCTCGCCCCACCGGTCGGACTGGTGTGAAACACGATGCGACTGTTGAATGCCGTGAACGTGTGGGCCTGATCGTGCAGGGGCAGACCCATCGAGGCGGTCTGCGACACCGGGTAGATCATCGAGGTGTCGTAGTCTGAACTGGTCAAGAACGCCCGGTCGATAAAATTGAGCATCAGGGTCGAGGTGCCCAGGAACAACTTGGGTCGGGGAATCGTGACGATCCGGAAACCGGTGCCATTGGGCGTCGGTTGGATCGGTCCTGTGACCGGCGCGCTGTAGGTGACGGAGTTCACCGGCCGGCCATACGGATCGCGCACAAACACGTTCGAGAACATGCCATCGATGGCCACCGAAACCTGCGTGGCGGCGCCGCCGATCTTGCGGGCGAACCAGTCCATGCCGTAGGCACCAAGGGTGATGGTCAACCACCGATCACCATTGGACATGACGAAAGTGTCGGGCGAAGGCTCGGGGGCCGGTCGGAAGTGGTAGCGACAGGTGTAGTCAAAGGTGCCCGGTGTGGTGCGTCCCGCTGTCGTGACAATGCAGGCGCGGTACAGGTTGACCGTCGCCGGGTCCACCGGTTTGTTGAAGATCAACGTGATGCTGATACCAGCCGGCCAGGTGCTGGTGGCGACCACGCCGGTCAGCGTCGGCGACGTGCGCCACGAGTTATCGCTTGGCAACTGGATGTTCAGCGGCGCCGACTCGGGCACGCGTGCGGAGGTGTTCGAGGCCAGATCGGCGACGGCGTTCGATGCGATCGAGATGCCCAGTGCGCAGGTCGAATCCCAATTGGCGATGGTGCTCATCGTTGTCGGCGCGAGGTTGATGTCGACCGACAAGCCCAGCGAGATCGGATTGACCGTTTCGGTGGGCATGGCCAGTGTGACCGACGCGGGAGTGCCGCCCACCGTGCCGTGAATGCGCATGACGTGGTTGTCCGCGTCAAAAACCATCTGGCCGGGCAGATCGCCACAGTCTTCGGAAACATTGAGGGTGAGCACGGTGCCGTTGAGGGCTGCGCTGGTGAACGTGGGCCGCTGGGTGTCGAGGCGCAGTTGCGCGCTGGTGACCACCGAGTTGCCCGAGGGTTCGTAAAGTGTTGCGAACAGCGTATACGGATCGGGATAAGTCCCGCCGGGATTGCGTACGCACCCCCAGGTGATCGGATCGAGTTGGGTCGAATACAGACAACCAGCCGTGCTCGAGGCGATGTTGATCGGTTGCGCCGCCGCGCCACCAATGGGCGTCAGATTGAGGGTCGCCGTCGAGATTGCTCCCAGCAGGGTCGCCGAGGCCACGATGCGATCGTACTGCGTGAACGACGCGATGTTGAGCACCGTGAGCGTGGCGATTTCCGGTGTTCCCGGCAGCGCACCCACCAGTTGCAGCGCCAGTGTGCCGATCGGCGCCGTGTTGTCGATCGGTTGCGTCAAGCCGGTGATGCTGGCGATGTTGCCCGCGTCGTCGATTGCCGTAACCGTGAAGGTGGCCGGTGCCTCGAGATCGTAGGTCCAGCCACCGCCCGCGGTCTTGACGGCAAACAGTGCCTCGTGTCGTAAAGACACTGTATTGTAAGTCATCGTGACCGTATCGAAAACGAGCGGTGTGGCGACGGTGCCGGTGCCCAGCGTGGCGGTGATGCTCTGTGGGTCCTCGAACTGCGTCATCTTCGCATAGACCAGGATCTGATCGCCGAGATTGGCCGTGCCGACCAACGGTGCGTCGGTCGACAGCAGTGTGCCGTTGACCCCGATCATGGGTGGGCGACAATCGACTGATTGTGCGGTCGACTGCACGATGCGACTGTTGCCGGCGTCGTCATAGACCGTGGCCGAGAATACATACGCAGTATTTTCCACGGCCACCGCGGTCCCTGTGGCCTGGAAGTTGAATACGCCGCCAACCGGGGTTTGACTGGTGCGGATTCCCGCGCCCATGATGCTCAGATCAATCGAGGTCGATGCGGGACTGCCGGTCGAAACCGGAACCGACACGGTGAATGTCGCGGTGTCGCCGATCTTGAGAATCGGGAACGGCTTGGTCACCGTAAGTGTTCCGGGACTGGGCGGCATGTTGTCGAGCGGCACCGAAATCAGTTGCGGTGAACCGGCGTTGCCCGCGTTGTCGGTGAACAGCACCGTGAAGGTGGCGCCGTCGTTCTTGGTGCCCGTCGCGATCGTGAATGAATAGGTGTAGGTTCCCGGGACGCCGACCGGACCCGGAACATAGGTCATGGCCACGGCAGCGCCGCCGCCGATGTCGGTCAGATCGACCGTGACCGTCTCGCCATCATGAATGGCCGGCCCGCTGCTGGCCAGCGAAACCAGGAGGTTCACAACATCGCCGATGCGTGGTTTGGGGTGTTCGGCGAGCGTCGGTACGCCGACCGCCGGACAGGTGTAGGTCGCCGCTACTGCCGCCGGCGGTTCGTTGTCGAAATCGATCGATGGGGTGACCGCGGTGACGGTATGCCCCGGCAGGGCGCCGGTGTTGAGCGTGTCGCGAGCCGTGATCGTGGCGATGAGCGCCCCATCCAATACGGAAACGCCCGCAGCCGCAGCCGACTGCAGGGTCCAGGTGTTGGCATACTCGTTGCCTATGCCGGTCCAGAGCAACGGGGCATGGTGCCAGGCAGGGTTGATCCGACTCAGATCGACGGTGACCGACCCGGCTTCGACCCCCGATACGGCCGCACTGATCGTGAACTGGTCGCCAACCCTGATGTTGGTGCCGCCGCCCACGCGACTGATCGAGGTGGGCAGTGTGATCAGCGGCGGTGTGTTATCGACGCCGATGACCGGCGTCGAATTGCGGTAGATGATGTTGCCGGCCGGATCACGGGCCGTGATCGTGAAGGCACGTAATATGTTGTCTTCACAGATGCGTGAGGCCGGAATCTCGAATCGCACCGCGTAGTGATTCGAACCGAGCGGCGTTTCGGGCATGGCCAGTACCGCCGGACCACCAATGGAGGCCACATTGACCGAAACGTCGAGGGGGTCGAACGGCGACACCTGCGTGGTGATGTCTGCGGCAAACTCGATCCAGCAGGTCGACGACGCAAAACCCGGATTGCCCAGCGTCGTGTTGTCCGGCATGTATACGGTTGCATCGGGAGTTGTCGAGTTGGGCGGATCGAGATCGACGTTGACGGGCACCGACGTGATCGTCGTGTTGCCGGTGCCGTCGGTCACCTGAAAGTAGACACGCACATCGGGAGGCGTTCGCCGGGCGCCTGCCAGCAATGTGAGGTCGAGCGTCCACGACGATGGGCTGCCGACCACCGTCGACCCGGTCAACGGGACAGTGTACGAAGTGATTATTCCCGGCGACGAGAGGGGGGTGGCGTTTGTGGCCAATGTCGCTGCCGACACGACACACGTGTCGTTTTCGTAGTTCGGCACCTGGCAATACAACCGCAATATATCGCCGGGCCGCGCCGGGTTGTTGCCCGACAGCACCGTGGCCGAGACCGTCGGCGTCGGCGGCACCGGGTTGATGCGCAACGTGTTGGTCAGATAGGTGGGCGTCGTGGCGTTCACCGGATCGCGCAGTGCGATCGACAGTTGCGTGGTGTAACTGCCATCGGGGGCGGTGAAGGTGCCCTGAAACTGGCTGCCGGTCCAGGTGAGTGCCAGCGGCGGCAAACCCACGGGGCCGAGGTCCGCGATCGCAGTCGTCCCGCCACCTGGGGTGCTTTGGTAGTTGGCGTCGCGAATCGTCACCGTGACCGTGTTTCCCCCCGACACTGTCGCGGGAGACACGGCGGCCAGATTGCCAGCGGGAGCCACGTTGTCGACCCAGTGTGCATTGGTCGTGCCGATGGCCATGCCGCCCAGGTTGTCGATCGCGCGGACCGCGAACGTTCGTTGCAGATAATTGGTGCCCGGCAACATGGCAGGCAACAGGGAGCCCGAGGTGTAGGAGTAGTTCATGCCGCCGCCGCTCGTCATCGTAGCCACAGGACTGAGACCAAGAGAGCTGAGATCGGCGGACATGTGGATCATTGACGTGCCCGGGCCATACGATGCGATGGCGGTGACGGTGACGGTGTCGCCGATGCCCAGAACGCCGTCGACGATCCCCGGACCTTCGGCAATGCTACAGGTGATGACGGCTGCCGCCTGGACTGCGTTTGCCGAGAGAACAAAACACAACACGGTGAGCAAAGCCAACCGCAACGACCCTCTCAGGATGGTCGGCCACGCCGGTCGCATCGATCCCCGGATGGACACACTGCCCTGCCGCATTGTTTGTCTCCTGAACGCTACCCGCCGTTTTCCGGTCAGGTGAAATCGCGATGGTACAAGCCAATCACTCTTATCGGCATACCCGGCGTAGGAGTTGAATGCGCCCGTTGAATCCCCCGCTTGCGGCGGCACGCGAAGCGCGGCATACTGCCGACATGGCCTGGGTTTCCGGACAACTCATCGAGACGCTCGACAAGAACGATCGCCTCACCCTCGCCGCCGTTTTGCAGGCGGCCGGTTCGGGTGTGCGCCTCTTGCTCCTCAATGGCAAGGAGCAGACCGTTTCCGAACGGCAGATCCTGCACGCCACCCGCGACAGCCAGGTTCGGGTCGGCGACCGCGACGCGGCGCAGCGACAACTCGAAGACCACAACCAGCGACGACAAGCCCGGGCCGACGCCATCGACCTGGCCGAACTGCACGCCGTGGTCGTCGATGAAGATCGCGCGATTCCGCTGGGAGAGTTGGCCGGGTTGCTCTGCGAACCCGGCGACGAGGTGGGCGCTGCGGCGTTGCTGCGTCGGTTGTATGCACGACAGCATTACTTTCGCTTGCGCAAAGAAGGCTTCGTGCCCGTGCCGCCCGCCGAGGTCGAACAACAGATCGCCCGCGATCGCGCCGAAGCCGAGTGGCGCGCCGCCGAGCAGGCCCTGGTGCACTCGTTGCGTGCCTCGGTTCGGCAACCGGTGACCGACCGTTCGGCCTGGGATCTCGGCCTGACCCACGCCATTGACGCCATCGTCGACGTCGCCGTTATGGCCGACGAATCAGCCCATCATGAGCGGCTCACGCCGATCCTGGCCCAGGCCGGCCTGGGCAACCACACGGCTCTGGTGCAATGGCTCGACCGCCTCGGTGTACTGGCCCCCGACGAGAACCTGTTGCTGCGCAAACACCAGGTGCCGACGGCTTTCTCGACCGAAGTGGTGCAGGCCGCGACGCAATTGGTGACGCCGGCCATCGACCTCGGCGCGGCCCGCCGCGACCTGACCCATCTGCCCACATGGGCCATCGACAACCCCGGTACCCGCGACCGTGACGATGCCTTCTCGCTCGTGGTCACCCCCGACGGCCACGAACTGTTCATTCACATTGCCGACGCCGCGTCATATATTGTCCCCGACTCGGTGCTCGATCGCGAGGCGCGCCGCCGCGGCATTACATTGTATTTCCCCGACCAGCGCCTGCCCATGCTGCCGCCGACGCTCTCGGAGGAACGCCTCAGTCTCGATGTCGGCGAACCGCACGCGGCGATGACCGTGCGCGTGGTGGTCGCCGCCGACGGTGCCGTCGGCGGCATCGAGTTGTTCCCCAGTACCGTGCGCGTGACCGCGGCGACCGACTACCCGACGGCCGATGGCCTGCTCGCCGGCGATGATGCGCAGTTGCGCGAGGCGGTTGCCGTCGCCGAAAAACTGCGCGCCGTGCGGCGCTCGAAGGGCGCCTTGTTCATTCCGCGCACCGAGATCGACGTCAAGATCGCTGCCGACGGCACGCTCGTGCTCGAACGGCACGGGCCCGACAGTCGGTGTCGGTTGCTGGTCGAGGAACTCATGATCTGGTGCAATCACCTGGCCGCCCAGTGGGCCGCCGATCACCGGGTGCCGTTCCTGTTTCGCCGCCAGGACCCGCCTGCCGAGCCGTTCCCGACCATGGAGGTGTTCGACCCGGTCGTGTTCTACCGTTGCCGCCGCCTGTTGCGGCGCTCCTCGGTCGACACGACCCCGGCCCTGCACGCCGCACTGGGCGTCTCGGCCTATGCCCAGATCTCCTCGCCGATCCGCCGCTACGCCGATCTTCTGTTGATGCGCCAGTTGCATGCAGCGCTCGCCGGCCGGGCGCCGCTGAATGCCGAGGAGCTGTCGCAGCAATTGCTGATGGCCGATGAGGCGATCCGGCTCGGTGAATCGTTGATGCAGCAGCGTGAGCGCTTCTTCCTGCTCAAATATCTGCGCCAGGAGATGACAACCGGCCGCGACACCACGCCCGGCGTGGTCGTCGACCCGTCGGGCAACCAGACAGTCGTCTACTTGTCTGAATACGATGTATGGCAGGACTGTCCGGCGCCGCGGTTTGCGGCTGTGGCCGGGCAGAAGGTGCGCGTGAAGATTCTTAGTGTCGATCCGCCGTCGGGTGGCATGCGCTGCGTCGCCGATGCGCCATGGACCGACTGACACGACCTCTTGATCCGGGTGCCGTCGGTTTGCGGGGGCCGGAAACGGCAGCTATAAATACAAAGTATTTTGTCTTGCCGGATGGTGCCGCACAACCCCTCGGGCCGTTCACTGAAGAAGAATTGAAGGAGCTGGTCAAGCAGGGCGCGGTGCGTGACTCGACGCAGTTTGCCGCCGAGGGCGATGCCGAGTGGCGCACGCTGGGATACTCCCCCTTGTGGGAACGCATTCGCACCTGGCAGAGCCGCTTCACCAAAGAACGGGCGGGTCTCGATGGCGAGCCGCTGCACCGCCCCGACAGCCGCCGGCGTGATTATGCGATTCTGGCGGTCATCGGCAACCTGACCCTCGTCGTCGGCGTGCCTGCCCTGATGGCCATCAACGTCATTTCTCTCTGTTTCCTGGCGGCGGCGGTGGTCATTTTCAACGTGTCGCTCGCCTGGCTGATGTTTGTGCTGCTCAAAGACTGAAGAAGCCGGGTGTTGCTTTGGTCGTTGCGGGTGCCTGGGGGCAGCTTGCCTCTGGCCGCCGGTCGGCGATGGCTCGAGAATACCGTGTAAATATAAAATCGGCGCCCGCAGGTGCGGGCGCCGATTTGACTGAGCGGACTTCTGGACTCTGGGTCGGTTTACGCCTTGCGCATGACGTAGTCGACGGCGCGGTTCATGGCCGAACTGAGAATCGGCTTGCGCTGCGAACTCGAGTTGTTCATGACCTGCACGTTGTTGCCATTCGACATGGCGATACCGATGTGACCGTGGCGGCCACCGGGCGGCGGACCCCAGATCACGACGTCACCGGCCTGGAAGGGCGGCGGGCGGACTTTCTTCCAACCTTGAGACTTGAGCTTGTCGGCGGTCGGATACACGCCGAGGTTGATCCAGTTGATGACGCCCGCGTCTTTCAAACACTTGGTGACGACGTTGGCGCAGCCCAGGTTGCCATTTTCGGTGCCGGGCGCGTAGGGGAAGGAGCCACGGGAACCGTACTTGGTCAGATACTCGCGGGCCTTGGCGACGATGCGCTGCTGCACCGGACCGGCATTGCCGGTGTCGATCGAAGGTGCGGTGTCGTTGCCGCGGCGGTCTTGGGCACCGGCACTCACTTCGCCGATGGTGACGTAGCGGGAGTGCACGAACGCGGTCTGGCCGTTGTAGCTGATCTTCAGCCAGGCGCCTTCACGGCCGACGATCTTGACCTTGTCGCCGTTCTTGAACTTGCCGATGATCTGGCCCCACGGCGAAGTACGGATGTTCAACGACGAACTGACCTCGACAGTGCCTTCCTGCCCAGCCCCTTCATTGTCGGCTGCGGCCTGGGTGGCCGAACCCGAACCACTGCCGGCACCATGCGTCGCCAAAGTGTCGCGCATGCTCATCGCGGACCCTGGCAGATCGAAGCCGACTACCAACGCCACCACGAGAACGAGAAACAACCAACCCCGGTAACTCTTCATGACGTCACCTCGCTCGCTGGATTTGTACATTACTACGCCCGACATTGACAGTTTGTTTCCACGAAAATTATACCATTGATGCATGAATGCCAAAACACCATTAAATGTTAC
>CAZADH010000257.1:0-9138 GCA_964483805.1 uncultured bacterium
TCCGAAGACTGTCTGGCCAACCTCGGCAAGTTCCCGTGGCCGCGCGACACGCATGCGCGCCTCGTCCAACGTCTGGCCAGTGCCGGCGCCCGCGTCATCGCCTTCGACGTGCTGTTCTTCGAGGCCGCAGAACGTGACCCGCAGGGGGATCACGCCTTCATCGAGGCGTGCCGCTCGTTTGGCCGCGTGGTCCTGCCGCTGCACGCCCAACCGCTGCGCTTTCTCGACACCTCGTCGGGAGTCGTCAGTCACGAAACCGAGATCGTCGGGCCCTTCCCGGCCCTGGCTTCGACCGCCATCGCCATGGGCTTCGTCAACGCCGACTACGAAGGGTTGAACCCCGACGGCATCGTGCGCCGCATCCCCCCCATGGTCACCGGTCCCCACGGGTCCGCGCCCGCATTCGCCGTCGCCGTTGCCCAGGCTGCACTCGGGGTTTCCCTGGCCACGAAGCCCCAGGCGTTGCAGTTGGGCTCGACCACGGTCCCGATCACCCAGGTTGCCCGCCTCGAAAGCAGCGACGGCGCACTTCGCCTCGCCAGCCGCGATGCCCTCACGGTCAACTACCTGGGCGGCGCCACCTCGGGAACACTGCCGACGGTGACGTATTACGAAGTATTGACAGGTGCGATTCCTGCTTCATTTCTGGCTGGCAAGGTCGTCATCGTCGGCCCGACGGCGGCAGGACTGGGCGACACCAAGTTGACCCCGCACGGCGAGATGCCCGGCGTGCTGATCCACGCCAACCTGGTGCAGAACATCCTGCGCACCTCGTTCCTCACGACACCCGGCCCGCTGGCCGAAACCCTGCTTCTGGTCGTCATCGCCCTGCTCACCTTCACCATCGTGTCCCAGACCGGCAGCGCGTTCCGCGGACTGCTGGCACTGGTGCTGCTCGTTGGCTACGAGATGCTGGCCACCGCCCTGTTCGTCGGCAGCGCCGTGATCGTGCCGATGGTCGCTCCCGCAGCGCTGCTCGTGGTCCAGTTCATCGGCTGCCGTTTTCTCCAACTCGTGACCGGTCTGCAGGAACGAAGTCGCGACCTGGAATCGGCCAACAACCGCCTCGACCAGCAGGTGCGCGATCTGTCGACCCTCAACGAAACCGGCGGCCGGTTTGCGATGTCGCTCGACCTCGAACAACTGGCGCCGACCGTGCTCCGCGCCTTCATGCGCCTGAGCGCCGCCGAAGCCGGGGCCATCGTGACGGTCGACCCCGACAGCGAACGCTTTGTGGCCACGACGGTCTGCAACGACGCCGGCAGCCAGTACAACGGCGACAGCATCGATCACCAACGCATCGAACAAGCACTGGCCGGCGGCGCCGCACAGGAGGCGCTGCCGGAACTCACCAGCACAGCAGTGCCAATCGTCAATACAAAAGATGCCCTCTTCAATACCTACGTCCCGCTGCCGCACGGCTCGCAGTTGTGGGGTGTCGCTCTGTTGCGCTGCCCGCAGCCCGAGGCCACCTTCGGCGCCAACAGGACCCAGTTCTGGGCCACGCTTGGCCGCATGGCCGCCACCGCCCTCGAAAACGCCAAACTGTACAACCTGGCCACCGTCGACAGCCTGACCCGCCTCTTCGTGCGCCGCTACTTCCAGTTGCAACTCGAGCAGGAGTTTCGCCGGTTCCGCCGCTACAAATCGCCGTTTTCACTGATCATGACCGACATCGACCATTTCAAAGCATGCAACGACACCTATGGCCACCAACAGGGCGACGCGGTATTGCGCGAGGTGGCGGCCGTGATCAAGCGGGTGGTGCGCAACATGGACATTGCCTGCCGCTACGGCGGCGAGGAGTTCGGCATCATCCTGCCCGAAACCGGCCGCGAAGGGGCCGGCATTCTCGCCGAGCGCATTCGTGCGGCCGTGGAGGCGCATCGCATTGCGCGCATCGGCAACGAGCAAGGAAAGCCGATCGCAGTCACGATCAGCATCGGTGTCGCTTCCGTCCCCGCCAATGGCCCCAACGGCCCAGACGATCTGGTCGGCCTCGCCGACGCCTGTCTCTACGAGGCGAAGAAGTCAGGCCGCAACCGGGCCATCACCAGCAAAGCCGGCCTGGATCACTCGACGACGCGGGTCTGAGATAGCTTGTCGTAGAGGGCACGGCGTTCGGCGGTGAGGATGGTCACCGCGCCAAGGCCCAACAGACAACAACTGATGACAAACAGAACCGCCCGCTTGGCCGCATGCGCCACCGTGAGATCGCCGCCGGTTTCCGACACCACAGCCGTCGCCCCTGCAATCTGGCCTGGCGTCGCGCCGCGCAGTTTCCAGAAGATGAAGAAATACGCGATAAATACAATCACCGGCATGCGCATACTGGTGTCAGCGAACCAGACCACCAGCGACTCGAAGAAACCGCGGGGCCGGATGTAGCGGCCATCCGGGCCGACTTCCCATTGCTGCACATGCACATGCCCGGTCACCGAGCCGGGGATCGGTCGACTGGCCAGGTAGTGTGAATACTCTTCGCTGCTCAGCGTGTCGGGCGCAATGAACGACCCACGCAGCACGAAGAACCACGAGAAGTTGATGCACAACCACACGACGAACAGGATCACGGCATCGACCACAAACGACTTCAACCGCGACGGCACGGAAGCATCACGCAGGGCCGCCGCCGCCCCACCCTTCGACTCGACCACGCTCTTTTGCGAGAAGGTGGTAACCAGGGATTTCTGCAGGTTACCGATGTTCTGGCCGATCTGACCGATGTTCTCGCCCCAGTTCTGGTCTTTCAGAAATGAGGTGATCGAATTCGCCCACTCGGTCATGCTCTCTTTGCTCGCCGTTGCCGGCGCCCCCGGGGTGGCGATTGCCGTGACCGGCCCGACCGGATCGGCAATCACGGCCTGCTCGACGAGGGTCATCAGACGCGCCGGCAGGCTGGTCATCCGCTGTTTCTCGAGTGGCACGCGATAGACGGTCACCGGCTCGGGAATGCCGCGCAACTTCTGCGGCCCGATCTTCTCGGCCACGATCTCGCTGCGGTTCATCAGGAGGTAGGTCGCCTCGCTGATGCCGATGGACCCACCGGTGAAACACTCCAGGCCCTCGATGCGCGACGTGACGTTGACGGCATCACCGTAGATGTCGTTGTCTTCGAGCGACACATCGCCGGTATTGATGACCACGCGCAGGTTCATGCGCCGTGACGTGTCGGCCTGCCGCTGGTTGTACTCTTTGAGCATCAACTGGATGATGATGGCACAGACCACGGCATCGGTGGCGCTTTGGAAGGTACACAAAAACGCATCGCCCACCGACTTGATCACCTTGCCGCCATAGAAGGTGATCACCGGCACCATCAACTGGTTGTGCCGGCGAATCAGCTTAACAATGTCTTCGCGCGAACTGGTCGAACTGGTGTCGGAATACCCCTGGATGTCGGTCATCATGATCGACAGGTTCTGGGATTTCAACGACTGATGAGCCATGGGGCGTCTCCTTGGCACGCGGCAATCGGCAAGTGAAATACACCTGCAACATCGCGACCGCCAACTCGATGTCGGTCACGGTTATGGTATGATCTTTGGCACGACTGCGTCAACCGCTGTGCCATTGACCTTCATTCCTTCACCAGCCGAGGGTGACCGCCATGCCTCAACCCGTGCGCCGTCTGTTCGTCTGCCTCGTCGCCTTGGTGGCGACGGGTCTCGTTCTCGCCGGTTCCCCGGCCATCGCCCAACGGCCGGCGACCCTGCCCGCCGCCTCGGCGCCACCGGGATTGGTTGCGCTCGCGGCCTTGCCGCAAACCGCGATCCAACCAACGGGGTCACCAGCCCCGGTTGCATCTGCTGGCGACATCGCCTCGGCAACGCCCATCAAGGTTGCGATCGGTTTGTACATCATCGACATCGCTCACCTCGATCTCAAGGAGAGCCAGTTTTTCGCCGATTTCTACATTTGGTACAAAGTCGCCCCCGAGGTGGTCGGCACGTGGACCCCCGACAGCATCGAGTTCATGAACGGCAGTGTGCAGTCGGCCACCCCGATCGCCACCGATACGGCGGCAGACGGCCGCATCTGTTGGTGGCAACGGGTCAAGGGCACCTTTCGCGGCCGGTTCAACCTGCACCTGTATCCGTTCGACAGCCAGGTTCTGCCACTGGTCATCGAAGACAATACCTTGCCGGTCGATCGCCTGGTGTTGGTCCCCGACACGGCTGAACCGCTCGCGCTGCGCAACTGGGTCGAGAAAGCCGTGCAGGTTCCCGACTGGACCATCGACAAAGCCGAGGCGCGCACCGACGTGCACGAATACCGCACCGACTTCGGCCTCACCGCTGCACCCACCCGCGACACCGCCGCCACCCGTTATTCCCGCTTCGCCTTCGCCGTGTACATCGACCGGCTGTTCGTACCGCATTTCATCAAATTCATCATTCCTTTGCTGGTCATCGCCGGAATGGCATACGTTGTATTCTGGATCAATGCCCGCGAGTTTCAGGCCCAATGCGGCATCACCGTCACCGCCTTGCTGTCGGCCGTCGCTCTGCACATCTCGCAGGCGGACGCCCTGCCCGCGGTGGGTTACCTCGTCATCGCCGACAAGATCTTCATTCTCTTCTACCTCGTGATCTTCTCGGCCCTGGTCCAGACGGTGATCGTCAACAACTACGCCAAAAAACGGCACCTCGAGTGGGCCCAGCGTTTCGACGAGATGTTCCGCCTGCTGTTTCCGCTGTTTCTCATCGGCGGCACCTTGATCATCATCATTACGTGTTGATATCATATTTACAGCGTGAGACGACCGCGCCCGACCCGGTGCTGCGGACACGACCGCGAGGATAGCGTCGCCGCGCTGACGGCATGGCCGGAGATCAGACCGGTCGGCGCAACAGCAGCGTGATCCGGTTTCCCAACGGGTTGAAGAAGATGCCCTGGGTCAGCGACCGCATCACCACCAGGCCCCAACCCTTGGCCCGCCGAATGCCCTGCTGCATGATCTCATCGAAATGCACGTCCTGCTTGTTCATGTGCTCGGCAAACGAGAAGCCGTTGCCGGGATCTTCGATGGTGACCTCGATTGAGGCATCACTGAACCGCACGGTCAACTCGATGCGGGGATTCGCCACATTGCGACACCCATGTTCGTTGGCGTTGAGCAGGGCTTCGTCGAGCATCAACCGGAAATGGAACCCGTTGAACGGCCGCACATTGGCCAATGCCGCGGCATTGAACACCCGCAGCGACTCGGTCAGATACTGAATCGCAGCGCGGGAATCCTCGGGGGAGGCTCCGGCAATGGTCATCCGGCGATATTCAGACACTTGCATCGGTTCAGCTCCTCGGCGATGCGGGGGTCGATCTGGCCCGCACCTCCTGCAACACAGGATACCTCAGCAACTCACTTCCGCGCAGCACTTGATGAAGAACCCACTCTTCGCGGGGCTCGGGAAAATCGGCGCGCCAATGCGCCCCTCGGCTCTCACACCGCGCCTGGGCCATCCGGGCGATGGCGCCCACCACGATGGTGCGGTTTCGCCCGCTGATTTGCTCTGCGCGCAAATTCGCCGCGTCGACCTCGAGCCAGGCCGACTCGTCGGCCAGCAAAACGGCCGACCACTGCTGCACGGCCTGAGCCAGACCCGCACCGGAGCGCCGCAACCCCAGCAGATCGGCAACGCCCCGCGGCGTCGGCGCCGCCCCAGACAGGATCTCTGCCAGGCCGGGCCACCAGCGAATCCGACCGGAAACCGGAGCGCAGCCGGTTCTCGCTTGTGCAGGCGGCGGCAACTCGTGCTGCATCGCCAGCGCCACGCGCTCGCCGAATACCAGACACTCGAGCAGGCTGTTCGAAGCCAGCCGATTGGCACCATGCAACCCGGAGCATGCGACCTCGCCGGCAGCCCACAACCCGGGCACGCCCGCCACCCGCCCGTCGATGTCGGTGCGCACCCCACCCATGGTGTAATGCGCGGCCGGCGCCACCGGCACCGGTTCGGCCGTCACATCGAAGCCGGCGGCCCCCAGGGTCGCCACGACGGTGGGAAAGCGCCGGCGCAGATGCGGGGCGCCCAGATGGCGCGCGTCGAGAAACACGCCACGGGCGTCACGCCGGCGCACAGCATCGATCGCTCGCGCCACGATATCACGCGGTGCCAGCTCACCCGCTTCATGCTGATCGGGCATGAAGCGCCGCCCATCGGCATCGACGAGATACGCCCCTTCGCCGCGCAACGCCTCGGTGAGCAACAGCGGCGGTCGCCCGGCGGCATGGAGAACCGTCGGGTGAAACTGAATGAACTCCAGATCGGCCAGATCGGCCCCGGCCAACCAGGCGAGGGCCATGCCATCCCCGGCCGTAACGTCGGGATTGGTCGATGGCGCCAACAGGCCGCCAAGCCCGCCAGACGCCAGGACCACCACCCGCGCGCGCATCAGCCTGCAGGAACCGGCAGCGTCAGCGAGCCAGGCGCCCCGCACCGGGGTGCCACGCCGCCCCTCGGGTTGCCACAACTCGAGAACCCGGGTCTCGGCCAACACACGCACACCGGCACACGCCTCGACATGGGCACGCAACGCCTGGGTCACCCGTCGTCCGGTCGCGTCGCCCCCCGCGTGGAGAATGCGCGCGCGTCTGTGCGCGCCTTCGCGGGTGCGCAATGGTGCGCCCGACACATCGGTATCGAAGGTCACACCGCGCGCCATCGCCGCGCGCACGGCCGAGATACCGTCAATACAAAGTGCAGCTACGGCTGCCAGATCGCACAAACCGGCCCCAGCGGCCAGGGTATCGGCCATGTGATCGCCGGGGTTGTCGTCAGGACCGGCCGCCACGGCAATCCCGCCTTGCGCCAGCCAGGAGTTGCCAACACCGACCGGACCCGCACACACCACGGTGACGCGCAACCCGGTTGCGGCGCAGGCGGCGGCCACCGTCAATCCGGCAACCCCTGCCCCGACGATCAGGACATCGGTTTCACCCCGAGCTGATACCATCGTGGGACCCCCGCTTCAGCGGATGCCGACCCGACGCAGGATGCTGGCCGCCGTGTCACGCCGGGTGACAGGGATGCGCTTGACCCAGGCCGGATCGGTGCCCACCTCGTTGATGCCGGGCACGCTCGTCGCATGCACACCGAACCCCAGGTCACGCGCCACCCGGGTCATGCGCGCATTGAAACTGCCGTAGGGCCAGGCCAGGGTGGTCGGCACCTGCCCGGTCCACGAAGCGATGACGGCACGCGACATCGCCAGATCGTCGCGCAACTGGCCGAGGAACTGCTGTTCCTTGCCTTCCTGGGCCGCTTTCATGTACTCGGTCTTGAGTTGGTCGTGCAGATCGTGCGTATGCGAACCGAACGAGATCAACCCCGATGCCGCCATCTCGCCCATCTGCTCGCCCGACATGTAGCGGAGAAACTGCGGTTTGCGCCCCAGGCGCGAGGTCACCACGTAGATGACCGCCGGCACGCTCAGACGTTTCAACACTGGAAACGCCAACGTGTAGTTGCTTTCGTAACCATCGTCGAAGGTAATCAATACAGGGTGTTGCGGTGCAAACGGCATCGCGCCGGTCAGATACTGCACCGCCTGATCGAGCGACAGCAGGGTGCAACCCGCCTTTTTGAGCGCCTCGATCTGGGCCGCGAAGGCACCCGGGGTCACCGTCACATCGCCGTCAACAGGATCGGCAACGTGATGGTAGACGAGCACGACCATCCCGTTGCTGTAGGCATCAGCGCGCCCCGATCCCAGGAGCAACACCGTCAAACAAAGCATGACAAGGGTAATGCGTTGTAAATACATACCAATACCATGACCTGCCAGGGTCTTGGCAGACCCTGGCAGGTCACAACAGACGCGACTCACTCGCGAGCGTGCGATATCAGGACAGGCCGGCGGCCTTCTTGATGTCTTTGACGCGATCGGTGACTTCCCAGGGCAGGTTCAGATCGCCACGACCGAAGTGACCGTAGGCAGCCGTCTGCCGATAGATCGGCCGGCGCAGGTTGAGGGTCTTGATGATCGCGCCCGGGCGCAGGTCGAAGAGATCGCGCACGATCTTCTCGATCTTCTCGGGGTCGATCTTGTGGGTGTCGAAGGCATTGACGAACACGCCCAAAGGCTGCGCCACGCCAATCGCGTAGGCCAACTGGATCTCGAGACGATCGGCGACGCCGGCGGCCACGAGATTCTTGGCAACGTAGCGGGCCATGTAGGCGCCCGAACGGTCGACCTTGGTCGGGTCTTTGCCCGAGAAGGCGCCGCCACCGTGGCTGGCCATGCCGCCGTAGGTGTCAACAATGATCTTGCGCCCGGTCAACCCCGAATCACCATGGGGGCCGCCAACGACGAAGCGACCGGTCGGATTCACGAAGAACTTGGTTTTGGCATCGAGCATCTCGGCCGGAATGACGGGCTTGATGATCTGGTTGACCACGTCTTCGGTGATCGTCGCATGGCCGATCTCCGGCGCGTGCTGCGTCGAGATGACAACGGCATCGACGCGCGTGGGCTTGCCGTCGTGGTACTCGACCGTGACCTGGCTCTTGCCGTCCGGACGCAGGTAACTGAGGGTGTTGCGTTTGCGCAACGTCGCCAGGCGACGGGTGAGCAGATGCGCATAGTAGATCGGAGCCGGCATCAGATCGGGGGTCTCGTTGTTTGCGTACCCCACCATCATGCCCTGGTCACCGGCACCGACTTCGGCAACCTCGTCGGCATTTTTCTGTTCGCGCGTCTCGAGTGCTTTGTTGACGCCCTGAGCGATGTCTGGGGATTGCTTGTCGATGGTGACCAGAACGGCGCAGGTCTTGCCGTCGATGCCGTAATTGGCATCGGTGTATCCGATTTCGTCGATCGTCTTGCGAACGATGCCGGGAATGTCGACGTAGCCCTTGGTGGTGATCTCACCCATAACCAGCGCCAATCCGGTCGTCACTGCCGTCTCACAGGCCACGCGCGACATCGGGTCTTCGGCCAGCATGGCATCGAGAACCGCATCGCTGATCTGGTCGGCCAGCTTGTCCGGATGTCCCTCGGTCACCGATTCGGACGTAAAGAAAAAGTGCTTGTTCATTGTTCATCCCCTAAGAATCAATATAGTTGTGGGATCGCCCAAACGTCTGGGGAGTATAACAAGCCACTCTCGGCCGGTCAACAACAATGCGTTACAGC
>CAZADH010000258.1:0-2377 GCA_964483805.1 uncultured bacterium
GGGGCGGGTGGTTCGGCTCATGGGGCCACCTGCAGTGCGGCCAGCAACGCGGCCCGTTCCTCGCGCATGAACGTCTCGAACTCGGGCGGCACCGGCATCAACACGAAGGTCAGGCGGGTCTGGGCGACGAGGGCGCCATCGACGTGGGCACTCACCTCGGCCCGCGCGCCATCTTCAGCGAACACCACCAGATCGGCGGCCAAATCGACGCGATCGCCCGGGCGCACCAGTTTCTTGAACTTCACCCGATCGACGATCGAGAGGATCGCCTTGCGCGAAGGTCCGTCGGGCTGTACCCACGGTTTGCGCTGTTCGACAGAACCCGCTGCCGCCGTTCCTGCCGCTGCGGGGGTGGTCTTGCGCGTGCTGACCGCATCGTCGGGAACCGGTGAGACTTCGATGAGCAAGCCGGCCAGTTGCGCCATCGCCTCGATCAGAATGACCCCGGGCAACACCGGAAACCGCGGGAAATGGGTGGCGAAATACGGCTCGGCCATGCTGACGTTCTTATGGCCACGAATGCTCTTCCCCGGGACTATCTCGGTGATGCGATCGACGAAGTAGAAACGCATGACGCTCCAGGCCGCATGGGGCTGCGAATGGGTCCGGTCAGTTCATTACAGTGTATGACAGAAAGAACGACGCCCCGGGTGAGGGCGGGGGTTCCCGCCTGCCACCCGGGGCGTCCGCACCGGAAGGTGAAGGTCGTTGCCCGGATTACAGGCGGTCGAACATCCCCTTGGCGACGTAGCTCGAAATCAGGTTGAAGGCGTGCATCTGCTCTTTGGCATCGCGCAGGTTGCACTTGATCTGGCACTGGTTGCCGGCGGTGGTGATGCTCACATTGCCGAGCGCGAACTTGTCTTGCACGTTGTCGTTGCGCTTGATCTCTTTGACCATGTGCTTCATGAGGCGGGCTTTGACATCAGCGGCTTCGGCCGGGCTCTTGAAGGTGGCGATCAACGTCGCGTTCTTGGTCATGTTGCCTTCGCGACCGCGCTCGATGGTCATCGTCGCCTGCTGCATGTCTTCGATGGCCGTGAACATGTACTCGATCTTGTTGCGGATGACGCGTTGGCGGATGCGCTCGGCGCTCTTCTTCAAGAACTTCTTCTGGGACAGGCTGTCTTTCTTCTGGGCGTCGTAGCGAACCCAAGCGCGCTCTTCGAGCTGCTTCTTTTCGGCGGGCGAAGCGCTGAAGGTCAACACGACCTTGGTGTTGGCGTCGGCGGGTTTGGCGGCCAGTTTGCCAGTCACGACATCGAGGGTCTGGGTGAGCAGCTTGCGGTTGCCGCGGGGACCCGAGCTGAACAGCGTGTAATCACCAGTGGTGACGCAGATCAGTTCGCGGTTGTCGAGCGGCATCGGGAACACATGGGCCTGCTGACCGTTGATGGTCATGTCGGCCTGGGTGTAGGGATTCTGGGCCTTCTCTTTTTGCGCCGACGAGAACTTGTCTTGTGCCATGACGGCTGCGGCATGCTCGTTGCTGTGCACGCCATAATGCTTCTTCAGGGTGTCGAGAACCTTCTCGTGCTCGAACTTGCCCTTGACCACCAGCACGCCAATGACATCGGCGCCCTGATTCTGGACAACGTAGCCGACCTGGACCTTGTTGTCGGGACCCGGGTTAACCACACCGTGTTCCATGATCTTCTGGTAGAAGGTCTGGATGTTGGCGTCGTTCACCAGGCCGTGCTCTTGATGATAGGTCTTGTTGGCTTCGACCAGCTTGTTCATGTCACAGAAGGTCAACTGCTGCGGGTCATTCACGAAGAACAAAACCGCGTCGTTGAGCGCAGCGGCGTCGGCGGCCATCGCCACACCGCTCACCATGCCGAGGAAACCCACCAGGACGAGGATTGCCGACCATCGTTTTGCCATATTGAAATTGCTCCTTCTCGACAAATTACCTGAGTCCATGCGCTTTCAAACCGATCTTCGGGACTGGGAAGAAACCACCTGGACCTCGGATGACCAAGACTGAATTGAGATAAGCATACGTGACCTAACAATAAATGGCAAGCCCCAAATCGCTTGTCGACTTTCCCCGGGATTGGCGGCGAAGATTCTGCTATCCTGGCCGTGGTGCCGGCTCGAGCAAGGGGTGGTGCGTTGGCGGCCGGCCATGAAGAATCTTCGAGAGAGCAGGTCGTCTGGTCTTGGCGCGTCGCCGTCCCGATGTCTCGATCGTTGCCCCCGACCCGAAACTGGGGGCACCGGCGTTGGCCACCTGGTGCGAGCCCGAGCCCTGCCCGTATCTGCCGGGCCGCGCCGCCCGTCTGCGCGTGGCCATGCCACTCGATCTCATGTCACCCCGTGCGTTTTCGGTCGCGCTGGCCAACGGTGAGCGGCGATTGGGCCGGATCCTCTATCG
>CAZADH010000258.1:2387-9118 GCA_964483805.1 uncultured bacterium
CAGGGTTGTCGCGAATGCGTGCCGATCCGGATCCCCGTGGCCCGGTTCGCGCCGAATCGCTCCCAGCGGCGGGCCTGGGCCAAGGCCAGCGCCGTCTTCGCAGTTTCGGTCGGCCCGATCGAGGCCACGGTCGAGAAATGCCGGCTCCACGACCGCCACCTGCACGAGCGGGGCCTGGCGCGTCATGACGATGTATTGCTACCCGAAGAGTACCTCGACCACTTCGGGTGCAGCTTTGTCGACAGTTGCGAGGTGCGCTATCGTCTGGGTGACCGGCTGGCGGCCGTCGCGATCGTCGATGTCGCCGACGATTCGTGGTCGGCGGTGTACACGTTCTGGGATCCCGATCTGGCTCACCTCAGCCCGGGCGTGTTCTCGGTGCTCCAGCAGATCGAGTTGTGCCGTCAATCCGGCATTGCCTGGCTCTATCTGGGATTCCGCGTCGCCGGCTGTCGTCACATGCGCTACAAGGCCCAGTATCAGCCGCATGAGTTGCATATTGATAATGTATGGCAACCTGGGTGTGCGTTGCCACCTGAAGACACGCGGGAGCCGGAACAGCCGGCGGTGGTCGTGACCGCTCTCAGTTAGCTGCTTTTCCGTTGGCCAGACGTGTGGGCCGCGACGTCCTGGCCAGGGTGGTGACGGCTTGCGGGGCCGTCGATGGCGCCTCGGACCGGCGAACCAGGGGGATGAGATCGGGATTGCCGCAGTTCTTGCAGATCGTGCGCTCGGCCAGCATCACCTGGTGACAGGCGCGGCACGTCACCCGATACCGATCGTTGTACCGATCGAGAACGGCCGTTGTCAGCACCAACAACAGCACCAAGGCTCGAAACAGATGCAGGCAGCGACGCGACGGTACGGACGCGGCCGGGCACGGTGTTGGGGTTGTTTCCGTAGCGACGGGGCCGGGTGAAAGCATCAACAGCAGGCCGGCCACAAAGACGGCCGTGCCGCCGAACGTCACCAGCGAATGCTCGGCCAGGCGCCGCGACAGTTCGCGACCCAACAGATCGGGGATGTTGCCGGCGTAGCCGAAGGCGGTTGCCAGCAGCAGTGCGCGGCCAAACAATCCCGTTTGTGGCCAGCGGGCGACAGCCAACCAGGTAAGGGGGATCGACAGAAGGTAATACTTGTATTCGGGGGGGCCGATCAGTGGCACCGCTACCAATAGCATTGCCGTTTCGATCGGGGCGCGTTCGGGACCGTGGGGAACCGCTCTTACCATCAGCAGCAGCGGCAGCATGATCAGGCCAACGTTGATGGTGTTGGCCAGGGCTTTGAGCGTAGTCGGTGACCAGTGGTCGTCGAAATGGACCAGGCGGGTGAGAAAACTGGCCAGTGTGTGGTTCTCGGGCCGCGACAGCATCATTTCTTGGGTCGTCAGGTCGGTCATCTCGCGGACGAACCCCTGCCACTGCCTGACCGTGCCATCGACACCATAAAACGGCACCGGTACCGCACACATGAGCGCTCCAGCGACCATCGTGGTCGCCAGAAACCGCCACTGACCGCGAACCGCCGCCCAGAGCGCGATCGGCCAACCGAAGGGCTTCGCATGAAGCGAGAGGGCGAAAAGAAGCCCCGCCGGCACCGGACGATGGCGCGACAGAAGATCGACGAGCAGGACCAACCCGAGCAGGATGAGCAGCGTCACCTGGCCGAGGTGGATCTCGTAATGCACCATGCCGCCGAAGAGGATGGCAACCATGAGCCGCAGCCGGCCGCGGGTGTTTGCGGTCGACCAGGAGTCGAGACGGCGGCAAAGCGAAACCAGCGCCAGCGCGATGAGAACCCCCATGCAGGCCTTTGCCACGCAAAAAGGAAGCAAAACGAACGCCGAGAACAACGGGGCCGAGGACGGCGGATACTTGAACCGGTAGAAAAACTCGGGGTGATACAGGTCACGACCGGCGAAAAAATCTTGGGCTGCACGAAGATAGACGCCCAGATCAGACATCGGCAGTCGGGCCTGGGCGCCCTTGATCATCATGGTGCCAAGACAGGCCGAAAACAGAAGCCAGTCGGCGGTGCTCCAGGGCGTGGAACGCCCCTCGGGCGGAGTTCCTCTCGCGGTGCCGTCGCAGGAAGCAGAAGCGATCATACCTGGAAAAGTATACCGGCCACGCAAAAAAATGTGAACAACTTTCGGGTCGGGTCTCGAGTTTCTCGACATTTGTCGGAACGTCAGGCCAGACGCATCAATCGCTGCGCCCCTGACGCTTGTGTGAGGTTTCGCGCGCGATTGCGAGAGGCGCGGGCGTCACTGCCCACGAAAAAGCCCGCCGGCAGCAGCCGGCGGGCGTGTAAATACGATGTATTGGTCTACTTGTTGAGCAGTTCCTGGATCAGAGCCTTGGCCGCCGCGGTCACGTTGGCCGGGAGCCCGCCTTCGCTGAACAGGCGGAAGTTGACTTCCTGGGCCACATACCGGTTGATCTCTTTGTTGGTGCTGTTGGCCACCAGATCGCTCAGCTTCGAGGTATCGCCCGACTCGAGGGCGGCGACGACGGTGGCAGCGGTCTTCTTCTTGTAGAAGTCTTGCACCATCTGGGCCCAGAGGTGGTCTTTCGAGAACGCCAGATCGTTGTAGGCGCTCTCATAGCTGTAGGATTCGGCGGGGAAGTAGATGGCGATGCCCATCGCGTTGGCCATCGAGGCGTCGATGTTGCCGTTCTCGAGAATCACGGCCTTGGCGGCGGTCGCGAGCTTGTCGCAGGCCGTCTGAACGGCGTCGTCTTTCACCGCCTCTTTCAGCAGCTTGGCGAAATGCAACAGGTCGATGTTGGCGGTGTCGGTGAAGGTTTGCACCTTGCCCAGAACCGCGGCAATCTCGTTGTTGTACTTGCCGCTCATCAATGCTTTCGCCAAACCGTCGATGGCGTCGTTGAGGCCATTGAGGGCCGAGCACTTGAGGGCCGACTGCGTGCAGGCTTCGTAACCCTGGCTGCCGTTGTTGTAGGACGCGCAAAACGCTTTCGTCCAGGCCTTGGCGAAGGTCACGGCATCAGACTTCGCGGTCAGAGTCTTGAGTGCATCGTCGTACGGGGTGCCCTTGCCCGGTTCGGTCTCTTCGGATGCCACGATGACGTCACAGTAGTCGCGGCACACATAGGCCACCTCGGCCATCTGCATCAGACAGGCATCGAAACAGACGATGTCGAGATTCTTGCCGAGGATCTCTTTGGTCGACTTCATGGCCGTAGCCAGTTGGGCCGTGGTGATGTGATTGTTCGAGGAATCGTCGTAGGAGATGCCGCGCGTGATGCCCTTGTGCCCGGCAAGTTTCCAGCCGGAACCGTGGTTCCAGAAGATGATGGCGTACTTTTTCGCCGGGAAGTTGGCCTTGATGTACTTCACGAACTCGATAAATACTTTGTAATCACCCATGTCGAGTTCGCCCATGTCTTTGATTTTGTTGATCTTGCCCTTGGTAATGTAGTTGTATTGCGCCGGCCCACGCTCGCGGTCGATCAGGCTGACGATGTTGAGCCAGTCGTTGGAACCAACCTTGGCGGCTTCATTCTGGTCTTCGACCCCGAACGGGTCGAGATTGTTGTCGCCATTCAAAAAGATGGCAAACGTCCACTCTTTCTGGGGCATCGGCAGATTGATGGCGGCGGCCGGGCCGGTCTCGCTGCTGGGCGCCGGCAACAACGGCGTGGTCGGTTCCGTTACCGTGATCCCCGATTCGGGGCGGGATTGCCCGGCGGCAAAGACCGGAGCGCTCAACAGACCGACCATCAGAGCTGCGGCAACAATACTGAATACTCGCTTCATTGCTTCCTCCTTGTGGTGCTTATACTCGATGCTACTTACTGAGAGAGGATATCATGAGTCGATTGTATCAACTCGGAGGGGTGTTCGACAAGTGCCCATCTCGTGCGGCACCACCAGCCGCCTGACGTCAGGTGTGCCCGGCGGATGACCGTCGCGGGACGCGGCGGCTTCAAGCGGCGCGGCGAACCCCGAACATGAGATCGCGCTGTACCGCGAGGGCGTGGCGCGTGTGCTCGAACGTGGCGTGGTGGGCCCAGGCGATCACATCGAGGTTCGACAGGTGCGAATCGTATCGCTGCGGATGATCGAGCAGGGGGCACCAGACGGCCAGGACCCGCCATGGCATCTCGGCGATCACCTTCGGCAACGCATATTCGGCCAATTCGAGGTCGGCTGCGAAATCGGCATCGAGTGTGTGCAGGACCCCGGCGAGGGTGAACCATGCCTTGCGCAACACCAGGAGCGGTGCAGGAAAGCGCGTGCCGGCCGTGACCAGGCGGTCGACCAGGGCAAACGTCTGCTCGATCATTCCGCCCCGTCGCACTTCCGGTGCGGCCAGATGCGAAAGCAGGGCGATCGGGTCGGGGACCGAGTCGGCGGCGCCCCGGGCCAATCGATGCAGGGCGCGCCAGGTGCGTTGCGCGTCGTGGTGGATCACCCCGTTGCCCAGGTCGAGCAGGGCGGTGCGCGTTGCCCGGTCGAGTGCGGCCGTCTGTGTCCAGTCGATCAGACCAATGGCCGGTTGTGCCTCCGGGTCGTTGCCGGTTTCGAGAACCAGCAGGTTGCCGGCATGCGGATCGCCGTGAAACAGCGCGACGGGTTCGGTGCTGAACAACGGGTCGCCGATGAGCCCCTGAAACAGGCGGCGGGCCAGTTCTCGGCGTGCACTACCGGTGAGCGGCGTCGTGGTGATCTTGTTGCCGCGCAGACGGCTCATGACCGTGGCGCCAGGCCCGGAACCGGGCATCAATGCCGGGACGGCGATGCCGGCGCTCGCCCGATACTGGTGGCCGGCCGCGGCCAGATGCTGTTGCTCGGCGGCGAGATCGGTTTCATGTTGCAACGCACTGCGGACCTCGGCGAACAAGGCGACGAAATCGAGGTCGGGCAGGTTGTAGGCTGACCGGCGCGCGGCGAACCAGGTGCCGATGTCGTCGAGCAGCGCGATCTCCTCGGGCAGGTGCTCGCGGATGTGGGGGCGCAGAACCTTGATGACCACCTCGCGACCACCGCTCACGGCTGGCCCCGTGATACGACCCCCCACGACGACGGCGACGCTCGCTTCGGCGAGCGGTCGCCCTTCGAGTTGCCAACGCACCTCGGGACCCGCCGCCGTCATGGCCGCGCCCAGAGCCGTCGACAGGTCGTCGTCGGTGGTCGTCTGGCGCTCGTTCTCGAGTTGCACCAGCCAGTCGCGAAAAGAGGCGTCGACATGTTGATTGCGGGCGATGATCTGGCCCAGTTTGTAGAGGGTCGGGATGCGGTCGACCAGCACCAACATGCGCTCACCCGGCGGGCACTCCGGTTCGAGGAGCATCTGGTCGAGACAGATCTCGACCAGGCGCTCTTTGCGCAGGTGCACAAAGAAGTAGTGCAGCCCATCGGCCACCACCGGCCGGTAGTTGGCGTAGACGTCGGGTACGATCTCGTCGAGACGCGTGGTGGTGACCAGTTGCCGGGCGATGATCTCACGATATGGGCGCAGGTCGAGACTGGCGAGCACCTCGTGCAACCGGGTCCGCCGCTCGGGCGGATTCTGGCTCCACAGGCCGGGGGCCATCATCCCCAGCAGGGCACGCTGTTCGGGCAGGGGGGCACCGAAGAAACGTTCGATCATCCACGGGGCGATGTCCACACAGGACTCCTCGAGAGGGAATGTCGGTTGCGCCATTTGTGCGGCGCAAGATGCTTGTCACCATAACACAGAGTTTCATGTGTTGCAATGCACAAAATGCACGCAGGAATCCTGGCGTCTTCGCGGGTCCCTTGCGATTGCGCTCGGGCTGGGTGCCCCCGCGGTGCCCGCCATCGTGGCTGCAAGGACCCACCACGCATCTCGTGGGCGGGCAAACCGGGTGGCTGACCCATGCCCACTACGCGCGCGATCGCGCGAAGCCTCAGCCAGGTTCGGAGCCGAGAGAGTCTACTGCAACCGGACTACGGTGGCGCGGAACTGGCCGTTGCCGGCGTCGGTGAAACTGAACGTCGTCCGCTTGCTCGCATAACCACCGGGCGGCACCAGGCGGATCGCCCGCCACGCGGTGCTGGTCACGGTGCCCGAGCAGTTCTGGTTGTATGCCACCGTGGGCAGGCTGCCGGCAAAGACATAGCGGAACGGCAATTGATAGCGCCAGGTGGCAGCGAGCGCTCCGAGCGTGGCCTGGGTGGTCGAGCCATACGCAGTATTTCTCTTCGCCCCTTCCGCCCACGCCGTCATCGCCCAATCGGCAAACAGACCGTTGAATCCACCCCGCTGAGGGGCGCGGTCATCGACGTTGGCCACGCCGGTCTGGGGTGTGCCGTGCACCAGCGCGCGGATCGTGGTCGAGCCCAGTTGCTCGCTCAGATAGTGCGAAAACAGCGCTGCGGCGCCGTAGAACTCGAGGGTTTCGTCGTAGTTGACCAGCGAGGTCTGGCTCGGCGCGGAGGCATAGGCGGCGATGAGATTCATGACATCCGGATTGCTGTCATTCAACAGGGCGGCCATGCGGAACTCGGCGCTCATCGACAATGCTTCGTTCAACCACGGTTCCTCGGCATTCGCCTGCTCGAAGTGGGCGCAGTAATTCGCCAGATGTTGGAACTCGTGCGCCAGCGTCTCGCAGACCATGTTGCGCCAGGCGGTGCCGGTCAGCGCTGCTTCCGGACACCGGGCCATGAACATGTCGCGCTCGTTGCTGAACGGGAGATAGGGGTCGCTCGCCGTTCCCGGGCTGTTGGGCATGAGG
>CAZADH010000259.1:0-2319 GCA_964483805.1 uncultured bacterium
CGGGAAGAATCACCGGGCGCGCGGGGGTGGCGGTCGCGATGTCCGCATGGCGAACGGCGAAGCCGTCCATGGCGGAGTTGGCCGCTTCGGGCATATTGCGGTCGGCCACGACCGGTTCGGCAAGGGTTCGGCCCAACGCCGCTGCGAGCGTCACCTGCTCGATCGGGCGATCGACGCCGGTGGGAACCTGCCGCAAAATTGCGGCCAAGGCTGCATCGAAGGAGAGTAGGTTTGGATTTGCGGTCATAACGGGCCTGCTGCGTGTTGGTTGCGCGTGCACGCCATCCTATCATGCGCGGCGTTCGGTCGCAACGGTGACGCCCGTGTCTGCCCTGTGGAAAACCCTGAGACAGGCGATGTCCCGAATCCGACTCGGGCGTGGTCGCCGAAAATGGTTGCGCCTGCGCATCGTTGCGGGTTAGGTTGCTCGTGTCGACGGAGCGCAGACCGATAATCGCCCACTCGGTCGACCGAAAAAGGAGCAAATATGCGCGCAGCGAACCGCCCGTGGTCTTGGATCTTCCCTGTTCTGGCAGCCCTGTTGGTGGCCAGCACCGGCTTTGCTTTTCCGACCATCCTCAATTATGTGCCGATCGTCGATACCGTGGCGAAGAAGACCCTCTTCATCCAGGTTGGCGATTTCAATTTCCATTTCAAGAACGCTCCGCCGGCACCCTTCATTAATCACTCACTCGTCTACAGTTTGACCTACGGTTTTGGCAAGGCTGAGGTCGGTGTCGACCTGATCGGCGACCACCACTTCGCCAACACCGACAGCGGTCTCTATGCCGGTCCGACCGCGTTCAACGCCAAGTATCGCTTGATGACCGAAGGCACAGGGCGTGACCGGTTCTCAGTCGCCCTGGGGATCATGAACCTGGGTGTGACGCGGTACGACAACCAATGGAACGACTGGTACGTGCCGTCACCGTATTTCGTGTTCGCCAAGAAGGTCGGCAATTTTCGTCTGCACCTCGGTTATCAATGGAACCTGAACGGCTACCAGAACCTCGATACCGACAAGGCGCGCAATGACGGATTGATGGGTGGTGCAGACGTTGTATTGATCAAGAGCAAGACCAACCCGGTGACCTTGTTGCTCGACTGCTACGGTGGGCGGGCGGGTTGTTTTGGGGTCGGTCTCACCCAACCCTTCGGAAAAGGGTGGAGCTGGGCCTTTTCCTACTACATCCCGCTGCGGGACCATCTCCAGGTGTCGGGTGGCGAACTCCCGCGCCAACACTACATCGGCATCGGTTACAATCTCGTCAGCAAGTAACGCGAATCTCGAATCCGCCCCGAACCGGCAGGCAACCGGATTCGCGGGCGGTTTTTCTTTTCTGGCATCACTCGACGCGATGACGGCTCAGGGCAAAAATGAAGTAGCTGATCGAGGCCGAGACGATGACGTAGGCCAGCCCCTCCGGGCCGGCGACGTCCATGGCCACGCCGATCAGGAATACCCCGATGAAGCCGCCGGCCGCATCCATGAGTACGTAGGTGATGTTGGCCGAAACCTGATCCTCGAGGCGGAACCGTTCGCCGACGATGGTAAGACATACCGCGTAAATACCGCCCATCAAACCGCCCCACAGATACAGCATCAACAGAGCCACGCGCAGATCGTAGACGGCCATCGGCACGTAGGCGGCACAGAGCAGCGACAGGAAGACACACACGAGCACGACCTTGCGCCGATCGATGTGGTCCGACAGTGAGCTGACCGACCAACCGAGCGTGACGCTGCCGAGCATGAACATCGGCAGCAGCCAAGAGGCTTGCGTGGTCGACAGGCCGCTGCCCACGCCAAAGAGCGTGAGAAAGGCCGGCAGTCCGAACCAGGTGAAGCCGCCGACAAACGCCGCGGCCATGACCGTCTGGCAGTGGCGCAAGATAAACCCGATCCGTGGCCGGTCGAGCGCCGACAGATCGGGGATGAGACGAAGGGCGATTAGCACGGGGATCCAGGTCAACAGGCACAGCACCGCGTTCGCATGGAAGGCGGCCCCATGTTCGATCTGAAGATGGGTGACGGCCACCGGGCCGATGGCCACTCCTGCCGACAGCGCCGCACTGTATGCGCCCACGACGCGGCCCTTGGCTTTGCCCACGGGAATTGTGTTGAGCCAGGTCTGGAGCGCCACAAGGAATATGTTGGTCGCCAGTCCATAAAGATAGATCCCTGCCATCCACCCATACCAGGTCTGATTGGCGCTGAGGCACAACAACAGATAGGCGCGCACCGGTGGCAGAATGCCCAGCACCGTGCGCAGACCGATGCGCGCGATCAGGGGCGACATCGAGCGGCTTACCGAGACG
>CAZADH010000259.1:2329-7157 GCA_964483805.1 uncultured bacterium
ACGATCGCGAACACTTCGATCGAGAGAACCAGACCGATGAGGGTTTTGCTGAAACCCAGCGAGGCGAGCGTCAGCGGAAAGATGACTGAGTTGATGCCCAACGAGATCTGCACGACGATCGTGTCGATCAGGATGATGGCGACGGCAAGGGCCACCCGCCAGCCCTGGAACGTTGGGGTCACGCGAGAGGTGCCTGTTCGAGAGCCTTGGGTAAGGCCAAGCGGATTCCGGTCGTCGACCAGCTCGCACCGTTGGTGCTCCCTGTCTTGGCCTGCAACCGGGCCAGCCACCGCCGCACGACGCCCAGTGCCAACGCATGCAGGTCAGCCGGAGCAAGAGTCGTTGCGGTCTCGTCAGCCAGCAAATTCGACCCGACACGGGAGAGAACATCGACGAGAACTGGCAGTTCGAGCGGCGGTATTGCCGGTCCGGAGAAAGCAATACAAACGATGACACTGTTGATCTCTTCGTCTTGTTGGGTGAGGGCGACCCGGACAGGTTGCGTTCCGTCAGCCGACAGGTGACGCACCAGGATCTCGACGATCAGACCCAGTTCAATCGGATCGAAATGCAGGTGGTCGGGCAACTGCGGATCGGTCTCGACCGTGATCGGTTTCTCGGGGCCCATCGCTGTCTTGTTGAGCTGTTCGGCCAGCTCGGCCAGCCAGTGGCGCAGTTCGCATTTGCGGGCGTGTTGCTGCACGGAGTGGGTGCACAGCGCGACATACGTGCCGGCCACAGCAGCAGCGTAGGCGCGATGGTCGGGCACGGCGTTGCTCAGCGACAACCGTCGCCGGACGATGCGATCGAGGCCGGAGGCAACCGGAGAGTAGTCTTTGTCGGTCGCGTGGGTGGGCGGACTCGGGATCGACGGCTCTGGTGACTGCGGGTCGGCGAGCTGTTGGCTCCAGAGCGCCAGGAGTACCGCCTCACGCCGGTCTGCCTCGGCGGCAAAATCGGTGGCCCACTTGACGTCAGCAACCATGGCCCGCCGCCGCTCGTGCACCTGGAGCAGTTGCCGGCGCATGAACCAGATCGAGACGCCAAACAGGATGGCGAAGAGCACTGAGACAATCGCCAGGCGCTTGATGGCGCTGCGCAGGGGCAACAGCCGCGCGTCGAGTCCACTCAGTTCCAGATCGAGGCCGACGGTGCCGACAAACCGGCGTTGGCTGTCGAAGAACGGAGCGTAGGCGCTGATGAACGTTCCCCAACTGTCGGTGTACGGATTGTCGTCGACGGTGGCGGTCTTCTCGGTCAGCGCTTGCACGAGGCTGGGAGAAGGGTCGGGATACAGTTGCATGATGTCCGGGGGCGCGTCTGGGCGGCCGTCTTGATCGAGGTCTCCCTGGGGGCTGTCATCGACAATGAAATAGACCTTCTTGTCGACGATGACATTGGTGTAGGCGTAACGCACATGGGCGGCGGCTTCCCGCAGGCCTTCCAGTCGGCGGGCCATCATCTTGAACTCGGGACTGCTGCGCTGTGACGGCAAGGTGAAGGTCCGATGAAGATCGCCGTCGATCGACAGGGCCACCGCCGATGCCAACCGGACCAACCCTTCGCGGATCTCTGCCAAAACAGCCTCTCGCGCGCGGGCATAGGTGAACCAGGTGCTGATGCCCACAGCGAGGAGCATGGCGATAGCCGCCACCATCCCTTCGAACCGGGGCCGGACGGTGGCCGGGGCAAGGTCGGCGTGATGCGCCAGTGCGGACTCGAAGTGGGCAGGATCGCGCGTTGGCATCGGTCAACCCCGGCGCGCGTCGTGCTCGGCATGATGACGAGGTGGGCAATCTCCCCCGCCACCGCCAGATGCCAGCGCCGGGCCAGCTCGGCTGCCGGCCGGCGAATCACGATGGTGTTCGACCAGGGATTCGCCCACGCTTCCCAACCGATGGTGTGCAGTTTCTCGAGGCAATACTTTGTATTGTCAATACATTGTGCGGCCCACGCGGCAAAACCGGCGCGCCCGTGGCGTTGGATGGTCTGCCACAGGATCAACACCGACAAACCGTTGCGGGAACCGGCAATGGTGCCGTCGAAGGAGCCGATGTAGTCGATGCGCCGCCGCACGGGGTCGAGGTTGTCGCGGCGCGTCAAGAGAATGCCGCACGGAATCGCCGACCCGGGGAACTTGTGTCCCGAAATGGCGAGGCTGTGGATCGGCAGGGTGAAGTCGACCCTGGGGGCACCGTCGAGAAATGGCAGGTAGCCGCCGAACAGGGCCGCATCGCAATGCAGGTGATACTGCGACACGTTGCACCGGTGCAGGATCTCGACCATACGCCCGACGTCGTCAATGGCACCCTTCATGGTCGTACCGATGTTGGCGTTGATGACCACGGCCGGTGCCTGCAGCCGGCGCAGTGTCGCTTCGAACGCTGCGTAATCGATCTCGCCGTGCGGTTGGCTGGCGATTATCTCGCGCGGCATGCCCAGAAGACGACCGGCCTTGTCGATGCTGTAGTGCGAATCGGCCGAGAACAACAGCGGTGCGCCGGGATAACGCTCCCGGCCTGTGAAGAACCCGTGAATGTTGCTCTCGGTGCCACCGTTGGTGACGTAGCCCCAGCCCAGGTCGGCGGGCAGGCGGTAGACGTCGCGGAAAAAGGCGACGACCTCGCGTTCGAGTACACAGGTGTGCAGACCCAGGTTGCCGATTTCGGGATCGCCAATGTTGTTGACCACCAGATCGAGAAACGGTGCGAGGTTGCGATGGTCGAGCAACTGGTTGTTCGGATAGCCCAGGTAGGTTTCGCTCTGTCGCTGCAACTGCTCGAGCAGTTCGCCAAGCCGCTGTTGCCAGGTCAGTGAAGACACCGACGGGTCGGTGCCGTGCTGATAGGTCATGGTTGTGCCTCGGCACCTTCCAGACGCAGCGCCTCACGCAAAGCGCTGTTGTCGAGGAGCTTCTCGACCGACCAGTCACGCGTCAGCAGTTTGTTGTCGCGCAGAAAACCATGCAATTCATGAAGGTAACTGTGGACCCCGGTGCCGGGAGTGTTGCGGCGGGCCTGGGTGCGCGCGGGGTGAATGCGCACCGAACGGAACATGTCGAGCAGGTCGGGATCGGCGAACGGGCCATCGTCTTTGAACGTGCGTTGGTTGAGAATACGACGAAACTCGGCCCAGTTCTTTTGGTCATGGAGCCACCGCACCGCCTGAATCCAGCCGCGGAAGATCTTGACCTGGTCGGCAAAGGGAATCGCCGCCACGCGGTCGGCCCGCCCCACGAAACCTTCGGGAATGATGCCGTCGAAATCAGCGCTGGTGGTGCTTTGCCTCCCCTCGCCATCGTGCTCGGCCCGCAATGCTTCGGGGTCACAATTGATGATGACGTTGAACCGCCCATCGATGAACGCGTCGGCGAGTTCCTGCATCGTCAGTTCCTGCGTGCGCACGTCACTGAGCGAGAGGTTCCAGTCTTTGAGAAACCGGTTCAGAAAAAACGTCACCGACGGTTTCGCCAGATACACCCCGATGGGGCGTGCCTTGAGACGGGCCAGGGTCAGATCGCGTTTGACGATGATCTTGTCGCCGCCGTGCGACCAGTCGGTCTCGCCCAACACCTTGACGTCGACGCCGTCGAGAACCATGCCGACCATGCTGCCGATCATGTCCATGCACAGGTCGACATCCCCGCTGGCGATGCCGCGGTACAACGCCGGGTTGGTCGGGAACGAGACCACTTTGACGTCGACCCCGAGCTTCCGCCACAGGCCGAGGTCCTCAGCGACGTGCAGGGGCGAGTAGGCGATCCACGGCACCATGCCGAAACGGTAGGTTCGCCCCCCGACGGCCGGCGTAGGCGCCGCCGGCGAGGTCGCCACCGCGGCTGCTGCCGTTGACGATGCGGTCATGGTGGCGCCACGTGATGCAATATCTTGTGCATATACGACGCCGAAGACCGCGTTTGCCACGAGCCATGCGGCCGCGATCAGAGCGGCGAAACGCCGTTGGTCGGTCAGGCAGTATGTGGATTCAGGCTTTCGGGTCATGTCGTTTCGCGGGCGCGTTCTCCTTCGCTCCGGCCAGCTTTTCGAGAGTCTGCTGGATCGAGGTCAGCAACCGGACCTGCTCGGCGGCCCGCTCGGCGCCGATTTCACGCGCCAGGCGCAGCGCCTCGGTCAGGGCCACGGTGGCAGCGCTGTCGTTCTTCCCCGGGTCGTCGGCTTCGTCGCCCGACGTGTCTGCGGAATCGGGCGTGATCGGTGCCGCGGTAACCCCAGGTGGGGCCGCCGGTGTTGGTTCGGTGTCGGCGGGCACGCCACGAAGGGTGCGCCAGGCGATGGCCAGCAAAAACAGAAGCGGCAGCACGTTCCAGGCAATCAGGCGGCGGACGATCCGGTGGGTGTCCTGCTCGCGCCACTCCGCGTTCTTGCGCAGGTCGCCGATGCTCCGACTGGTGCCAATGACCCAACCCAGGGGCTCGAACAGTCGGGCGTAGCCGAGATGCGGCGTCGGTTCGCCACGGGGTGAGGCCTGCGCGAAATCAAAGAAACCTGCTCCTGTCCCCGATCGGGCGATTTGCAGGCCCGGATCAACGAACGCCGTTCTCACATCGTTCTCGGCTTTGCGGTCGATGACGTCGGCCAGAGGGTGCACGAGCACAGTGCCGCGCACGTCATGCACGTAGAAAAATCCGTTGCCGTTGTCGTAACGCAACGCAGAAATCTGCGTCTTCAGACGGGTCACCGCCTCACGGACGGCGTCGTCGACGAATACGCCGCTGCCGAGGATCCAGTGCCACTCAGGAATACGTTGTACATATGATATCTTGGGAATGTTCGGCGACCGGCTGCCGTTGGTGAGCCGACGCTCCCAT
>CAZADH010000259.1:7167-7554 GCA_964483805.1 uncultured bacterium
CCGGCGCTGGCGACATCGACGGCCGCCACGAACAGGTTCTCGGCCCGGTTGCGCGCACAGTCGAACGCCGGGCTGTCGAGCACGCGACCGTCGAGATCGGGGCGCACCGGATGCATGATCATGCGGGGATACGGCAGGTCGTCGGTCTGGATCCAGACGTAATCGTCGGACGAACCAAACCGCAGCCGACGAACCACCGAGATCACGCGTTCCTGAGCCTCCGCCAAGGTGAGTTCCCCGCTGGCCACCCGGGCAATCTTGCCGTTGATGTCATCGACCAGCACCGCGAGAACACCCTGAAGGACGCGGCCGTAAACCTGCTTCTGATAAGAGAACTGCGTGGCCTGCGCATACCCCTGCTGCACGACCGCATAGGTCAGGTCGACC
>CAZADH010000259.1:7564-9066 GCA_964483805.1 uncultured bacterium
CGTTGATGCTGCGCTCCAGGGTGCGGCGCGCATCGGCACGCAGTACGGTGATGCTGATGGCGGTGGTGACACCGACCGCCAGTAGCACCAGGATCAAGGTGATCGACAGTGCTCGGGGTTTTGCGGGCATTGGCGACCGGGCTCCTTTCAGGATACTGTTTGCGAGGGCAACGTGGTCAGGGGTAGAAGAACCACGCGGTGGTCAGGAACAACACGAACATGATGGTTGGCCAGTAGAGCAGCTTGGGCACGAGATTATTGCGATGCTCGAGCCAGGCGACACGATTCGTCCAACCAAAAGCAATCGAATCGATCGAGACAATGAGAAATACAAGATATGTCAAGAAGTAGTAGAAATCCATGTACATGATCTGCTCGATCTCGAGACGTCGGCGCAGATCGACCTGGGCGAAGAGCACAACGAAGAAGAGTGCTGCCGAAACCTGCACGGTGACGCTCGAGTTGAAGCCGACGCGTCCGGCGATGCTCTCGTCTTTGGTGTGGATGAACAACACGGCGAACATCAGGATGATGACGACGAAGATCGGCAGGATGCAACTGATGAACGCGTCGAGAAACTCGCGGCGGATCACAATGTTGTAGCGCAACTCCGGCATGTTGGCGCCACCCCGCCGCATGCTCAGGCCGAAATCGGTGTTCGCCTGGAACGGCGAGAAACTGAAGTGCGACCCGGTAACCAGCCATCCCGGCAGCACCAGATCTTTGTTGATGCCGGGAGTAAACTGCGGATTCATCGATTGATAGGCGACGAAATCAGGGACGAGAACCACCGGACCCGTCATCTGTTTCGGCCACATGCGCAACCACACCGACTGCAAGTCGAACGGATAGGTCGTGTAACTGAACGATTGGCGCACCACCGTCTGGAAGGTCCAGCCGACGATCCGTTGGCCGCCCTCTTCACTCTGGTAAACCTGTTCGAGAGAGCCTTCCTGTGACTCTGGGAACACCAGGCCGGGCTCGAGGGTTTCGGGGAACGTGGCCGGCCACCGTTGCCAGATGTGCCCGATCACCTTTACATTGATGGCGCTTTGGAACTCGATCGCCTGGATGTAGATTCCGGTCGGCACGAAGATCGGCTCGGGCCGCCCGATTTGCCGGCACTGCGCACGGTGTTCGTTCTGCATGCGGGCGAGCACCGACGACTCTTGCACCGGATTCTCGGTCGCACTCAGATACTCGCCAAACTGCAAGGTGAACCACCACAACGAGGCGACGCCAAACACCAACACCAACGAGCTGCCCAGGCTGACCGACCAGCCGTCGTCGTCGAGGTCGGCGTTCGGACGCACGAGCCGCAGCGAGATCACCACGATCGTCAGCAGCACCAGGACGACTATCATGCGGTAGAAGGCGCGCTGCATTTCGAGGGTTGGCCTCAGGAGCGGTTCCTTCAAGTAAGCAGCCCCCACCGACCACCCCGTCGCGGGAACGGGGGCCGAGAATGCGAACAGCGACTGCCCACTCTGACCCGACTTGAG
>CAZADH010000260.1:0-9052 GCA_964483805.1 uncultured bacterium
CCTTGGTGACGCGCTGCGCCGACCAGGTGGCGCGCCACTTTCGGCCGCCGACGCCGACGAAATCGACCTCGGCAAAACCGCTGCTGGCGCCATGTCGCAGAATCGAGCGCGGGTCGACCGGGCTGAGGCCCTCATCGGATTCGCTATGGCGAACGCGCACCCCGGACTTGCCGGCCGACAGTCGCGGCGTGCGGCCGAACAGCGCGAGGCACACGGTGTCGAGCAGCGTGCTCTTGCCGGCCCCGGTCGGGCCGGTGATCGCGAAGAGACCGCTGGTGCTCAGGGGTGGTTGGGCCAGATCGATGGCGAACTTCCCGTCGAGACTGGCCAGATTCTGTCCGCGAATGGCGAGGATCTTCACGGCTTCACCTCCTGGTTCAGTGTGGCCTGCAACTCGTTGAAGAGCGCGAGAATGTCGGCCGGCACCTCGGCATGGTGTCTCTGGGTGTAACACATGCGAAATACATCGTCGGCTTGCATTTCTTGCAGGTTGGGCAACGCCTGCTCGGCGGAGTCGGCGCCGGCCCCGTCTCTGGGCTTCTTTTCGAGGTGGGCGAAACGGGCGAGGCGGGCGGCGCGGTCGCGCAATACATCGTCAAGACGCTGCCGCACGAGTGCCTGCGCTTCGCCGGAGTCGATGCAGACGTCGACGAACGGGAGCGTGTCAATGGGTTCATCCCCAATCGGCGGCAGCTTGGCCAGCGCTTCAACAATGGCATCGAGCGACGCCGCCCCGGTTTCGGGCACGCGGATGATGCGCACGCTGCGTGGTATGCGAACCGTGGTGCAGGTCGTGGTCGGCGTGGCGCTACCGTCGGCGCGGTCAATCTCGATCTGGACGACCTGGTGCGGATAACTGTTCTCGTCCAGTGCCAGCGGCAGCGGCGACCCGCTGTAGCGTACATTGGCGCGCTTGCCGATTGTCTGCGCCAGGTGCAGATGCCCCAGCGCCACGTAATCGAGGTCGTCGGCGAAGATATCGACCGGCAGGGCGTGTTCGCCGCCGCCGATGATCTTGCGCTCGCTCCAATCTGAGATCTGGCCGTCGCGCATGTAGCTGTGCGACAGCGCCACCAGCGCCTGTCCCGGCTGCCGTCGGGCGCGCGCTGCCCCGACGATCGCCGCGACGGTGGCCCGCGCCCCGCCGATCAGCGGGCTCTCTTCGTCAGCGCCCTTCTCGAGGTCGCAGGGGCGCAGAAATGGAATCGCTGCGCACCACGCGGCGGTCGCGCCCGCGGCATCGGTCAACGGAAACACCAGCGCCTCGGTGTCGATGGTGCCGTCGGCACGGCGGTCGATGCCGCCGACCACGCGCACGTTGATCGCATCGAGCACCGGTCGCGGCGCCTCGAGTCGCGCCGGCGAGTCGTGGTTGCCGGCGATGATCACGATCTGCAACTTCGGCAGCGCGCGGGTGACGCCGGCGAGGAACCCATAGAACTGCTTCTGCGCCGCACTCGTCGGGTTCGACGTGTCGAAGACGTCGCCCGCGACCAGCAGCGCATCGGCCTGACGGGTCACCAGTTCGCCGTGCAGCCAGTCGAGAAACTGCTGGTGCTCGTAGTCGCGCGGATAATCGCGCAGCGTCTGCCCCAGGTGCCAGTCGGCGGTGTGGATAATACGCAGCATGGGTGCTCCTCTCGCGACACAGGGTCACGTTGACCGTCACAGTCTGTCGCCCCGTTTCGCGGCGACGTGTCGGTATTATTTACAGCATACGTAAGGCGGGGGCAAGGGGATGGGTCGTTTGCACCGCGCGAAACTTCGTTTCGCGCCGCCCTCCGTGGCGGCAAACGCCCACTACGCGCATCGTGCGCGGGCGGTTCAGATTGGGGCGACCGAGCGGTTCGTTCACTCTCTTGCACCGCCACTGCAGATTTTGCGGCAAAATTTGCAGTAGCGGTGCAAAATTGTTATTGAACTGGTCGTTTTTGCATTGGTGCACCGTGCTGCCGCCCATTCATGGCGATATCGTAAGCGAGCGGACGGGCGCGGGTTCCAGGTATCTCTTCGAGGCCATCGGCAATCTTCACGCTTCGTCGCACGGTTCGCTGGGGGCAGCGAATTCGCGCAGTTGCTCCATGCGTCGCAGCAGGTTCACGATCACGCCCTCTTTCAGCAGCGCTTCGCGGTGGCCGTCACAGAAACGTTCGCCGCGGCAACACCATGTAAATATACTTCGCATCATGGCCAGGTTGGCGTTTGCGCGCAGATGGTCGGTCTCGACCATGAAACGCGAGGCTTCGGGCGAGTAGCCAAAGTCAGACCAGACGTTTCGGCCCAAGATGTTGAAGAACCTCGCGACGTCTTCTTCATACTCAGGCCAGGGGAAGTAGCGAATCGACCCGGTCTGGTCAAGGCCGTGCCACTTTGCGAAGGTGCGCCCGGCGGTCTCGAACTTGGGCAGGAACGCCGTCAGTTCGTCAATGTCGGCCTGCGTGATGGGCGGGCTATTCACGTTGTCATGCGGGTTGGCGCGTCGCGCGGCCCACTTCAGGCACGTGGTGAACCATTCCGGGTCGGGCGAAAACTCCGCGTCGGCTTCGTCGAGCAGGTCGAGGTTGCTGTGCCCGCGCTCGGGCTTGGCACCTGGCGCAAGGAGGGCCCGCGCTTCATCGGCGGCGAACCAGCGCGCAATGGCGCCGCCACCGGAGGCAGCCTCGCCGATGCGCTCTTCGTCGGCGATCATCAGAAAGTAGTGGGTGAAGATGCCCTGCGCGAAAAAGAAGCCCGGGAGCAGCGCGACGGCTACCGCCCGAATACCCGCGTGAGCGGCAACGGCTCGGGCTGCCGCATGTTCGGGCAGTTCGATGGGATCCGGCGCGACACCGCGCGGGAAGGCCCAGGTCTTCTCATCGGTGCTGAGATCGGGCCTGACGAGCAGCACCCGGCCCCTACGGTCGAAGACGATTCCAGAAAACGCGATCGGCGTGTGCATGGTGTTGCCACCTCCTTCGCTATGGAAGAACGGGACCGGCGGGGGCGGGTGAAACCTGATCGGTGCGGGCTGGTCAAGGCTATTCTCGTCCCGTCAGGACAATTCCTCCCGTGGTGGTCGGTCAGATTTCTCTCGACTGCACGATTGCGCTGCGGCGCGCCTGGTTGCTTCGGCACTGACCATGAGATAAGGAAGCAATACAACATATTGTAAGAAACGTCTGCCGCTGCTGCCTCCCGGGAGGTCCTGTGAGCCGTTTCCTGCTCGTGGGCAACGATCTCCCGTTGCCCGCTCCCGTAACGGAGGGTTCGCGTCATGCCTCCACGCTCAGCTCTGCCCGTGTGATGGTTTTCAACAATCACGCGTCAGCGATGAGCTTTGCACTTGGTGTCCGCTACCGCCACGAGGGCGGCGCGGACGTGCGGTTTTTGGCGCGGGACGAATCCCGCTTTCAGTTTCAGGTTTTTACGCCGCGTCAGACGTTGGTGGCTTTGATGGTCAGTTTCGATTCGAACTCCTTGGGGTCGCCCTTCTTCAAGACCACCTCGCGCTGTTCCGTCGCGCGCAGTTCTCGCGCGCGCTTGAGCATCTCCGTGTACGTCGGCCGTTCTCCTTTTCGCAGATTGTTTTGCGCTTCCACGAAACAAAGAACGGGACGAGGGGATTGGCGTGAAACCATGGTCGGGCAATTGTGGTGGAGATAAAGACGTGCAGGCCTGGCCGACGCCCGCATCTGCGCGTCCAGCCAGAGATTCATGCTGCCAGAACGGGATGCCCGAGGCGTCGCGATGCATAAAGCAACACGGCCTTGATGTCGTCGTTCTCGAGATCGGGCAGTTCGACCATGACCTGTTCCGGAGACAGCCCATTACCAAGCAGATCGAGAACATCCGACACTCGAATCCGCATGCCTCGGATGCACGGCCGACCACCACACTGTTCCGGATTCGTCGTGATTCGTTCCAGCAGATTGACCATGATTTGCGCTCCTTGGTAACAACGTGCTTGGCTCTGAGAGAGCGACACACCATTTGATTGCATCTTATTCAAACATACCCCAGTTCTGACACGGAGTCCCCGTGCACTGATCGTCGATTGGTGGTCTCCGTTCGTTGGGATGTGCGTTGCGCGCCACCCGGTTTGTGACAATCTGCGACCATTAGCCATCGCGATGGTCATCGCTCTTACGGCGGACAAGCTAAGAACAGGATCCATCACTCTCCGCCATGCTGTCGCGAACACGCCTGCAGCAACGTCGCCTCGTCAGCAAGTAACGTGGCCCGCGATTTCGCGCGGGTGAGGCCGGTGTAGACGATCTGACGCGTCAGCAGACGCTGCGCGGTGATGCCGGGCGCGGGCGGCAGAACGAGAGTGACGTGGTCGTACTCAGAGCCCTGTCCCTTGTGAACAGTCGTAGCGAAGGCCAGTTCGGGGCCGGGAAGCTCGTCGATGGCGACGCGCAAAACGGTGCCCGGGCGCGGAAATACACCGTAAAGACTGCCGCCGCGGGCCGGCAGGATCAAGCCGGTGTCACCGTTGAACAGGTCGAGACGGTAGTCGTTGCGCGTGACCATGACCACGGCCCCCGGAAAGAACATCTCGCCGTGGCCGTCGCGCAGCGCCGCCCGACCGTCAGCAGGCGAGCGGTCGGTGAGGCGGTGACGCAGATGCGCCGCGCACACGCGGTTGATCGCGTTGACGCCGCAGACCCCGTCGCGAAACACCGTCAGCAGCTTGCGGCAGGTCAGCCACTTGAACGCCACCGCGACCGGATGCTGGGCCTCGATGGCATCGCCGGAAGCCGGAACCCCGGCGCGCACGCACGCGAGAATCGCCTGCCGATAGTCGCTGTCCGCTTGCGGTCCCGTGCCTGTGGGCTCGCAGAAGTCGGTGATCCAGGTCTCGACGAAGTCGCGAAACGCCTTGGGGGCCCAGTCGGGGGTCTGCCACGACAGCGTGCCGGCAGCCACCCGCGGGAACCTGGCGAGCAACTGTTCTCGCGCGCCCCCGACAGTGTCATCGAATGTGTTGACAGCCTTCGCTGCCTCCAGGATCGTCTTGTCTGACCGGTAACAGGTCTCGAGCACGACGATTCGCGGTCCGATGTCCGGTCGTGTCGACACAGGCGCTGGCGCCGCGTCGCCAGGGTTGGCCGCCGCGCGACGCGATCTGCCCTTCGGTTTGGTGACGGCGCCTGCTGTCAGCAGCGTGGTGAACCGGGCGGGTGTGAACGTCGACTGCTGCACGTTGCCGACGAGATCGGCCAGGACCGATCCGGCTTCGACCGACGGGAGCTGGTCTTTGTCGCCGACCAGGATCACCCGGGTGCTCGGCTGGGTCGCTTCGAGAAGACATGACATCAGTTCGGTGTCGACCATTGAGGTCTCATCGACGAGCAGAAAGTCGATGTCGAGCGGATTCTCGGCCGTATGACTGAACGCCAGCCTGGTCGGCGAGTAACCGAGGAGCCGGTGCAGCGTGCGCGGGTCGAGCGACGGGATGACGGCTTCTTCCGGGGTCGGGTTCGGCAGGCACCCGAGTTGGCCGCGCAGCGATTCGCCCAGGCGTTGCGCTGCCCGCCCGGTCGGAGCGGCGAGACCGATTCGACCGGGGCGGACCCCGGCGCGTAGCAGGCAACGCAGCAATGTAAATACAATCGAGGTCTTGCCGGTGCCGGGGCCGCCGGTGATGACGGCGAACGACTCGACCAGAGCCATCTTCACCGCCAGTTGCTGCTGGTCGTCGAGGCGCATCGGTTTGCCGGAGCCGCCCAACGGCATGTCGGCAAGAACTTTGTCGAGGATGGTGGGCCAATCCGGTGCACCTCCCCGCGTTGGCAACGGCACAGGGTGACCGGTGAGGCGGGCACGGAGTCCCGCCGCAAGCCGGTCTTCGGCAGCGCGGTAGCGATGAAATGACAGATGGTCGGCGCTGGCAACGAGCGGCAGATAGGGCGCATCACCGACGTTGCCGATGACGGTCCGATACTGTCCTGCCTTCAGGGCCTGCAAAAAGATGTTGCCCAGACCGGCGAGGGGCCCGGCCGCCGCGAGCCTGTCGAAGAGTCGGGACGGTTCGAGACTCATGCGGAGCCCGCCTTCGCGCCGCACCAGAAACAGATTCATCAATGCGGCCTCGAGCGCGGTGCGTTGGTCGCCTTCCGGCAACTCGCCCAGATCACAGACGTCACGAATCGTCTGATACTCGACCGCGTCGAGGTCGGTTTCGCCGGCGGCATACGCATACAGGTCGCGGCGCAGTCCGTCGCTCGCCGGCCAGATGCCGACCGCCGTGAGATCCTGGACCAGGGCTTCGCGGTTGTTGTTCATGACGGGTCCTCCTCGGCTAGGTCCGCGTCGGGATCGGCAAGATCAGAGTAATCGGTTGCTTCCGCACTGAGCCGGTTCGCCCTGGCACTGGCCCGGTTCAGCAATGTCGGCAGTGTCGTCGTTTCAAACGCGTCGAGATCGCCCTGGTCAAACCGGTCGAAGAAGATTCCGTTGGAGTCTGGCGCGCCCGACAGCCCGCGGGTGAACAGCCAGGCGGCACCGACGACGGACGGTCCGGGTTTCGTTCCGCCGATCCCGCGCAGAATGCGGCGCAACGCCATCGCGTACAGTTTGTATTGCAGGTCGTAGTGGTGCGACTTCATTATTGCCGCCACGGCCGCCGTGTCATACCGGCCGTCGGGTGACCAGTTGGTCTTGAAATCAAACACGTAATAGCACCCATCGTGCCTGACCACCAGATCGATCGCGCCGGTCAACAGGTCATTGGCCACGGTGGCGCCAAGCAACTGGCAGCTCTTTGCACCCGGAACCGGCATCCAGAAACCCAGTTCATGCCGTCGGTCGGCAATGGGCAGGTCACACAGGCGGCGGTCGCCCAGGAAGGGCAGCGGCGTCCGCAGGGTCCGCCAGGCCATGGTGGCAAGGCGGTGCCGGTCGTCGGTCTCGGGCACGCGTCGAATCGGGAAGCGCCGCAACAACCGGTCGATCAACGCGGCCGTAGCGCTTCCGTTTTGCAGCAGATCATCGATTTGGCCGGCCTGCGCGACCGCCGTGTAGTCGATGTGCTCCATGAGTGCGTGGAACAGTGTGCCACTGCGGACGCCGCCGGGCAGGGCATCTGTATCCTGTATTGCCACCCCAGGTAGGGATGTCTGATCGTCCCCCGCGTCAACCGCGCTGGTATCCGGTGGATCGAGACTGTCGAGTCCGGGCGGCAACTTGCCGTCCTCGATTTCGACGTCGAGTTCCACGGCATCGTTTTCGCCTTCTGTCGCTGAACGGGCCTGCCGAACGGTCACCCCGGCCGTATCGCTTGATCCCGGCGCCGTCTCTGTCTCGATCTCGCGCGCGACCGCGGCGATCGAGGTGTCGGCATCACCGTGTGACATCCTCGAGAAAGACCGGACCGGGATGTAGATCTTGCGAATCTGCGGCGTCTTGTCAGGAGGCAGCGCGAAATCGAGGGTACCGACCGGCTGCGTCCGCACCATCGGCGCGACTCCGGTGGCCTTCGGGGCGACGGGTGCTCGCTCGATGGTGCGGTAAGCGACGCCGGCAGGCGGTTGCACGTTGGTCAGGTCGGGGCCGTCGAGGCCCGGGAACGCCCGCAACAAGCCGGATCGCATCCAGGTCGACAACCCTCCCGGCGAATACTGCATGGAGTGGCGCTGAAACGGCAGATACACCCGCCCGATGCCACGGGTGAGGGCCACGTAGAACAGGCGATTTTCCTCCGCCTCGCGCTCGCGACGGGCGAGGTCTGCCCCAATATTCGAGCCGGTCAACTCAACGCGCCACGGGCGCCGGTCGGCTCCGGGCGCAGTGCCGGTTGCGGCCTGGGGCGTCGCGGCATCATTCGCGTGATACCGTGCGATCGTGTCTTTGCGCAGGCTGGTGAACCATCCGCACACAAACACCACCGGAAACTCGAGTCCCTTGGCGGAATGCATGGTCATGACCCGGACCTTGGGTTGGTCGCTCTCGAGTCGCAACGGAATCGCGATCGCGTCGTCTTGCTTCTGGTTGGCATTGGCGCCATCGATGCGCCGGCACAGTCCATCGAGATCGAGATTCTCAGTGCGAGCAAGAAGCGTCAACTCTCGACCGAGATCGAGCAGCGTGCTGACGCGTGTTTCGCTGTCGGGTTCACCCGCCGCCCGCAAGAGTCGTCCGGTGCGCGTGAGCAGTGCGCGAAACAGTCGGGGCCACTGGCCTTGCGCGGCCAGTTCGCCCCAGCGCCGCAACGCCCGGGCGAGCGGTTCGCGGGGCGAAAGACCGACGAATGAATCTTTGTCCTCGATCTTGAAACCGAAGAACGAGGTCAGCAGCGCGCGTTTGATGGCGGACTGGTCGAAGGGGCGGGCGATGGCAGCGAGGACCAGCGCGATCTCGCGGGCCTCGACCGTGGTGAGCAGATCGGGGTGCCGCCCGCGCACGAAGGCGATGTTGTGGGCCGTCAAGGCCTCGACGACCGGCGTTTCTTCGGTCACGCTGCGCACCAGGATGCAGATGTCGTTCGCTCGCAATGGCCGCCGGTTGCCGTCGCGGTCCTGAAATTCATGGTCGCCGCTCAGTAGCATGCGGATCTCGCGCGCGACGAATCCGGCAAACTCGGTTCGCGTCTTCGCACCCCGGTCGGCGGTGGTCACGATGACCTGCAATGGCTGCGGATCAGGCGCACAGACGTTGCGCGCAGCGTTCCGACCCGCGCCGGATCTCGGTGCCTCCGCGGGCACGAAGAGGCCCGCCTTCATGCCGGCCACGGGTGTAACTCTCTTGTATTGACTGCCGAGCAGCTCGGATTTCGCGAACAGCTCGTCGATGGCGCTGACGAGTGTCGGCGCAGACCGGTAATTGATGCCGAGTTGCGAAAGCTGGGCGGTGCCCCGCGAGGTCAGGTCGACGATCGCCTGCCGGAACGTGCCGACATCGGCGCCGCGCCAACCATAGATGGCCTGCTTGTCGTCGCCGACGAGGCACAGCCGGTGCCCGGGCTGGTCGGCGAAAAGGTGGCGGAAAATCTCCCATTGCACCAGATCGGTGTCCTGAAACTCGTCGACCAACGCCGCCCGGTATCGTCGGCGCAGCGCGTCGGTGAGCGTCG
>CAZADH010000261.1:0-7080 GCA_964483805.1 uncultured bacterium
TTTTTTGTAGATAAGGGACATGTCGCCGATGATGGCACACGGACCAAGAGTGGCGATGACCACTTCGATACCGAGTATGTTGCACTTGCTGATCGTCGCGCGGCCGCTCTTGATGATGTACAGCGCATTGCCGCTGTCTCCCTCGCGGAACAGGACGGTGCGCGCGGCAACACGGGTTTCGTTGGTGATTGCGGCGACCAACCCCAGCGCTTTGTCGCTGAAAGTCGAGAGAAAGGAGACTTTACGCAGATTTGCCAGCAGGTCGGCGCTGCTGGATTGAGCCGCGCCCGCGTGATCGGCGAGGGCAGCCAGGTCGCCGGCGGACAATGCGGGCGGCTTGCCCTGCGAGGAATCGGGCACGGTCAAGTGTCCTTTCAATTGATGCTGAGAAAGCGACGGGTGGCGACGAACGGGTGCGTTTCTGAGCCACAATAGTAGCACACCCCCGCCGAAAATGAAACTGCTTCGGTGGGGTGCGCGCGACCCCGTTGCCTGGGCCTCCACCGGCGTGCGGTATTGCATTGACGTGAGCGCGATGTTTGGCTAATCTCGGTGGGCCGGGGCCGACTCGGCTCCGGCAAAGAAACAAGACAAAGAGGTGGCGCACGATGGCAAATCGCAAAGTGTGGTTTGTGGTTCTTTTCTCTGTGTTGGTTAGCGTCGCAGCGATGGGTGACCACGCTTCGATGCCGGCGACGGCGGTCGGCAGCATGCCGGAGATGACCTCCGCGACTCCTCCGGCCGCCGTCCCGGTGACGGTTGCGGCATCGGGCGTGCCCGAGACGGGCTCACCCGTGCCCACGTCGACGAAAGACGATTTGTTGACCGCGTTCCAGGGTGAGGCCAACGCTGCCGCCCGCTACGAGGCTTTTGCCAAGAAAGCCGATGAAGAGGGTTATGCCGGCGCCGCCAGCCTGTTTCGCGCCGCGGCCGTGTCTGAGAAAGTTCACTGTGCCAACCATGCCAAGGTGTTGGCCACCCTCGGGGTCACGCCGACACCCGAGATCAAAGCAATCGAGGTGAAGTCGACGAAAGAGAACGTCGCCGCGGCCCTCGCCGGCGAGACCTACGAGCGCGACGTCATGTATCCCGGGTTCATTGCCAAGGCCGGCGATAATCTGGCGGCCGCGACCTCGTTCAAACAGGCTCTGGCGGCCGAGACCGAGCATGCAGTCTACTTCGCCAACGCGGTCAAGAAGATCGATTCCTGGAAAACGAAGACCGATTTCCTCGTCTGTCCGACCTGCGGTTTCACCACTATGGACGTGACGCTCAAGCTGTGCCCCGTCTGCGCACTCGCAGGAGAGAAACTCACGAAGGTGAACTGAGCGCCCGCCCGCGCACGATGCGCGCAGTGGGCGCTTGCAGCCACGATGGCGCAGTCGCAAGCGCCCCGTCCGGTTAACTGACCGGGCGCTCAGGGGCGCGGGGCGGTGTAGACCACGTGGAAGGTCTTGAAATACTTGCTGGCGGCTGCCTTGACGTCGGCCTGGCGCAATGATTGATACATCCTGGTCACGGTCTCGAAGAACTCGGCATACGACTGGCCTTCCTGCATGACGATCGCCAGCATCCGCGCCTGTTGCACGCACGCTTCGAAAGCGCTCAAAAACGCTGCCTGCATGATGCGGACGGCACTCTTCACCTCGTCTTCGCTGACCTCACGCTGGGTCGCGTTCAGCAAGATCTCTTTGAGGGCTGTTCGTGCTTCGTCGGCCTTGGCCGCGGGCACCCGCACCACGAAGAATCCGTAGGACATGTCGGCATTGAAGATGTTGCGAATGAAGACGAAATCTTCGAACAAACCGCGCTGCGCCAGTTCGCGACGCACCAGGCCGTTGCGGCTCCAGGTCAGGATCTCGAAAGCGGTGGCGATGGCCGCGAAATCCAATGATGTCGTGCCGGACCCAATCAGATCGAGGGTTGACGGATACCGATAGCCCACCCCGATCAAGGCCGAACCCTTGGGCGGGATCACCGCGACCTGGCGCTCGACCACGCTCGGCAGGGGTTGGCCAAACTCTTTGGCCAGGGGTGGGTGGGCATTGGCTGCCCCCGACGGCAAACCGGCGAACGCTTCGCGCACGCGGCCCATCGTCTGATCCGCCGAGAACTGGCCGACAACACTCAGTTTGACGTTGGCCGGCACGAAATAACGCGCATGCAGGTCAGCGACCTCTTTGAGGGTGAACGAGGCGGTGGCGGCGATGCCGGTCATCGGCCGGGCCACATAGGTCCCGGCATACGCACCGGCAAAAAACTCATGCAACAACTGCTGCGAGGCGCCCTCGTCGGCGAGGCTCGCGCCACGGGCGCGCTCGAGCCCGGCGTTCAGCGCCGTCTCAGTCAGTTCGGGCTGGAACACGATGCGCTTCATGATATCGAGCAATGCCGGTAGCTTGCCGCCCTGGCAATGGCCGACCACGAGCAGGTTCGCCGGCATGCGCATAAACTCGATGCCGCCGCCGATCTCGTCGAGTTGCCGGCCGAATCCGGCGGGCCCGTGCGACTTTTCAATCGCATCTTGTAGGATCGCTGCGGCCACGGCCGACAGACCTTCGCGACCGTCCGGGTCGCACGCCGGCCCGACGCCGATGCGCATGGCCACAGCAGCGAGATCGGCGCCATGGTTGGGCTTGACCACGACCTGCAGGCCGTTGGGCAACGTGTCGGTGCGGCCACTGCGCTCGGTCTTCTGGCGGCACGCCTCGGGCTGGGCGACTGCCACCGCGTAGCGCGACGAAGAAAACACCCGTTGGGCCGCCCGCTGCATGTCTTCTGGGGTGACTTTGCTCAACCCGGCAACGTAGGCCTGAGCCAACGAGAAGTCTTTCGCCATTTCGTAGGCTGCAAGTTCAAAGGCGTAGCCGAGGCGCGTTTCGCGGTTCTGTTCGACCTGCGTCCCCTTGATGGCAATCAAACGTCGCAGTTCGTCAGGTTGCGGCGGCGTTACCCACAAAGTCGACAGCATGCCCAGCAGGGAACTGACGTAGCGATCGATGTCGGTTTCGCTGGTCTCGAACGAGACCACGAACAGGCTGTACCGCTTGCCCGGCCAGCATGACGCGGCAATGTGGCGCAACTCGGGGAACCGACTCGAGAACGACCGGGCAAGGCGCGCTTCGTTTGCTTCGCTCAAGGCGCTCTCCCACAAGCAGACCGCCGGGTAGTCGCGGTCTTCGATGCCCGGCGCCTCGAAGGCGATGACGACCTGTGACGTCTTGATGTCGAGGAAGTCGCGGTGCTCTTTGCGTTTGCCAACCACCGGTTCCTCGGCGGTCACCTTGACCACCGGGCACTCGGTGATGCCGGCTTTGATGCCGCCAAACACGCTCATCGACCGGCGGAACACCGTTTCGATGTCGACGTCGCCGACGATGACCAACACGGCATTATTGGGAACGAACCAGTCGCGCAGATACCGGGTCACCCCATCGAGGGTCACCGCGGCGATCTCGGCCTCGGAAGCATCGATGGCTTTGGCTCGATCGGAGTCGGGGAACAGGAGTCGCCACGCCTGCCGGCCGAGGTGGCCCGACGAGAGCGGATACGCCCGGCGATCGCTGTAGCTGCGCAACGCCGTGGCTTTGGCCTCTTCGAGCGTCTTGGCGTCGGGTTGCAGTTGAAAACCGGTCTGGGCCAGATAATGCAGCATCACGTCGAGGCTCTCCGCCGGTCCCTGGCAACTGATCGCCTGACCCAACGGCATGGCCGCCACGCTGGTCAAGCCGCCGGCGGCCTCGAGATCAGCATCGATTCGGCTGCGCGACGCCGAGGCGGTGTCGGCCTTCTGGGCAAGTGCGGGCAAGACTCCCGCCAGGCCGGCCGGACTCGGCACGGTGGCGAACTCGCCGACATTGACCAGCAACACGGCCGCCACGAGGGGCAAGGTGCGGTCCTGCACCACGACCACGCGCAGCCCATTGGGCAGCAACCCTTTCTCGGGCGGACTCTTCACCAGTGCCTGAGCCGGCACCGCCAGCAATACAATCAGTGTCAATGAGGCCAACACGGCGATGGTCTTTCGGCTCTGGTCGTACGCGGTGAACAGTCGGGTCATGGTAGCCTCCCTCGAGGTCGTCGCTGCATTATTCTTTACGAAGTACTACGCGGCCGCTGAAACTCTCTTTGACCACGTAAGAGTAGCGCTGAATGGTGACCATTTTGTAGTTCTCGTCGCCGTACATCTCGCGGCGAAACCCCGCCTTCTGCGCGTACTCGCGCTTCGCGGCCACGAGAAACGGTTGCATCTCTTCGCTCGGATTGTTCTTCAGCCGCGAGAACTGACGGTCGTCGAGTTCGACGATGAAAACGAACTCGTCGTCGCGGTCGGTGAGCATGGTCAATTCGAGGCGATAGGCCGCGCTGCCCGCAACAGCGACGAGATAGGCGGAGAAGAGCAACACGGGCAACAACAGCAGATACCAGCGGCGCAGGTGGCTCATGCCCATCAGTCTACCTCACCGTATCGCATTGTCAATACGAATGACGCGCCCGGGTGCCGGTCGACGACCGAGGTTGCCCGTGAAACACCCTCGGTAACGCGCTGCCCGCCTCGGTTGCTGCCCCCACTCGTCGGCTTGACGCGAAACGACCGCGAGGCCCGCGTCGCCGGCATGAGCTGCCGGTTTCAGCGGATCTCGCGGTCGTCGGACGAGTGACCGTCGCGACGCGCGCGAAACGGTTACTTCTTGGTTTCTTTCTTCTCGGGCTTCTTGTCGGCTTTCTTGTCAGCCTTCTTGGCCGGAGCCTTCTTGCCCTTGTCAGTCTTCTTGGCCTTGCCGGCCTTCTTGCCCTTGGCTTTCTTGCCGGCTTTCTTGCCCTTGGCCTTCTTGCCCTTCTTGTCGATCTTCTTCTCGCCCGCCATGTTCACATCTTTGGGCGGATTCTTGAACAGACCGTCGAGACCGGTGGTCGGCGGCGCGCCGACATCGTCGACCTGGGCACCGGCCGGCGGAATGGCGTCGTCGAGTTTCTCTTGGGTGGCCGACGGTTGCGCGGCCGGAGCGGTCGCTTCGGTCTTCAATTTCGTGCGCAATTGCTCGACAAGCGATTTGGCTTCATCGCTCAAAGCGAACGCGGGGCCGGAAAGCGCAACAAACACAGCAGCAGCGAGCAGACGTTTCATGGTGTGACCTTCCTCCTGAACATGATGTGAATTAACCCTTTTGTCTCGAGGTTCACCCAGGTCGGGGACCCCGAAAACGAACGCAAGCGCACCCCCTGCCGGGATCGGCGCCGAACCGTTGAGTGGGCTCGACCCGTCGTTTGGTTACGGCGCATCTTAACACATTTCCGTGATGCTGTACAGAGGGCCCGTATTTTCAAGAACAATCGAGCAAGACTCCATGAGTATCGGCATCCCACACCCGGACCGTTAGCGCCGGGCGCCATCGCGCTCACTCCATGGGAACGCGACGCGGAGTCAGATGGTGTTCGGGGAACTCGCCTTCCCAACGCGCAATGACCGCCGTCGCCAGGCAGTTGCCGATGACGTTGACCGCCGTGCGTGCCATGTCCATCAGCTCGTCGATGCCGAGAATGATGAAGATCGGCTCGACCGGCAGGTTGAACGAGGCCGCGGTGCCCAGGAGAATCACCAGCGACGCACGTGGCACGCCGGCAACGCCTTTGCTGGTAAGCATCAGCGTGAACACCATCAACAACTGCTCGCCCCACGACATCTGCATGCCCGCCGCCTGCGCGACAAACACCGAAGCGAGCGATAGGTACAGCGTCGTCCCGTCGAGGTTGAAGCTGTATCCCGTGGGCATGACAAACGCGACGATGTGTCGCGGCGCCCCCATCTCTTCCATCGCTTCCATGGCCCGCGGCAATGCGGCTTCGGAACTCGTGGTCGCGAACGCGATCGACACCGCCTCGGCGATGGTCTCGGCGAACTTGCGAATCGGAATGCGGGCGAACAGTGCGATCGGCACCAGGACCCCGAGAACGAAGACGGCGAGAGCGACATATAATGTCAATAATAACTTCACCAGATTGGTGAGAATCGCCAGCCCCATGTGACTGACGGTATAGGCAATGGCACCACCGACGCCCAGGGGTGCCGCGTACATGACGAGGCGGGTGAACTTGAACATGACTTCCGACAGGCTCTTGCAGAACTCGAGCATCGGCCGGCGTTGGCCCTCGCCCACCATGGCCAGGGCGATTCCGAAGAGAACGCTGAACACCACGATCTGCAGCACCTGCCCCTCGGCTACCGATTTGGCGAGGTTCTCGGGGAAACAGTGCAGGACGATCTGGGTGAACGACTGCTTTGGTACCGCCTTCACATCTTCATGCGCGGTGGCCGGCGGCAGTTGGACCCCGACGCCCGCCTGCGAGATGTTGATCGCTGCCAGACCCACGAACAACGCGACCGTCGTCACCACCTCGAAGTAGACGATCGATTTCAGACCCATCCGCCCGACCTGGCGCAAGTCACTGTGCCCGGCGATGCCGACCACCAGCGTCGCGAACAGAAGCGGGGCGATGATCGTCTTGATCAGCTTCAGAAAAACCATGCTGAACACGCGTCCGTGCGCGCCGACATCGGGGAAATCGTGGCCGATCTCGACCCCGACGAACATGCTGATCAGAATCCAGACCGTCAGCGAGCGGCGTTGCCAGCCGAACGCAACCAGCCACGCGAGGGCGAGCCAGCGCAAACCGAGATAGAGCTGCGCGGGGCCCGGCAGCCAACCTTCGCAATGCAGCACCGACACGCCAATCGCCGCGAAAACGACGGTGGCAACGAACGGCAGCGCGAGAAGTGACCGGGTCATACCATGGTCAATACCACGGACACGGGGGCGGATGCGACGAGAAAATCAAGGGGTGGTCTCGGCGAAAGCGGCCGACCCCAGTGCCTGCGCCAGGGCGTCGGCGGCTTCGCGGCAGCGGTCGAATGGTTTGAAGATGCGGTCGTTGGCGATGTCGCCCTGGCCCCCGACCCCAAGATACGGCAGATACGGCACGCGCACCGTCTGCATGCCGACCAGGTTCGCAAAGTCGTGCAGATACTCGAGAACCTGCAAAGGGTTGGTATACTCGGCGACGCCCACGAGCGCACACGGT
>CAZADH010000261.1:7090-9002 GCA_964483805.1 uncultured bacterium
GAGAAGCTCGAGAAGCCCGCCACCGGCGGCAAGGGCGACGGCCCGGGCGCGCTGCCGGCCGCTTCGAGACTGAAGAACATGCCGATGATCCGCTCGATCAGGCTCTGAAATTTCGTCGGGGGGCCCCGAAAATACAAGGGCGCCCCCAGGATCACGGCGTCGGCAGCGATCATCTTCGCCAGCACCGACGCGACATCGTCGGCCAACGTGCAGCGATACGGGTTGGCGGCGCAGAAACTCTGACAGGTGACGCGACACGGACCAACGGTCAGATCGGTAATGTGCAATACTTCGTATGTCAGCGTCGGTATCTGCTCGCGCAGATGTTCAACGACGCGAGTGACCAGTGTCTGCGTGTGTCGTTCGCGGCGCATGCTGCCGACGATGCCGAGAATCTTCATGGGCTGCTCCTTGGTCATTTGCATTTGGTTCCGACATTGTATGATAATCCGTGCGTGATTCTCGATATTCGTACCGTGTTGACCGTCACGGGGTTGTTGTGTGTGGTGCATGTGTTTGCGCTTGTCTATATCTATTGCACCCGCAAAACCTACCCGGGGTTTGGCTATTGGATCAGTGGCTTTGTCTGTGCGGTCATCACCGCCGCACTGCCGGTGATTCGCGATCAGGTGTCGCCGTGGGTGAGTGTCGTTCCGGCCACGCCGGCGATCAGTGCTGCGTGCATCCTGTTTCTCGTGGGCATGCAACTGTATGTCGGGGATCGCCCACGATGGCTTTGGCACATCCTCGTGTTGGTGGGTGGCACGGCCGAAGCGATCTGGTTCACCTTTGTCAGCCCCGATATCAATGTGCGCATCGCCGTCGTGACGGTCATCATGGCGGTCTATTGCGGATACATCGCCTGGCTGGCGCATGTTGGCATGCCGCGCATCCTGGGCTGTACCGACCCCTGGGTGGTCGGTTCGTTCGGCGCGCAGGCACTGGTGGCGATCGGTCGTCTCATCGGCACGCTGGGCAATCCGCCGGCGATGAATGAGTTTGCCAGCAACGCTCCGACCCAGGTTTTGGCGCTGGTGGCGCACATGCTGCTGGCGATGTTGACCGGGTATGGGTTCATTCTGATGACCGTGCAACGCACCGAACGTGAGTTGCAGCAGACACTCGACGAAGTGAAGACATTGCGCGGGTTGATCCCGATCTGTGCTTCGTGCAAGAAGGTCCGCGACGACCGCGGGTCGTGGCAGGCGATCGAGCAGTACATTCGCGCACGGTCGGATGCCGAGTTCACCCATGGGGTGTGCCCCGACTGTCATCGCAGGCTGTATCCGGAGATTCCGCTGCGCCAGTAAGGTCGGGCACGTGTCAGCGCCCGCGCCCGTTCGTAATACGATGTGTTGCTCCGGTCTGGTTGCTGGCTACGATCTTGCGTTCGAGCACCTGGTCGAGCGGCAGCACGTCATAGACCATGACACTGCGGTAACCGACCCCGGCCACTTCGACGCGACCGCGCACCCACAACGCCTCGGCGGTGGTGATCACCGGCTTGACGATCTCGAACAGGTTCGGTGTGATCGCGATCTGCAACCGCCCGGTCTCGTCTTCGATGAGCACGAAACACATGCCCTTCGCGGTCGGCGGCCGTTGACGGATCACCGAAATGCCGGCCACGGCGACGACGGTGCCGGCCGCAACGTCACGCAGTCCGGCGATGGTGTGAACCCGGCGCTGTGCCAGGGCCGACCGGTGGAACGCCATCGGGTGCGCGATCGGACTCAGGTCCTGGGTGGCGTAATCCCAGGCCAGTGCTTGCGCCGCCGACAGGCGGGCGAACTCGGGCACGAACGCGGCGTCGGTCACCGGCGTGAACAACCGCGGTTGCCCGGGCCCGCACCCGACCGCGTGCGCGCGGCGCTCTGACCTGCCGGCCTGCGTGTTGCGCAACACGCCGACC
>CAZADH010000262.1:0-3626 GCA_964483805.1 uncultured bacterium
CCTTGTTTCTCGACGAGATCGGCGATATGGCGGCCAATACCCAGGCCAAGGTGTTGCGGGCCATTCAGGAAGGCGAGATCGAGCGGCTTGGCGGCAATGCCACGATCAAGGTCAACGTTCGCTTGCTGGCAGCCACGCACCAGGATCTAAAAGCCCGTATTGCCGATGGCCGCTTTCGCGAGGACCTGTATTATCGCATCAATGTGGTCAACATCACCTTGCCGCCCCTGCGTGAGCGCGTTGATGATCTTCCCGCCCTGGTCACCCACTTTCTGGGCAAGGCGGCCGAAAAACTTGGGCGCCCGTTGCGGGCCGCGTCCCCACGGGCTTTGGCGGCCCTGCAGAAGTTCGCCTGGCCGGGCAATGTTCGGCAACTGCAGAACATCATCGAAGGGGCGGCGGTCTTTGCCAAAGGCGACACGATCGAACTCGAGAACCTGCCCGACGAGATCCGGTCGGGCATGGTGGCCGGTGAGACGACCGGTAGTGCGGTTGACTGGGTGATGAGCGAGGTGCAGAGTGGTCGCTCGCTCGACGACGTGCTCGCGGGGATCGAACGAGAAATCGTCGCCCGCATCATGAGCGAGACCCAGGGCAATCAGTCGCAAGCCGCCAACCGGTTGGGAATCAAGCGCGGGACGCTGCAATACAAATTGAAGACGTATCAGTTGGGGTAGTGTTTCTCGTTGCAGAGATGCGCGGTCGTCGCAAATCGTGTTTTTGGCGCCCCGCGGGGGTTCTGCGCCCATCGCGGGCGGTGCAAACGCGCACGACATGCATCGAGCGCGGGTAACCCTTGATTCTCGAAAAAAAACCGTCGGGTCTTGAAACTTCTGCGACTTCTCGCACGTCTTAATGGCGAGAGCGAGTGCCGTCGTGTGTTCGGGGTGTCGTTACCGAGCGGCGTCAGTGGCCGCCCAATCCTGGAAGTGCATTTGACACAGTGCAGGGTTGGCGCGTAGTACTGATGTCCTACGTTGCATCATTATCGAGAGCCATTCCTGAGTATGGAGTATCGGCCATTGGATTATCGCAGCAAGATGCAAGCGCCGTCCGCTGGAGTGTTTTGTGCAGCGGACCAGCGCCAAGGGGTGGTCGGCCTGGCCGCCACGAGACTGGTCCGGCATGTCGGCTTGATGTGCCGGTGGTTGCTGCTTGTCCTGATGGGGTTCGCCCCGGTGCCGGTCAATGCCGCCAGTTTCTCTGATGATTTCTCGAGCAATCCCGGGTCACGGTTCATCGAGATGGCGGTGGGGCCGACCAACTATAATGCGGCCAATGACTGGCTGAATTGCCGCACGGTTCTCGATGGTCCCAGCAATCCGTGCTGGAATCCGAGCTGGACAATCGACGCCGACGGTGCGGTTCTGACGGTCGATGTCTGGCGCAATAACAAGGCGATTTCGGCCGTCTTCTACCTTTGGGATGCTTTGGGCCGGACCGTGCAAACGACGGATTTGGGGATCACCAACGCCCAGACGACGTATTCGCGCACCATCAACTCGACGAACTTCACCGGCACGCCGGGATTCGATTTTCACAACGTGCGTTACGTGGGCGTCTATTTCACGTCGAACTCGACGACGAGTCGTTTGGGGCGCGTCGACAATTTCAGCCTGGTCGGGTTCTCGTATACGCCTGAGCCCTCGACGCTGTTGCTGGGCATCCTCGCCGGCCTGGGATACACCTGGCATCGACGCGGCAGGCAACAGAGGGTGATCGGGTCCGGGCAGGCCGCGAAGCCGGAAGCGGGGTTGGGGTGATGAACGCCCGGCACGGGCGCCCGGCCAAGCCGGCGCGCGCAGGCAGGGCGGCCGGCCCTCTCCTGATCGGCTATCTGATCGTGCTGTCGGTTGTGCAATACGCTGTAATTACAGTTCGATGCGGCGCCAATGCGGGTCTCGATCTGCGCTGTTTCGCCGGGTTGCACCGACAGGGCAACGGTTTGACCGGCGTGTCGTGGCGGTGCACCCCCGCGGCGACGGCCCCGGCGTCGGTCGATGACCGCCTGGTGTGGGTGGGTGATCTGCCCGGCGACGTGCCGGTGTCGATCATGATTGGCTACCGGCACGATGCCGAGGTCTGTTATCGCGACGCCGGTTACACGGTCGAGGTGGGCGCGCCGCTTACCATCGACATCGACCCGGTGGGAGACGCGTTGCGGGTGCAAGTGTTGTCGATTCAGCGCGGCAGCGAGATTGCGGATGTATTTACATGGTTGATCGAGCCCGAAACGGGGCGGTCGGTGGGCGAGCCCGGGTGGCGCGATCGTCTGGCCCGTGTTGCCGTGCAATGGCGACGGTTGCTGGCCCGCAGCCTGGTCAGTGATTTGCTCCAGGTTAAGGTCATGATCGCCCGCCATGGCGGTGGCAACGGGGGTCAGCCGGACCGCTGGCGCGACTGGTTGCTCGCCGTGCACCGGGCGGCACGGCTGTGTGTCGCGGTGCCGCGCTCATGAGCAACGAAGCGGGGTGGGCGGGACCGACGGCGTTTGGGTTGCTGTGGTTTGGGTTGGGAATACCTGTATATGCACGTTATATTGATGCCGCCTTTGTTTCGCCCGATACGGCGGTGGCCGGGGTCGCCCTCTTGGCCAGCGGGTTTTGGGCAAGAGCGCTGATGCGAACAAATCGATACCCCGCAGGTGATGAGGGTGTGGCAGCCACCGTTAATCGACCGGGTTTTGCCCTCTGGCTGCCGGCGCTCGCGGGCGGCGCCTGCGTGCTGTTCGGGCATGCCATCGAGATCTTCTTTGCGGTGGTTGTCGGCTTGTGGTTGCTGGCGCAGGCAGGCGTTGCCTGTTTCGTCGACCCGGTGACCTGCGCCCGTCTCTGGCCGGTGCGGGTGTTCTCGTTCTTTGCGGTGCCGGTGCCGCAGAGCTTGGTGGTGGGCCTGACCGGGGGGCTCAAGAGCACGGTGGCGGCGTGGTGCGGCGCGGTTCTCGCCGGCATCGGCCTGCCGCTTACGGTCGCGGGCAACCGCATCATCACCACCCACGGTATTGTCGAGGTGGCGCCGGCGTGCAGCGGTTTTCGGTCGCTTGTGGTGGTCGGGGTCTTGGCCGTCGGTGTGGCCTTGCATCGCCGCCTGGGCCCGGGGCGGTTTGTGGTGCTCGCGACCGCGGGCGCCGTTGCGGCCGTGGTGACCAACGTGGTGCGGGTGGCTGCGGTGGCGGTCTGGTTGCAGATGACGGCCGTCGCGGTACCGGATGCCGTGCATACGGCGGTGGGCCTGCTGTTTGATGCCTTCGCCATGTATTTTGTTGTATTGCTCGGGAAGTTGCTGTTTCTTGCCCCCGGCCATGCCTCGATGGCGCAGACGGGAACACCATGACTCACGATCGCCAACCGCTCGGCCAGAATGGGCGAAGCGAAGCGGGGCCACCCGCAACCGCCGTCGTGGAGCTTTTCTGCGACTGTTGCGATACGCCGATGGCGCCGACCGAGGTGCAGTGGCGGCTGGGGCCCGACGATGTGACGCAGGTGCCGTTCTGCCAGCGCTGCGTGCAGCCGGGGCTGCTGGGCGCCTGGCGGCGGTTGTCGCTGCTGCAACAGTTGTTTGTCGTGGGGTTCCTGCTGGTAACGCTGGTGATCGCGGCGGTGGTCGTGCGGCAGGTTCGGTCGCCG
>CAZADH010000262.1:3636-4952 GCA_964483805.1 uncultured bacterium
GCACCGGCAGATCGGGGTCCTGATGGAACGCGCGCGGGCCCAACGTCTGGCCGGCGAGAATCGACAGGCGTACGAAACGCTGGCGGCGGCGTTGGCACTCGAGCCCAACAATGCGGCGGCGTGTCGCGAACTCGGTTTTCTTTACCACGACGTGCTCGAGCGGCCGGCCGAGGCGGTCGCCTGGTTGCAGCGTGCGTTGGCTGCCGATCCGCGGGATGCCGTGGGGCGGCTGGCGTTGGTGCGGGCGGCGTTGGCGATTGCCAGCGAACCCCTGGCGGCGGCCGCGTTGCACGATCACTTCGTGACGACGCAGCAGTTCGACGCTCTGTATCTGCGCGCGGCGATGCTGGCGGGGACCGGCCAACTGGCCGGCGCCGCGACGCTCTACGAGGCGATGACCGTGCTCAGTCCCGAAAATCCACTGGGCTGGGTGTTGTTGGCGGAAACGCGGGATCGGCTCGGACAGCGGTTCGACGAGGTCCTCGCGCTATACCGCCAAGCCACGCGGGCGAATCCCGATAACCCGGGCGGTCATTACCATCTGGGCCGTTTCCTGCTGGCCCACGGGCTCTACCCGGCCGCGCTCGAGTCGCTCCGGTTGGCACATCGGCTCGCGCCCGAGAGCGACCTGTTTCTTCTGGCCCTCATCGATGCGCTCGAGCTGTCGGGTGCCCATGCGGAAGCTTTACGTTGTATTGATGGGTCCCGTCGCGCCCGCCCCAGCGACGCCACCTTGCTGCTTCGGCACGCCGCCCTGCTGTTCGATCTTGGCGAGCGTGAACAGATGGAAAAACTGTTGCATGCCGGGTTGCAGGCCACACCCCGCCATCCGGCGCTGACCCTGGCATTGGCGCGGGTCGCCTACCTGCGTGATGACCTGCGGGAGACCGAGCGGTTGCTCCGGGACTTGCTTGCCGGCGAAGCGCCCGGGACGGTGCGCGGGTCGGCGCGGGTGTTGCTCGCCGAGGTGCTCATTCTTTCGCAACGCAGCGGGGAGGCGGGAGCGTTGCTCGAAGACGAACTCCGCGATGAGCCGGCGAACCCAGACCTGTCGCTGATGCTCGCGGCCAACTACCTGCAGCGGGGCCTGGCATCGGCGGTGTTGCGGGTCGTCGCGCCGGTGGTGGCCTCGGCGAGCGAGGAGCCGGAGCGGCTCGCCGCCATCGAGCGGACCTTTGTCGCCGGCGCCGCCTCGGCGACGTCGCGGGTGGGGCTCGAATACGCCCTGGTTCGGGCCGATCATGCGCGACGGAAGAACGACTGGCCGGGGGTGGTGGCCGCGCCGCGCGTGGGCGAGCCGCCCGCGGGCGGAGCCG
>CAZADH010000262.1:4962-8928 GCA_964483805.1 uncultured bacterium
CGACCGGTTGCCGGTGTTGCACTTTCGCCGCGGGTTTGCCCTCGAACGCCAGGGTTTGTGGCGGGAAGCCGCCGACGCCTACGCGGCGGCCGTTGCTGCCAAACCCGATTTCTGGCGGGCGGTCAACAACCATGCGTATCTGCTCACCGATCGTCTGCAGCAACCGACACGGGCCCGGACCCTCCTCGAGAAACTGCCGGATGCGGTGAAGGCCGATCCGACCGTGGCCGACACCATCGCCTGGACGGCGGTTCATTGCGGCCAACCGGGCATCGCGATCGGCATTCTCGAGCCTTTGGTGGCGCGGATGCCGACCGCTGGCCTGGTGCGCCTGCATCTGGCCCACGCGCTGGCCGCGATCGGTGACGATGGCCGTGCCCGGGCCGAGTTGCTTGCCGCCGTGCAGATGGCTCCCGATGTGCGGAGCGATCCCCATTATCTGGCTCTGGTTCAGCGGATGAGCCCGGTCGGCGCGGAGTAGGCCGATGTCGTTGCCGGTGCCGTTTGCTGCCGAATCAACGACCCCCGCCCGATCGCGGGGGGGCAGAGGGTACATCCGGCCCGAGAACATCAGCCGCCAGTCACAGGTGTTGTTGTTGGTGGCGGGCGTTGTTCTCGTAGCCACCTCGATGGTGTTGTTGGACCGGTTGACCATCGACACGGCCATCGTTCTTGCCGTGCTGGTCGTCATGCTCTGGGCCCTGGTCCTGTCGTCACCGTTGGGTCTGCTCAAGGTGTTTCTGTTCTACCTTGGCGTCGAGGGTGCGCTCAAACTCCTGTCGGAGTACCACGCCGGGGTTCATATCGGCGCCGATATCCTGCTGCTGATCATCGTCGTCAGTTGGCTGGGGCGGCGCACGGCGTCGCAGCGTCTTGTCGATCTGCGCCTCGATGCGATCGGCAAGCTGACGATTGTATTCATACTGTATTGCATTGGTCTCATCTTTCACCCCTACTCGTATAGCTTCATGGCGTCGCTGGCGGCGATGAAGAGCCACGTCACCATGATCCCGCTGTTTTTTCTCGCACAGGTGGTGGTGCGGACGCGCGAGGATGTTTACGAGCTGGTTTCGTGGATGATCCATCTCGCGGCTTTTGTGTGCTTGATGGGGCTGGTCGAATACCAGTTCTTCCACAGCGAGGTGATCAACCTCAACCCGATCTACTTCAACAAGACGGTCGACGCCGCCTGGGTCGACTCGGCCGGGCAGTTGCATTCACGACCGTTCGGGACGACCAACGTGCCGGGGGGCGCGGTCTCGTGGGCGGTGTTGACCGCACCGTTCCTGTTCATCAGCATGATCGAGCCCGGGTTGGTGTGGTCGCGGGTGATCGGCTATCTCAGTCTGCCGCTGTTTATCGCCTCGATCCCGTTGAGCGCGGAGCGGTCGGCTCTGTATGCTGTGGTGATCGGGTTGGTGGCCATGTTTTTCCTGTTGCGCAACCGCTTTTCGGGGCAACAGTGGTTCGTGGTCGGCGGCCTGGTGGCCTTGTCATTGGTGACCTTCATCGGGCTGGGGTTCGCTTTCTTTGGCGGTGCTTTCAACGATCGTTGGGGCAGCGTGCGGCAGCCCTTCGATTACTGGGCGGAACGCCGAGGCAAGGGCCTGGTGCGGGCGGTCGCCCAGATCGTCGAGAAATACCCGCTTGGTGTCGGACTCGGTCGCATCGGCCCGGCGGCCCATCGGTTCGTCGACGAGAACACCGTCATGATTGCGCCGGAGGCGACCGGGCTGGCGGCCGACAGTTATTGGGCGCCAATGCTGATCGAGACCGGGGTCCCGGGCACGGCGATCGTGCTGGCGATCGTGCTCGGGCTGCTCGTCATCGGGATCCGCAATCACACGCAACTGAGCGACCGGCGCCTGGTGTTCTGCTCGGGTGCAATACTGGGTCTGCACATTTCGCTGTTCGCCTCGTGGAACAACGGGCCGGTGCTGATGGCCAACCCGTATCAAAGCTACTTCTGGTTGTCGGCCGGGCTGTTGCTGCGCCTGGCCGAGATCGATCGTCAGTCCCGGCGCGCGCGGGCGCTTGACACCCCGGCGGCGCAGACCTACCCTGAGGGCGCCGGCAACGGCGAATACGCGAAAGGGGACCAGTGATGCCAAATCGACGCGCGGCTACCACGACGCCTCCCGCCGAACCCACCCAGCCACCTGCAGTCGAGGTGTCGGTCGCCGGCACTGCCGTCGTTTCCTCGCCCACGCGCAAATACCAATTGTGCGCGATTTCAGACGCCCTGACCGACGTGATCATCGAGGTCACCGACGAAGAGCTCGAGCACCTGTCGCTGCCCAAGGGCAACAGCATCGAACTGAATGCGCAGAACATCGCGAAACTGCGGGTGTTGGCCGACCGGCACCTGCCGACGGTGGCGCCCGGCGGGTCGCCGACCAATACCATCTACGGGGCCAGCAACCTGGGGTTGAAGTGTGCGTTCATCGGTTGCGTCGGCAGTGATGATTACGGTTACGAGTACATCAACAACCTGCGCGACAACGAGATCGACACCTACGTCTCGATCAAGCCGGGTGCGTCGGGCGTGTGTTACACCCTGATCACCCCCGACGGGCAACGCACCTTTGGCCTCGATTTCGGGGTCACCAAGCAACTGTATGAATACGAAGTATTGCATGGTCTGATCGCCGACGCCAACTACCTGCATTTTTCGGCGTTCGAGCTGCGCGGCAACAAGCCGATCAACCGCTCGACCCACCATGCCTACACGGTGGCGCGCAAGGCCGGCACGAAAGTCAGCTTCGACCTGGCCGACACGTTTGTTATCGACCACAACCGGTCGCAACTCGAAAAGTTCCTGCGCGATCGGGTCGATATCCTGTTCGCCAACCGTGAAGAAGCCGACTGTTTCTGTCATGGTGATTATGCGAAGCTGCTCGAATACACCGATCTGGCGGTGGTCAAACTCGGCGAAGAGGGGTCGCTGGCCCTGACCCCGCAAGGCGAGACGCGGGTGAAGGCTTACAAGGTCGAGCAGGTGCGCGACACCAACGGCGCCGGTGACAACTTCCAGGCCGGTTTCTTCTATGGTTTGTTCCACCAGTTGCCGCTCGAGACCTGTCTGAAAATCGGCAACTTCTTCGCGGCGCACATCATCAAGCGCATCGGTGCGCAGTCGCGGGTGAAGATCCAGGGCATTGAATACATCATCTGAGCCGACGGGGCGCGCCGCTGCGCTCGACCTGGGTTCGCGGCGCACCAAGGGCGTGATCGTCGAAGACGGCACGTTGGTCGAAATGCGGTTGTGGCCCAATATGGCGCTGGCCCGCGACGAGATCGAGGCCTGGGTGGCCGGTCTGGGCGGGATGCCGCTCGGCGCCACGGGATACGGCCGCCGCTGGGCCGGCGAGCGGTTCGGAGCCGTGGTGCACACCGAGGTGCGTGCCTTCGCACGGGGCGTGGCGCGGCACCTGCCCGGAACGCGCACGCTCGTCGATATCGGTGGGCAGGACGCCAAGTGCATCGTCCTCGACGATCTTGGGGGCGTGGCCGACTTCGAGATGAACGACCGCTGTGCGGCCGGCACCGGCAAGTTTTTCGAAATGCTGGCGCGGGCGTTGGGCGTCGAGTTTCCCGAACTGGTGACGATGGCGCTCGCCGCGACCGAGGCGGCGCCACTTTCGGCCACCTGTGCAGTGTTCGCCGAGTCGGAGTTGATCGGGTTGCTGGCCGAGCGTCGGGCCCCCGAGACGCTGGCGCGTGGAGGCATGCGCGCGGTGGCGCAGCGGTTGGCGGCGATGCTCAATCGCACGGGGGCGCCGCCGCCGATCCGCATGGCGGGCGGCGGGGGCAACGCCGCCCTCGCCCGCGAACTGGCAACCCTGCTCGGGCACCCGGTTGAACCGGCGCGCGAAGGGGAGTATCTTGGCGCTCTGGGGGCGGCGTTGCTGGCCGCGTCAGCGGCCACGGCGCCCGGGCTCTGACCCGCATCCCGTCCGGTCATTG
>CAZADH010000263.1:0-8886 GCA_964483805.1 uncultured bacterium
AAGATACCTCCTCCGCGTGCTTACGGCCTGATTTTATGATGCACCGGCCCTGACCCCGTCACCGCTGCCGCACCCATCGCGGCGCCGGGGCCCGCCCGCCACGGATGGCGCAGTGCCCCGTTGCCCTCCCCCTCTCGCAAGAACGGCCCCGGCCGCAAGGCCGGGGCCGCTTCGCACAGAGAAATACGATGTATTACATGTTCCCGTCAGCCGGAACCGCGGCCGAGGCGGGCGGCATCTTCTGGGGCTCGACGGCCGGGGGCTTGCCGATCGGCGGTTCGACCTTCTTGCCGTTGCGGGCGCGGATCATGAATTCCTGGCGCACGCGCAGCGATTCGGGGCCGACGCGGAAACGATAGCGCAGATCCGGACCGAAGTTGGAGACGAGCAGCGCGAAGTACTTATCGACCCCCTCGCCCTTCTCGGGTTTGGGCAGGAAGTGGTTGAGCTTGCCGTCTTTGCCGAGTTCGACGTCTTGCATGACGACGCGGTGCGGCTCGCGGATCAGGGTCAGGCGGTAGCCGGGCACCGGTTTGTCATTGGCGCGGCGAACCAGGAAATACAGCGAGCAGCGCTCGGTGTCGCCGAACTTGTCCCAAGAGAAGGCCCACTTCTTGGTCTTCGAATTGTAGTTGATGATGATCTTGGCCGAGTCGACCTTCTCACCCAACCACACCGGATGGTCAGCCTGGAACTTCAACGGACCCGACACGTATTGAACGGTATAGTGATGGTCTTTCTGCAGCGTGGTGCGCTCGGAACCGTCGCTGATCCCGAGGCGGATGATCGTGTCTTTCTCGACCTGATCGCGCAGAATGACGACGCCGTCTTCGGCCGGTTTTCCGTCGATGTTGACGCGCACGACGCAGGGCGCGTACGCATCGGGCTTCGCTTTGGCAGCCGCAACCGCGGCAGGAGCCGCCGCTGCCGACCCGGTCGGCTCGGCCTGGCCTGGATCGTTGTCGTCATCGACTTCGATCGTCGCCGGATCACCGGTGCCGCTGGTCGAGGGCGCCGCCGCCGTCGGCGTGTCGGCCGGACCCGCCGCCGCATCGGCCATCTGCGCGAAGACCGGCGAAAACACGGTACAGAACACGAACGCCACAATGAGAACCACCAGATTCTGTTTCATTCCCCTGCTCCTGTTGATGAGATTTGATCTTTGGCTCGATGCGACCCGGGGTCGCTCGAGGTGGATCCGATTAACAAGACGAAGCCACACCACGGATCGTCATCGCCACTTCAGAATTGCCCGTCGAGATCTTTCACCGGGTACGACTCGGTGGCCACCAGCGGTGGCGGATCGAAGTATTCGGCCGCCGTCGCCACCGATGCGGCCAATGGCGATTTGTCGCCGAGGATCTTGGCAATCGCCGCACTGTTGCTCATGTGCTCAGGTTTCAAGCCGCTGATGCGCAGCTTGGCCAGCTCGACCTCGGCCAACGCCGGGTCTCCCGCCGGTAGACGGGCCTGCAGCCGCAGAGCTTTCTGATACAACCGTTTCATTTGCTTCTTGCCGCTGTACAATGAGGCCTGGGCCCGCGTTTCGTCGATCGGGCGCTTCTTTTTGAGTCGGAACAACAAAAACTCTTCGAAGTCGACCAAGCGTTTGGCCAGGCCATAGATCTTGTCATACAGCATCAATACGATCTCGCCACGCGGTGAGATCACGGCAATCTCAGACACTGGCGCCGATTGCGCCGAAACGCCGGCTTTGTTGATCGGGGCGCCGGCGAGCGGCGACCAGGAATACAGCCCCGCCAGGCCCAGACCGAGCACCGCCACCGCCCGCCACGAATCGCACCACTTAGAAGCCATCGTCGAGCCTCCTCATCATCGTCGCCGTGTCGACAGCCGTCGCCGTAACGCCCTGCCCGCCGGCCGCCGGACCGCCGGCCGCCGGATCGCCGGCCGCCGGATCGCCGGTCAACGAGACCGGCACCGCCGTGCCCACCGAGGCCACTCCTCTTGCATCTGCCGAAGCGGCGTCTGTTTCGAGGCGACAGGGTCCGGTCGCCGTGACGACCACGCCCTGTCGCGGCGCCAAGCGCCCCAGCAAACGACCGTCACGCCGGCACACCTCGACGGCACCCTCGACCACCATACACCGTTCCTGGTCCCCAGACACGTGCAATACGTAGGTTGTGCCGACGACGGTGATGACACACCGGGGCGTGGTGATCTGCATGACCGGTTCGCTCCCACTTGCGGCCCTGATCGCATCGGGTGACGCGCCGTGTCGGGCGAAAGCGAACGTTGCCGAGGCCGAGACCACCTCGAGCCCGGACGCCGTGAACGTGCGCACCGCCGCCTGCCCCGCGATGGTGATGGCAAAACCGCGGGGAAAACGCACGATCAGGTGGGAATCGGGTCCGAGATCGAGAGGTTCGCTCATGCGGTGGTCGCGCGCCCGCACGATCTGTTCGACCACACTGCCGTCGTGCGCGCGACGCCGGATCGCTCCGGTCAACTCGACGGTTGCGGAAACCGGCGCCGACACCTGGCCAACGAGGGCGGGTCGGGTCGCCGACATGGCCATGGGGAGCGACGGTGCCAGGACGACGGAGGCCGAGGAGTTCGGCGTGACGATCGGTGGCGTCGGTGTGGTCGTGAGCGGCGGACCGGCCGGCCACGAGAGCCATGCGATCAGGGCGACGAGCCCGGCCACGACGGCCGATAGAAATACAATGTATGGCCAACCTGCCGTCGGCGCCCCCGGCACCGGACTGCCGGCGCCGATGCGATCAGCGATGGCGGCCCGCATCCGCCCAAGCGCTGCGGCGTCAGGGCTCAACCCGGCACAGGCGGTACGCAGATCGGCGTGCACGCGCAGTGTTTGCCGGCAGGCGGCGCAGGTACGCACGTGGGTGGCACCCTCGGCCTGCGCCAATATCTGCGCGCGTTCGGCGGCATCGGCGTGGGTGATCCGGTCGCACCAATGCTCAGTCACGGTCTCCCCCGTTCTCACGCAGGCGCCGGATCGCCCGCGAATAAACATTGCGGACCGACCCCTCCGTCATGTCGAGTGCCGACGCGATCTCGCCGTACGGCACTTCGTCCTGTACACGCAACAACACGACCTCGCGCTCGACTTCGGTCAAGCCCCGCAGCATTTCGGGCAGCGATGACGTTTCGGGCGTCGCATCGACGACCCCGTCGAACCGGTCATCGGTCGGGTCGGTCGGGGTTTCGGGAACGCGCCCACGCTTGCGCAACACATCGCAGCAATGGTTGCGGGCGACACGCATCAACCACGGCAACACGCGATCGGCCGTCAGCGTGTCGATCTTGGTGAACGCCCGCACAAACACCTCCTGAGTGGCATCCTCGGCCGACGGAACATCACCGAGTTTCATGCGCGCCAGCCTGAACACGGTTGCACCAAACCGACTGAACAGCTCGATGAATGCCGCCGGATCATGCGCTTTCAGGCGTTTGATCAAACGCGCATCGTCGGGGTGCGCCACATTGGTCTGTGCTGCCGGGTTCATCCTGGTTTGGTGCCGTCTCATCCTTACAAGACGATGGCGACGACGTTTCTGTCATCGCGAGAAACAGCCGGACGCAGTTCGGTCGCGGGCTGCCATGGCACGGCGGGCTTCGGGCGCCATGGGCATGTTCCCCGGGCCAGAGTAACAGGTGCACCGATCCGGTGCAAACGACTCGGCCGACCAGACTCGCCTCAACAGGCTCGCCTGGAAAAACCCGCGACGAATCGACAGAGTCGCCTCCGTCTTGTCGCGCTGATACAATCGTGGGGTGAACTTCGCACCGACACGTTCGCGGCAACCATGGCTCGTCCGTGGATTCTTGTTCTGCGCCTTGGTGATTGCGCCGATTCTCGGCGTAGCGCTGGGGGTCAATCGCCTCATCGACGATCGGACGGCCGGCGAAATCCAACGCCTGCGCGAATTGCTGGCCACCGGCTGCCAGGAAGCGCGCCACGCCAATTCCCCAAGCATCGGTTTGCAGCGGCTGCAGTGCGAACTGGTGTGGCGGCTGCAGCATGGGGGCGACCCGCGCGCGTTTGTGCGCTACGCCGACGCGGTCGAGAAGTGCCATCCCGGTTTGCTGCAATGGCTGGTGTGGGACCGTCACGGGCAGATTCTGACAGGGTCGTCGTCGGCCCACTTGCCCCCATCGCGATTCTGGAAAACCGTCGCAGGTTCGTTCATGGAACGGATGGGCAATCCGGCGCGACCGTCAGCCAACCCCGAGGCGATGCGGCGCGCCCGCGAACAGTTCCTGATGTTCTCCGGCCAGCGACTTCGCCTCGAAGGACTGGCCGCGGCACCCGGTCACGTCCTGCAACTTGCGTGGCTGGGTGCGGAATCGGTCATCATCTGGGCGGCGGTGCCTCGGCCGGTGGTTGCCCGCGGTCCGTTTGTCGGCGGCGGGTTCCTGCTCTTGCTCAACGTCGAGAAAAGTCCGCCGGGCCTGTGGTTGGCCCGCACGGTTCGGCGCACGCCATGGGCCCCGCACGAGTTGCACGGCCTCACCGCGGTGGCCTTCGAACTGGGTCGGCAAGCGCGTGGTCATGTCGGCGACCCGGAGCTGCGCGCCACCAGCATCGTCAAAAACACCCGGCGCGGGTATCTCAACCGCACCGAAGACTACTTCAACGTCGGCCCCCATCTCGCCCTGGCTGCTTACACCGAGCGCGAGGTCCCCTGGCGCCTCGTCTTGCTGGGCGACCGCGAGACGATCGAACGCAAGGCCCGGGATCGCCGACATTGTGCAGCCATTGTATTGCTATTTGTCTTCTTCACCTTGCTGGTCGCCGCGCGCTTGCCCTCGGTGCGCAATCTGCCGGCCCGCTCGCTGCGCTGGCGGATCAGCGGCCTCTTCGTCGCGGCTGTCCTGCTGCCGGTTACCGGCCTGTATCTTTTCGGGTCGGTCATGGCCGCCAATCTCGCGAAACAACGGCGCAATGAGTGCATCGAACAGATGCGGCGTCAGATCGATATCCAGGCGTTGCGTTTCGACGAGTCGCGCGCGACGTTGGAAGGATTGTTGCAACGCCGCATCACGCGCGCCTGCCGGCAAGCCCGCGGCGATGTGAATTCCGTATTGCGTGCACTCGATACCATGGCCCGCGACGGCCTGATCAATTTCTACTTCCTATCCGACTCGTCCGGGCGCACAGCCGTGGCCACCGGGTCTGCCCTCCAGGATCAAGCGAGCGCCAACGCGCTGCGCGTCATCATCAGCGCCAGTCTGCAAGACTTCATGGGCCAATTGCGGCCGCAGCACGATAACCTCTCGGCGCTGCGCGGTATGGTGCGTGACGAGGTGTCGACCGCGTTCGCCCAGGATTCGCGAGCGGTCATGCAGGTGGGCTTGTTGCGCGGGATCTCGACCGGGAAGCACATGGTCTACGTAATGCGCAGCGCCGTACCGCTCGGCAAGGAGTTGCGGGTGGTCGCGCTGGGGACCACCCAACCCGACCTCGAATCGTTCTATTTGCGCGCCGAGTTTCGCGAATTTGCGCGCCGCCAGAGACAACGCCTTGGTGAACCGGCCGTCGAGATGTTTGCCACCAACATGGACGGTCGTTCGTTGCGCCGTTTCCCTCCGGGGCCGAACCCGGTCTGGAAAGCACTCGGCGTCGAATTGAACAATGCACGCTATCTGAAGATGCGGTTTGAAGGCGAGCGCGTCATCGCCGGCGAACCGTTCGTCTATCTGGTGACCCGTTTGCCGAACATGACCAACTTCGTCTTTGCCATTCTCACATCACTGACCCCGATCAACAATGAAATCCGGCGCACCGAACAGTTTGTCGTGGCCATCGTTGCGGTCACCGCCCTGTTGGCCCTCATTCTCGGTCTCGCCGTCACCAACAGCCTCGTCGAACCAATCCGCATTCTCGACCTTGCCGTGACCCACGTCGGCGCCGGCAATCTCGAGGTCACCGTGCCGCCGCTCGGCGAAGACGAACTTGGTCGCCTGTCGACCACGTTCAACGCCATGGTACAAGGCATGCGCGAGCGCGAACGCATGCGGGCATACGTATCCGAAACCGTTCTCGAGGCGGTGCAGGACGACAAGGCCGCTGCCCGTGGCCGCCGCGGCCAGATCGAGGAAGCGACCGTCTTGTTCTCCGACGTTCGTGGCTTCACGACCCTGGCGGAGCGCCACCCGCCCGAAGCGATGTTCGCGATGCTCAATGCCTTTCTCGGCGGCATCGAACCGATCATCCGCTACCACCGCGGCCGCATCGACAAATTTATTGGCGACGCCGTCATGGCGGTGTTTCTTGCGCCCGCTCCCGATCAGCCCCCGGCCGACGACCATCCGCTGCGGGCCGTGCGTGTCGGCATGGCGATGCGCCGGTTCGTCGGGTTGTTCAACCGCAAACGTGAACGCGCCGGCGATTTTGCCATCGATATCGGCGTCGGCATCAGCACCGGCCCGATGTTGCTCGGCGACGTTGGCAGCAAGCGGCGCAAAGACCTGACGGTCATCGGCGACGAAGTGAACCTCGCCTCGCGCCTCGAAACAGCGAGCAAGCAAGGGCGCCACACCCGCATCATCGTCAGCGAAACCACCTGGACGCGCGTCCAGAGCGAGTTTGCCGCCGAAGAGATGGCCTTGGCTGAGGTCAAGGGCAAAACGCAGCGGGTGCGCATGTTCGAAATCCTCGGACCCCGCAGCTAACGGTCGGCCCCTCGTCGGGGCCCATCAATACATGCGCAATATCATCAATACGATAGCAATACGTATTCCCGGCGGACCGCGGCGCCACCGACCGGCCGGCGCCGCGGGTCCTCTTATCCTTTGATGACGCCGAGTGGCCGCAGTTTCACCACCGGCTCGATCAGGTCGAGTTCGTTTTCGATGACCTTGTCGATGTCTTTGTAGGCCTGCGGCGCTTCACCCAAATCGTATTCGGCCCCTTCTTTTTTGGCGCGGCGCACGGCCGCTCCACCCCGGTGCATCTTGTGCCAACGGTCGAAGACGATGCCGGTCATGGCCTGGTTGCACGCCTCGACAGTCAGCCGGCGGCTTGCCTCGGTCCGACCCATCTTGCGACCGGCGCCGTGCGAGCACGAGCTGAATGACTGGGGATTGCCCAGACCTCTGACAATGTATGACGACGCGCCCATGCTGCCGGGGATGATCCCCATCTCGCCCTTCTTCGCCGAGGTTGCGCCCTTGCGATGCACCCAGACATTGCGACCGAAGTGGTTCTCGAGCGCCGCGTAGTTGTGGTGGATGTTGATCTCTTCGCGAAACTCGATCCCCGGCAGATGCTCCGCCACCACCAGCTTGCACGCCTCCATCATGCGGCGGCGGTTCTCGCGCGCGTAGGCGAGGGCGAAATTCATGTCGCGGATATACGCCGCCGCCTCCTCGGTCTCGAGCGGCAGAAACGCCAGGTCCGGACAGGGCAGCTCGGTGCGCCACTTTGCGCACAACTGCTGGGCGAGCTTGTGGTAGAAGCTGGCCACCCGGTAGCCAAGGTTGCGGGAACCCGAGTGCAGCATCATCCAGACAACGTCATCGGCACTGGCCTGCAACTCGATGAAATGGTTGCCGCCGCCCAGGGTGCCGAGGTTCTTGCGATCGCGGTCGAGGCCGTCGCCGTCGAACCAGCCGGGTGGATCGCGCAATACATTGTCTTCATATTCTGCGAACCCGTCCCAATCCTGGCGGTGCCGGTGGCTGTTGCCCTCGCCCACCGGCACCAGTTTCTTGAGATCTTCGAGAACAGCCCGGATCTTGGCCATGTCCGGCAGTTGCGCGGTGGTTGCCGAGGTGCGCACCGCGCCCATGCCGCAGCCGATGTCGACACCCACGGCATTCGGGATCACGGCCTCGCGCACCGCAATCACGCCGCCGATCGGCATGCCGTAACCGACGTGGCAGTCAGGCATCAAGGCAACGTGGCCGTCGATCACCGGCAGGGCCGCCAGGTTGGCCGCCTGCTTCAACGCATCCGGTTCCGGGTCCGGGCACCACGATTTCACGGGGACGCGGGCCTTGGGGGATAACTCGGATTTGTCTTTGATCCATTCCATGGAAATACCTCCTGGTGAGAGGGGGCGCACGGCAGTGCGCCCCTACGATGTCGCCCCGATGATTCGTGGTTTATCTACGGACGGTGGGTCACGTCGATGCGCCACAACAGGTCGTTGGCTTTGGCGATGGTAATCGCAACCGGCAGGAACCGCTCGATCACCGCCGCGTTGGTGCGGGTGTGTTCGGTCGGCTCGGTGGTCGTGAACGAACCGCCGCCGGCCATCGCCATGGGGATCAACAACTGATCGGCCAGGTGTTCGTCGATGGCCGCAAGCGACTTGTAGAAGCGGTTGGCGGCCCCGACCACGTCGCCGGCCACGCGCCGCCGCGACACGCCCAACTCGCCGAATCCGGTAAATACAGCGTGCGTATGTTCGAACGCCAACATCAGCAAAGCCACGTTGCCCGGCCCGATCGACGGCACCTGCTCGGCCCGCCGCTTGTTGATCGGGAACCGTACCCCGCCGACGATCATCCGTCCCTCGTCGTCGGCGATGGCGTGGTCGATCTGGGCCACGGCAGTCAGCACCTCCGCATGCTGCAACGCGCCACGCTCGCACCACTCGGCCACCCGCAAACGCCCGTCGGGCGGCGGCTCGACCGTCACGGTGAACTTGCCGCCCCCAGCCGGGTTGAACCCCCACGACTCCAGTTCGGCCACGCAGTTCGCACCCATGCGGGCGAGGGTCGGCAAGAATGCGTGCGCCAGAAAGTGATACGGGGGCGACCACTTGTTGTGCGTGCCGCCTTCGAGCTTGATGAGCGACGGTTCGCCTGATGTCAGCAGTGTCGGCAGAATCGTCTGCAATACCAGTGTTGCGCTGCCCGCGGTCCCGACCGCGAAGCGATATCGCCCGGCTT